>JAQGKC010000202.1 GCA_028290305.1 Bradyrhizobium sp.
CGGATTTTTATGGATATCCGCGCGATGTGAAGATCAACACGCCGTCCGTGATCTCGGAGCGGGAGCACGGGCTGTTCTGGACTTTCAAGTACCGCAATTGGTCGGATGAAAGCGAAACCTCGGGCCTGGCCGATGTGCCTGGTCTGGCACTCGCTGCTCGCGCGACATCGAGCTTTCCAGGTGCATTTCCTCCGGTCCAGCTCTCAAACCTCGAAAGATTGCTTGCGAAGCGGGGGGTGGACTGGCCGGATCGGCAGAAATTCATTGCCGTTAATTTCAAGGAACATATCCGGGCAGGCGTTGATCCAGAAATCACGTCGTTTCTGGACGGCGGCATTGTCAACAACAAACCGTTTTCCGTTGTCCTGAACATGGTGAGAGAACGCCCGGCCTATCGTGACGTCGACCGTCGCCTCGTCTTTATCGAGCCGGACCCGGAACGATCGTCGCCTCCACCCGGCGGAGACGTCCCCAGCTTCATACGGACTCTGGAAGGCGCGATTTTTGAAATTCCGTTGCGTGCGCCGATCTATCACGAGCTTGCCCGAGTCCAGCAATTCAATGAGACGATCGAGCGGATGCGCACGGTTCTAAAGGCGGCTTATCCCGAACTCGCTGGCTTCGTAACTACCGTGACGGAGCGCGTCCCTTCAACGGAAGATGCCGGCCGCGCAATTAAGCTTTGGCGCGAAACGGCAAATATGCTGGCCGCAAAAGAGGCAAGCTATGCCTACCAAGTCTATGCGCGTTTCAAGACGTTCTCGATAATTGATGCGCTCGTTGGTCTGATCTGTGATCTCGGCGAGACTGATCAGGCGTCGCCACTTCGCACAAGACTGGCCGACGAGATTCTGTCGTGGGCCAATCGGCGTGGAGCAATCCCGCCAGACGGATCGCTGTCGACGGCGGGCGCATCAGAGGTGCAGCCGTGGATCGATTTCTTGCTGCATTTCGATGTCGAGTTCCGCCGCCGCAGGCTGTCGTTTGTCATGCGGGGTCTAAACCTACTCTATTCACGATTGGACGAGCCAAGCTTTAAGGAAGTAAGGCCGGGTCAAATCGATGATCTGAAGAGTCGCTTTCAAGCTCCGATGGGGCGATTGCGCAGGCTGCAAGCTGGCGATTTCGCTAGCGCGGCTCTGCGAGCCCGGGTCGAAGCGTTGACAAGCAGGTTGAGCGCTGCCGCTCATATCAAAACGGAGACAACAGTCGCGGCGCGGACAGATTTGGACCGAGAGATGGACGACGTCATGGAGCAGCTTTATCGGGAACTCGACCTTGCGAACATCGATCGGGCCGTCGATGCCATCGTGGCCTTATCGATGGCTGACGAGATGCCGAAAGTACTTCACCATGAGGTCCTCATCTACTACATCGGCTTTCCATTCTGGGACGTCTGGACCTATCCGATATCGGAATGGCGTGCCGTCGAAGAGCACCGCGAGATCCGCGTCGATCGGATCAGTCCGGTCGACTCGGTTCTTCGTCGGAACGGGGCACATGCCACGCGACTCAGGGGAGCGGAGTTTAAACATTTCGCGGGCTTCTTGAGCCGTTCGCGCCGGGAGCACGATTATCTTTGGGGCCGTCTTGATGCAGCTGAGCGCCTGATCGATATCGTTGCCGACGCTGCCGCCATGGAAGGCGCAATGGGTAAAACCGACATCAGGTTACTGAAGCGAAACGCATTTCGGGCGATCCTCGATACCGAAGAGCATCATCTTCAGGATAAGGACCTTATTGCCCAGATGAAGAGCGAGGTTAGTAAATTGTAGTGACGGGGGCGGTGGAGGTCGGAAACATCTACTCGAAGACAACGTGTTCTGACCTTGACCGCGAGGAACTGGCAGATGCGGATCCGCGGATTAGTACGAACCCACGTGACTAAGCGATCCGTCCAACCCCGCCGTCCGCTCTTCGCTGCAGTCGTACATCGACGCTTCGAAGCTGCTCCTGAACTCGATCGACAGCCGAGCGACTATACGGCGACTAAGCTGCAGTGATGCGAAAGTGTGTTTCCGGAGAGAGAAGCAACTTCGATCAGCTCGTCCAAAGTCTTGAGCGGGATATGTACCCCGTCGATCAGGCGTGGCTCGACAGCACAGCGATGTTTTCGTGCCAACAAGTCGGATCATTCCGCGCGGAGCGCAGCAGGCTATCCGATCCATGCGAGCGGCGTAAAAAAGCGGCCTCGGCGCAGGATACACCAAGACCGCGTGAATCATTCGGCTGGCCCCGGTCCTCAACTTTAATTCACCAGACCCGATCATCTCCTTATCCGTCGAAGACCGCAGGATCAGCCGCACACCTGGACAGGTCGGATACGCCAGCCATGCCGGGTATGCACGCGCCGCTGCACCGCATAGCAGCCGCTATCGCCATAGCTGGAATCGTAGTAGGGATAGTCGTAATCATCGTCGCCGTAGTAGGCGTACGGGTAGCCTGGTCCGAATGCAAATGCGCCGAACGCAAATCTGCGCCCGTGGTGGTGGAACCCGTGGTGGAAACCGCCGCCGCGGAAACCATTGGCTGCGAAGGCTCCACTGCGAAATCCACCGCTCCCAATAGCGGCTGAGTGGAAACCTCCGCCTCCGAAAGCGGGTGAACGGAAACCTCCGCCACCGACTGAATGGAAACCGCCTCCGCCAAAACCGCCGCCGCGGAAGCCGCCGCCACCAAACCCGGCACCGTGGAAGCTGCCTCCACCGCCACCGTGAAAGCCGCCGCCACCGCCGCCGTGGAAGCCGCCACCGCCTCCGCCAAAGCCGCCGCGAGCCGAGGTGACGCTCGGGGCAAGCATGCCGACTGAGGCAGCTGTGAATAAAGCTATCATGGTCTTGTGTAACATGGCCGTGTCTCCCTGATGTATCGCCCCTAGCGACTAGAACGCCCCCAGCAAGTATAGTTTCGGCTTCAGGGAAGTTGATTGGACTTCCCGCGCGGGTCTTCTTGGGTCGGCAGATGGCTAAGTGCTATTCGGCAAACTTCGACGTTTCTGCTCCGCATTGCGTGCACTTATAAATTATCTCGTCCCTGTTGCCAGACATTCCCGGTTGGATCGTCTTGATCGCCATCGCGCGCGATGTCTGGCACTCCGAACAGTGCACCAACGCGTCGAAGCGGGTGTTGATCTTGTAGGACCGTCTCGAACTGCCTCCGCACATCGGCGACTCCAAGAGCAAGGCATGCTGTGATAGCGCGAGAGACCGAGTTGTGCGAATGCCGATTCGTCACGATCGTCATCGATATCGTTCATGAAAGAACGATCTCCGTTCTGTTCCTGGGCGTGCCTTTTCAACTCGACATGCTGGGGGCCATCCTAGTCACGCCGATCGGCATTTTACTCATGATGCGTGAATGGGGCAGGTGGACCGTGGTGCCCCGCTTGGGAGAACCGCTCTATCGCCGTAACTTTGCGCTGACGATCGGGAAAAGGTGGGTTCGGCCCCAGCACATGAGCACGAATGGGGCCGGGTAGACCGGCGCTTGCGCATCGACAAAGCGCTGGAGATCGAAGGGATCGTTGACGGTGCCGGCCACGCTCCAGGTTGGCCCATAAGTTCGGCGAGCGGTGGCAATCTATTGGGATCAAGTCTGATGAGCAGAGCCTTCCTCAAAGAACATGATGTCTCCCTTCGGATTGCATACGCGTGCTGGGTCAGCATGTGGCTCAGTAGCGATTTGCGCTCGCCGACAGCACGGGTGACGCGGGCGCGATGTACCCGTCGATCGTGGTGCCCGGGAAGCCAAACGTGGGCGCCAAATGGTTGTTGATGTCGGCCGGGAAATTGAGCACTGGTTTCGACACCTCGTTGAGCTTAGCCAATTGCGCATCCGTCAGCATCAGCTCGAGCGCAGCCAGGTTCGCGTCAAGCTGGTCCGGTCGGCGCGCGCCGATCAACGTCGATTCGAC
>JAQGKC010000421.1 GCA_028290305.1 Bradyrhizobium sp.
GTACCCCACGGTGCCGCGTTTCAGTTCACCCTGCCGGTGAACGCAGACACTGCGTCGTGAGGTTGCGTCCGTAAGCCGTCCAAAAGAACAGGCGGTCCGGACGCGGGTTCATCTCTGCGGCAAACGCGGAAGTTACCCGCTCGCGAAACCATGTCCGCTCGCTCCTCAGAAGCAGACATTCCAAATCCAACAATCCGCGAATGTCCGCTTCGCGCCATGAGCCGCCGTTGCCGGCAAACGGATGCACACGCGCGCGGTCTTCAAGCAATAGCTTAATCAGCCGCAATTCCTGATGGGCCCGATCGGCGTCCGCGTCCAGCAAGGGCCGAAGCTGCCGCCATTGTAGCGACCACCGTAAAAGCCAGGCCGGCCGAAATAGTGCCAGTCGCCATCGTACCCGTAATAACTTGGGGTTGGATCGATGTACCAAGGGCGCCGGTTGCGGCGCGCCATGCGCGAAACCGAAGCTTTCTGGGCGTAAGCTGGAAGGCTGTTATTCGGGGGCTGATGATAGCCCGGCAGGAAGCCGTAGCCGTGCCAGCGTGGCGCCGGCCGTTTATGAGCCGGCGCAGCCGGCGCGACGACCGGCAGCAGCGATAGGACGATAGCAATCGACAGAAACACGAGGCGCGACATAAGCACACCATAGACGGCCGGCTGTTGGGAGGCGATTCAAATCTGAGTGCACAGTCCAGCGCAACTGCTTCCGGTTCGCTTGCGAAGCGACCGCTTTGCGCCAGAAGCGGCCGTTCTTATCCATCGCAACCTCACACGCAAGAGTGACCCTCGTACAGTGCTCACGGTTCGGGCTGTCCTGAGATCGACAAAAACCGTGGCGCCAACGCAACCTGGCCAATTGTTTACGGTCGGCAGGAGTTTATTTTATTTTTGTCTCGGCCGCGATCAGTTCCTTACCTTCCGCAGTCGTGATCGTCAGCTGTACCTGTTCGCCGTTGCCGCCGGCAGGAATTGTCGCTGAAATGCGATTTCCGTTTTTCGGGTCGGCTTTCACGCCTTCATTGAACAATATGGCGTCGCCACGTTTCAACGTTACGCGCAACGGCGTGGCTGGTTTGATACTGAAGAACTGAAGATTCACGCCGGACGCCTCGGCCGAAAGATTGATCAGGATGTTCTCGTTCGCATGCGTCACGTTGCTCATGCCGACTGTCGGGCTGTAGGTTTCCGGAATCGACACTTCGCCCAGTGCGGGAAAGTCAGCGCTGTGGAAAAACTCGTCCGACACGCCCGCCCACAATTCGACGTAAGGCCGCTGTGGGTTCGGGTCCTTGCGTGCGTCGGTTTCGTTCGTAAACGACGGAAATCCCCACGTCCACATTTTCAAGCCCGGCGTGACCGTATTGTCGGCGATGCGGATGATCCCCTCTTCGTTGTCGTGATTGATCACGCCCCAGAAATTCCCGCCCTGCATATTGGGCGCCGCGTATGCGATACCCATCGCCGGCCAATTCTTGAAGTAGCGCAGTCTTTCGAAACGGCTCTTGCCCATGCCCGCGCTCTTGTCGCCGTCGGAGAGACTGGTCGACCAGTCGGGCGTACTGTAGGCTTGGATCGGCGCGATGATTTCGGCGCCGCCGGTGGTTTTAGGACTTTTCGGGTCCGATCCAGGCGCGAACGTGGTGCACGTCCAGTACTCGTATTTGATCGTCTTCTCGCGCGGATTTTTCAGCACCACGCGCGCATCGAGCGCGGCGCGATCGGCTTTCAGCGTGACATAGTAAGTCGCCTCGATGCCCGTCGAGCCCCTCCTGAACTTCCCCGGTGCCGCGGAATACTCGAAATCGTCCTTGAGCGACATCGACACCGTCACTTCGCCGACAGTCTCCTTTGCCACCTTAAAATCCCAAGGCTTCAACCACGTCTTGCCGTGCTCGGCATCCGGGAACGTCGCGAAGATGCCGCCATACACCATCAGCCAGTCGTAATAAAAAGTGCCGCCCTTGATCCCGTAAGGCACGCCTACTTCCGTGCGATAAAGTTGTTCGTGGCCGGTCGGCTTGTAGACGATGGAAAGAATGCGCCCGCCAAATTCGGGCAGGAGCGTTACCCTCAGATAACGATTCTCAAGCACGTGGGCCCTGAACGTACGATCGACGATGCTCTTCTTGTCGAGCGACCCGTTGACGAATCCGTTCTCTGCATTGGTCGCATACTTGACGGTGCTCCACGTAATCGTCGACTCGCTGAGAGACACTCTGTCGGGCACCGGCGGCGCCGCATGCCCGACGGCATGAAACGCGCAGACCGCCAAAAGTGCCGCAACCGAAAAACGGACACGGGCGCGCGAGGGAGCCATTGACGGCGTCTTCAAATGAGCAGGAGCGACAATTCTAGTACATCGCGGCGCTCAAATCGATAAATATCTTCTTTGGGCACGCCGGCTTAATCATGACGGCCCGAGCTGCGGCTGGAAGCCAAACTGCCACGCCGTCCATTGCGTCGCGCCCCAGATGCTGGCGACGATGATCGCGAAGACCGTCAGGATCTGGCCCCAAAGAATCGCCATAGCGGGCATGGCAAGTTTCCGGCACTCATGACATGCACCCAAGGAATGCTGAATGCCGCGCCACTTCAATAGCTTTCAGGCGGAGTTCGCACGCTGGCGTATGCCGGCGTGAAATTACTGATCCATCGGCGAGAGGCCGCAACGGCGCGGACGGCTCATGTCGTCACACGAAAGCGCAGACCGGTGACCCGGTTGAGCGTCTTCAGATTTTCCGGCGTCTGGCAAACGATGAGGCAGTCCTGCCCCAATCCCTGCATTGCGAACCGCCGTGGGGAGCCCGTCGCGACAAGACGCTGCTGCATCTCCAGAAAGATTTTTGGGTCGGTCCAATCGTCGTCAATCGTGAGGTCGATCCGCTCGCTCTCGCCCGCACGGGTCAACTCAACCCAGGCGATCCGCTCGTCCACATCGACATAGTCATTGACCCGATCGAAGATCAGGTCGCCCTTGGTCATGCGGCAGAGCCTGTTGACGATGATCTTATAGGCGCCGTGGCCTTCAATGAATTCGACATCGAAATGCCAGACATCATCGCTCGGCGGATCAAGCGGCTTGAAGGATTTCGGATCGTAGGGATCGTCCCCCATAGCGATCAACAGCGATTCGAACCCACCTTTTTCGAGGGTCGCACGTGATCGTTCAGATTCCCATTGGGTCCGCCGGCGCAACAGGACATCGGGCGTAGCGCCTTCGCAAAGCGATATGCCACAGGGAGCAATCGCCTCCGTATGCCGAGCCCCCGCGTCAAGAGCGTGGATCCTCGTTGGTTGAATATTGTCCCGGTGATCAGCTTCAAGGGCGGATAAGCCGCCTTGCTCTTCGGCCCTTTGCCGGCGTTGAGGTCGCCGTTGGCCGAAAACAGATCGATGACGCCGCCCAAATTGCAACGCCGCCAAACCGCAAGCCGAACGCAATATTCACTCTCTGGCGCTGTCGCGACTCGTTTCTGGCCCAACCACACATCCCACATCCGCCGGCGCAGTTAGGGTCGGAGATTCTGACGCCCGAAGTGCCGGATGACCTGCCTGCTGACGGAAAAAATTGCAACGCCGACAATCAACCGATTGCTGCAGGAACAACAACCGGAACGCTATTCATCAAACATTACGGTTTGACGACATCGCAACTTCGACTTGAACGGCGAGGCCAGGACGGCCAGAGCGAAACAGAGCAGCCGGATCATTCCGCCAGCTTAGGCGATTCCATCACGCCATCAACTCGGATAAGGTTTTCGGTACACACACCGAGCCAAATGTTCGCGACGTTCAAGTTATCGAACGTTATCGCGGCCAGATCCGTGTGGGCACTCCTGTGCAACTGGCGTTCGATGGACCTTCGTTCCTAAAAATCGGCAAGGCCGTCCTTTACCCGCTTGAGGACCTCGATCGGTGGGACCGCCGAAACCTCATCGTCGGCCCTTCAGACCAGCATGAAGGAGTTGCGGCTGATATAGGATGAGCTGATTGTGGGGTCGGATGCCTCAGGGGTGACCAAGTGGCTCTGCGCCACGCTTGATACCCGCTCATGGCATCCGCTTTCTTCCCAGATCCGCCTCTTGAGATGGCGCGAGATTGGCGGTCGCGGTATACATGCTGTCGGGACGTCGAAGACCGAGATTTTCCCTCAGCGTTCGTCCGGTATATTCAGTGCGGAACAAGCCTCTGTTCTGTAATTCGGGGATGATCTTCTCGACGAACTCGTCGAGCCCCGCGGGAAGAATTGGCGGCTGGATCAGGTAGCCGTCCACACCACGGTTGATGAACCAATTTTCCATCTGGTCGACGATGGCCGAGGGAGTTCCCTTGACGGTCCTTTGACCGCGTCCGGTACCGAACCGTTCGTACATCTGGCGAAGCGTTGGCTTGTCCTTGAATAGATAGGAGACCCGCGAATTCGTCTTTCGCTCTTCCTGAGAGATAATGTGATCTGGAAGAGGCTCGTCGGGGTCACACGAGCTCAGGTCCATCCCTCCGAGAGCGGTCGAGAGCAGTTCCTTGCCGACATCCGGGTGAATCAGGCTCTGAAGATATTTGATCTTCTCATCCGCATCAGCCTCGCTGGTCCCGACCACCACGTTCAAGCCCGGCAGGATGACCAGGTCGTCATCGTTACGCCCGTACTTGGCGGCGTGATCCTTTAGCTCGCGATAGAATTTCTGCGCGTGCTCCAGCTCGTGGAGAGGCGTAAACATGACTTCGGCAATCTGCGCGGCAAGCTCTTTTCCGGTGTCGGATGCGCTGGCCTGGAAGATCACAGGATAACCCTGAGGGGGCCGCGCCACGTTGAGCGGACCGCGCACCGAGAAATGCTTGTCCTTGTGATTGAGGAAATGAAGCTTCTCAGGATCGAAATAAAGCGACGACGCGCGATCGCGTACGAAAGCGTCATCGTCCCAACTGTCCCAGAGGCCTTTCACCACCTTTACGAATTCATCGGCGCGCTCATAACGCTCGCTGTGGCCGAAATGGGCATCGCGACCAAAATTAAAGGCTTCGGACGCGTTGGATGACGTGACGACGTTCCAGCCCGCACGCCCGCCGCTGATATGGTCGAGCGAAGCGAACTTGCGAGCGACATGATATGGCTCGTTGAAGCTGGTGGTGGCGGTGGACACGAGACCGATGTTGCGCGTGACCGCCGCCAGCGCCGCGAGCAACGTGACGGGATCGAAATAAGCCATGTATTGCGGCCAGCGCCGCAGCGCCTGCAAGTTACCGTCGCGTGTCGCGATGGCATCGGCCAGGAAGATCAGATCGAACTTTGCCTTCTCGGCCGTCTGGGCAAGCTGAGCATAATGCTGAAAATTGGTTCCAGCGTCGATCTGGGCGCCCGGATCGAGCCATGCCGCCACATGATGCCCTGTCGGGTGGAAGAAGGCGCCCAACCGCATTTGATCACTACGTCGTGTCATGTTTTTCCCCGCGCGCGCATCTTCGAAACGAAGCACAGATTCTTTTTATTTGAAGGTCGGACGGATGCGCCAACTGGCGCACCCGTCACGGATGGATGATTACCAGCTCGAGGCTTTAGCCGCGGCCTCGATTTTCGTCTGATCGAAGTCATTGATCTGGGAAATGAACTGATTTGTGTAGGAAGCGCTGATATCGAAGTTCTTGGGAATGAGCCCTTGCTCGATGCTGATATCCGCCATGCGCTTCCACTGCGTCGGCATGTTCTCGCCCCATTTGACCCCCGGCTCGAGCTTGGTCAGATCGAAGCGGGAATCGAATATCCGGCGCGCTTGACGGAAAGTCTCATCATTCACCGTCTGCGGCTTGGTTTCCGGATACATCTTCCAGTGATTGCGCAGCGCTCCATCGGGATTCGCCAAACCGAAGACCGACGATTTTGCGATCGCACGTGTAACCTTCACTACGAGCTCGGGCTTCTTCTCGATCGTGTCCTCACGGGCAACGATGACGTTGCCGAAAATTTCATCGATCCAGGGCGGATCGACATAGCGAAACTTGAAGCCATTGTTCTCCAGCGACGCGATCACGGTATCCCACGCGGCCCATCCATCGATCGCCTTCTGCCGGAACGCGTTGGCAGCCTGTCCGCCGATGCCGACCGAGAGCCATTTCACGCCGTTCTGTGGATCGACGCCCGCGGATGATAGTGCGGCGCGAGCGTAAGGTACAGAGCCGGCTGACATGTCCGGCGCGCCAAGTGTCTTGCCTTTGAGATCCGCAAGCGTCTTCACGCCGTCGTCTTCCGGCACGACGATGCGATAGATGGATTTGCGCGCGTAGGTATAGACCGCCTTTACCTTCAGGCCTTTGGCGCGGGCAATGAGCAGGGCATCGCCTCCGACAGTGGCAAAGTCCACCTGCCCGCTCGCCACCTGCTGAATGCCGGCCGTCGCGCCAGACAGCCCGATGACCTCGACGTCGAGTCCTTCCGCCTTCCAGAAGCCCTCGGTCAGTGGGATCGACGATTGTGCCGCATGGCCGACGGAGATGTTGGACGTGGTAACAGCGTAGACCACCTTCTCTTGAGCATCGGCTTGGCAGCCGAACCCGAGAAGTATCATCAGCGAACTGACGACCAAATAAATTTCACGCATCGTACTTTTCACCTTTCGTTGCCCGGCAATCCGTAATTCGATTAGTTGAGCGCCTTGTTCCAGAACAGGAAATGACGCTGCGCGATGCGCATCAACTGGCTAAGGACGACACCAAAGCACCCTAAGATCACCAGCACCGCGAAAATGCGCGCCACATCAAACTGGAAGTTTGCTTCCAGGATGAGATTTCCGAGCCCCGCCTTCGAGCCAACAAACTCGCCCACGATCGAACCCAGGATCGCGAGCACGATTGCCACGTTGAGACCGGCGAAAATGAATGGAAGGGCATTTGGCAAACGCACGGTGCGAAAGGTTTCCCATGGACCGGCGCCGAGCGAGCGCATCAGATCGAGCTTGCCCTGATCGCAGGATTTCAAGCCCATGATCGTGTTCACCAGCACCGGGAAGACTGCGGCCAGCGCAACGATGATGATCTTCGAAGAAATGCCATATCCCGCCCAGATGATGATCAACGGAGCCAGAGCGATTTTTGGAAGCGTCTGCAGCGCGACGAGCCATGGGTAGACGACGCGCTCGATGACACGGAACTGCGCCACGGCCGCGCCAAGCGCCGTACCGATAATCGCCGCCACGAAGAAGCCGACCAGCGTCTGAAACGCCGTGACGAGAAAATTATAGATAAAGACTCCCGAGACCAAACCGCTATAGAGCGACATCACAATGGCCGACGGCGCGGGCAGAATGAAATCGGGAATCTTGAAGAGATAGACCGCTGCTTCCCATGTACAGGCCAGCAGGACGAACCCCAGGAAGGAAATCATGGAGTCGGAACTGCAGAAGGATTTCCATCGCAAGCGTTCGCGCTTGCGCGAATCCAGCATTTCGGCCGCAGCCGTGGCATCAATCGTCATTGCGACTACCTTTTGATCTCGAGAGAATTTCAGACCGCGCCATGATCCAGGAGCCGCCGGAGATCCCGGGTCAGAACGGCAAAGCCTTCCTCGCCGAGCATCTCCAGGGTTCGTGGCCGCGGCAACGGAATGTCAACTTCGGCGATCACGCGTCCGGGACGCGGGGACATCACGACGACACGATCGCTCATGAACACAGCCTCGCTGATCGAATGCGTGATCATGAACACCGTCTTCTTCTTCCTGTCCCATATCTTCAGCACTTCCTGGTTCATGACTTCACGCGTCATAGCGTCGAGGGCGCCGAACGGCTCATCCATCAGCAGGATTGATGGATCGTGGATCAGTGCGCGTGCAATAGAAACGCGCTGACGCATTCCGCCAGAGAGATCGAACGGATATTTGTCTTCGAACCCCTTCAGCCCGACAAGTTCGAGCAGTTCATGGGCGTGCGTGATGGATATGTTCTTGTCCAAGCGAAGAACCTGCGCGGGCAACAACACGTTCTGAACAATGGTCCGCCACGGCAGCAGATTGGCGTCTTGAAAGACGATGCCAACATCTGGGTGCGAAGCACCGCCTTTGCGACCGTGCATTAGCAATTCACCGCCGTAGCCATCTTCAAGACCGCCGATAATGCGCAACAGCGTTGTCTTGCCGCGGCCCGAGGCTCCAAGGACGGACACGAACTCGCCGGAGCCGACTTCGAGATTGATGCTGCTTAACGCATGCACGGTCCCGCCAGCCGCTGTGTCGTAGGTTTTTGTTATGTCACGCAGAGCGACGACGGCTGGTTGACGCGACCTGTCAGCCTGCCGGCCTACGATGAAAGGGGTTGCACTCATTACGGCCGCCATGTGTCAGGCATCCTTTCATTGCTTGCTTGCGCCAGATGCCCCATCATCGAGCTTTGCGGCCTTTAGCCTGATCTGGTTGGCGATCGAACGCGTACGAAAAGTCATCGGAAGCTGCTTTTCGACTTCCAACTGCTCGCAAAACGCCGCAGCACTCTTCACGTGGTCGCGCATGGCTTGCGCAGCCTGAACTTCGTCGCGCCGCTCAAGGGCCGAGAGGATCAACTCAAGCTCTTTGAACCCGTCTTGCACACGCTCTGTCGACACGGAGCAAACTCGACGAATCCATTGTACCTTGTCGCGCAGATCCAGCAGGATACCGCGAATAAGCCGATTATCGGTGGCATCGTAGATCGCCGAATGAAGACGATTATCGATCGCGATGAATGCATCGGCATCGCCGCTTGCGATACTTGCCTCCCGAAGCCGGAATTCTGTGCGCAGCTCTTCCAGCACGGAGTCGGACATTTGGATGGCTGCATCTGCCGCTGCGCGCATCTCCAGCAGCATGCGCAAATCGGCGACCTCTCGGATTTCGCGGGGTGTCATCGCTTTGACGTAAGTGCCGCTTTGAGGAGCGATGGCGATCCAGCCCTCGGCTTTCAGCCGCAGCAGGGCGGTTCGAATCGGGGAGCGCCCGACACCCAGCTCCTCGGCAAGGCGCGCTTCGGACAGGCGCTCACCGACGCCGTATTGTAAATCCACGATCCGTCGCTTGATTTCTCGATAGGTGATGGAGGCAGCACCCGCTTCATCGGTATCGAGCATGGCTTCCTCCTTCCGTTGCACGCGCCATCAAACCTTGATCGGTTGATCAATCTGGCGGTCGAACCCACCGGCCAAGGTCCAAACAACGAACCAACATTCACTGACTGTCTAGTTGGGCAGATCCGGCAACTTCCCATCTAGTTGACAAGTTGCATCCACCGTAATTTGCTGCATCGCAACGTCAAGCACAATTAATGTGCACGCACATTAATTGAGCGAAGAGCGTCTATTCATCTGGTATGTCATTGATTAACTTACGTATCCTAGATTTCGAGAGCCCGGTGAAACAAGCACTAAGGCCAACGCGCGAGCAGACGCACAATTCTTCTCTCGGATCTCCTTAATGGGTACTCGGCCGGCGCTAGCCAAGCGAGCTTCAGTACCTGGCGGGGCCGCACCTTTAAAAAGCAGGACGAACGTCCCCGGGAATAAGTCGCAAGCCTGAGGACGGAGGTGAAGATCAGCGCGAGCATTTGGTCCAGTGATCACGCTGCCTTCGCGGGCTTTGAAACGCTGAAACGCGAGCGGAGTTTGGGATCAGATCAACGGGATTATCTTCAGGCTTCACGCTCGCAACCGGCTGCTTCACGCTAAAATCTCGACAGCGACGGAATCGGCCAAGTTGACGCAACGATCGCGGCTGATCTGGTTTGTTCTGCGATCTCGGCTTCGCCGTTCAAGTCGAAGAGCCCGGGCCAGCTTACGAACAACGATCGCTGGTTCTTCGTCCAGATGTACCAGTGGCTCCTTCAATCTCGGCGGTCGCCAGCCTGAAACGCTGGTGCGTCAGCATAGGCTTTTGCCGCCACGAATCGGCTCGTTGTCGCTCGAAATTATTTCTGGTTATCCTGCGCCACGGTGACGGCGAATGAGAAAGCTGCCCGCGCGAAAAGATAGATACTGAGCCATACGAAGTGCCCAACTCCACAGCGAGCCGGCCTGTTTCCGCCACAACGTTTTCTGGGTGCATCTCATATCCTGGAAAATATCCGGCGCCGGATGAAGCTCGTCCATATAGGTCTCCGAATTGGAACCGTGGCCGCGCGTGTCACCGTTGTGATGATTTGTCAGGTTCGGCTGTACGTTCGGCGCGACGATTCAGACGAACAGGCTCCGGCCACGTTTGACTATCGGCGCCAAGAGACTGAGCTGGATTGTTGCGCCTGAACTCCAAGGTGTTCTCAATGTGAGTGCGCATTGCGGCGGAGGCGGCTTCTGCGTCGCGGGCTTCAAGCGCATCGAGAACAGCATGAATTTCAACGAAGGCGTCGTTAATCCGAAGTGGATAGGCAGCACTTCCACGGCGAATCCAGCGTACCTTGTCTATCAGGTTGACGAGAATGCCGGCGATCAGTTGATTTCCGGCAGCCTGGTAAATCGCCAGGTGAAACTGAAGATCAAGCTCAAGGTAGTCATCTAATCGATCGGTTGATACCCGTGCACCAAACGAAGAAAAGGCCTCTCGAAGCCGCACCAATTCGGCATCGCTTATCATAGTGGAAGCACGGCCTGCGAGATACGATTCCAGAACAAGGCGGGCTTCGAGTATCTCGGTAATCTCAGTGTCGGAAAGACCGCGCACAAAGGTGCCGCTCTGCGGCGAGATCTCGATCCAGCCCTCGCTTTGGAGACGGGAGAAAGCAGTGCGAACCGGCGAACGACCAAAGCCAAGCTCAGTGGCAATCCCGACCTCTGACAATCTATCTCCAGGCTTGTAGAATAGTTCGGTTATACGCCGCTTGAGTTCGCGATATACGACGCCGGCATTATTGAGTTCATTATTGGGAATATTGCCGATCATTTGCTGAACTCAACCAAATGCTTTCGTTCAAGATCGTTCGAAATCAGCACGCAGTCCAGTGCAATGCAGCCCTGTCCCTTTGCCATGACCGCAAGCGGATTGATCTCGATTTCAGATATACGGTCGAAGAATTCCGCAATGAACCGCGACAGTGCACTCATGGTTCGTGCGACAGCCTGAACGTCTCCGGCCGGCTGACCACGAAATCCGCCGAGAAGCCGCGCGATCTTTGTCGATGCAATCGCTTCGGCCGCTGTTTCTTCGTTGATCGGCGCCAGGCGGATAGCGACATCCTTGTAGAGTTCGACCTGGACTCCTCCAGCTCCTACAACAACCAATGGGCCAAAATCCGCATCTACTCTTGCGCCAACAAAAATCTCCGCAAGCGACGATATCTTTCGCTGAACGAGAAAGCCGAGAAAATGATCAGGAAGACCAGCTGTCGATAACAGCATCGCCTCGGCGGCGAGACGAACGTCCTCCGCGGAAACAAGACCCACTTTGACAAGCCCCGCATCGGACTTGTGAACCATATTTACCACCAATCCTTTCAGCACGACGGGAAAACCAATCTCTGCGGCGGCAGCCACCGCCCCCTCAACGGACGAAGAAAATTGCTCCTGAGGGCCAGCTACCCCGTAGCTCCTGAGGATGTCTCGCGCTTCATGCTCGGCCGCCAACCGATGTGATGGCATAACGTCGAGGCGGGATTTTGCCAGGCCTCCTTCCTTGATCGAGCCTGTGACAAGCGACTGCGCAGGCCTCGTCGACCACGTCACGTAGCGAGAGATCGCCGAGAGCCCCACTCGGGTTCCGCGCAAATAGGGAATTTTCGCATTATCCGCGACCTCTTGAAGTGCGGGATGCGGTTGATCCGAAACGTTAGATAGCGCGACGACCGGGATTTTCGCTGAAGCTGCTCCCCTCCCAACGGCTTCAAGCAGCTTGGAATAGCGGGTTGCCTGCTGTGACCCCAGCCCGGTCGGCGCATCCTGGAGGAGGACGAGCATGCCCACATTGGTTTGGGATGCAATCGCCTCGGCACACCCCTGAGCGACCGCGGGATCATAAAGGCCTGCCCAGGTCAGGTCCAACGGGTTCGCAAGGTATGCAAACGGCGGAAGCAGCTTCTTGACGGTTGGCAAGGCCGAATCCAGCGGCGCGAACTCTACTCCGATTTCTTCGGCTGCATCCAATACGAGAGCGATTTCGCCTCCTGAGAGGGATAGACCTCCAAGCAGGGGCTTGGTCGGCCGTGTCAGGCTCTTCGAAGCAAGTAAAGTCGTTTCGATCAGATCGTCGAGCGAATGCACCTGCATTGCACTTGCCGCGAGCAAGGCCGCATCGCAGGCCTCATCGCTGCCTGCTACCGCGCCGGTATGCGCCATCACGGCCGCTTTTCCGGACTGCGACCGGCCGCTCTTGAGAACGACGACCGGCTTGCTTGCTTCCCGGGCGCGCCGGACCGCCCGCATGAAGGCGGCCGGTTTCTTGATCTGCTCCGCAAAAACCAGAATCGTGCTGACATTTGCATCGTCGATGATGGCATCGAGGTAGTCCGATGCGGCCGTGACGGCTTCATTACCGGTTGTGATCAAATAGCTAAAGCCGATCCCCCGCGCAGAATTGAGCAATGCGATCCCGACCGATCCGCTCTGGACGATAGCGGCCACGCCACCCCGCGCAACCCTATCCGGTAACGACGTGCCAAACATCGCGGAGCGCCCGACAAAATTCAGCAGCCCAAGACAGTTCGGGCCGCACACCGCCATATCACTGGCTTCAGCGATCTCCACCAGCGCGCGCTGCGCTGCCTTGCCGTCTTCCGTCTCACCAAATCCGCTCGACAAAATCGCGAGCGCACCGGCGCTTTTCTGAGCCGCCTGTTTTGCCACCTCGACCACCGCGTCGGCCTGCACCGCAACAAACACAGCGTCTACACTGCCGGGTATTTCGTCGAGAGATGCATAGGTCCTGCGACCAAACAGTTCCCGAGCCCGTGGGTTTATGAGATGGATGTCACCCTCATAGCCGACGAACTCCAGCGCCTTCACGGCGTTAAACCCCGGGCCGATTTTCTCCGAGGCGCCGACAATAGCGATGGAGTTCGGCCTGAGCAGACTTTGTACGCCCATCAGAGGGCTCCGAATTTCGGCTTGCGCTTTTCGGAGAATGCCTTTGGTCCTTCATGGGCATCGGGATGCGCGAAGACCTTCTCGCAAATCTCCATTTCGAAAGCGACCATGTCCTTCCAGCTTTCCCGGGAGTTGAAGGCGATCGCATCGCGTGTCGCGCTGATCGCGGTCGGCGAAGCGCTGCTGATCCGCTCTGCGACGCGCAGCGCCTCTTTCGCCAGGTCGGCCTTCGCGACGACGCGCGTGACCAAACCAAAATCATAGGCAGTCTTGGCGTCGAAATCCTGCCCCAGAAGTAGAATATCAAGGGCGCGGTTGCGACCGACGTAACGTGGCAGCCGTGTCAGTCCCATTCCCCAACTCGGCACCATTCCGATATAGGCGTCGCCGGCGCGGAATACCGTGTTATCGGCCGCAATTCGTATGTCGCAAGCCCAGCCCAGCGCAGTGCCGCCGCCGATGCAGAAGCCATGAATCGCCGCGACGATCGGTACGGGGAAAGCTTCGAGACGGTTTAGTGTCTCTCTTCCAAGCGCGCGAAACGCCTTCGATGCCTCGGGGCTTCCAAAGTCCTTCTCTTCGCGCAAATCGCCGCCCGCGCAAAAGGCTCTCTCGCCGGCGCCGGTCAGGATGACGCAGCGTGCATCCCTGTCGCTTTCGATCTCGTCAAGGCGCGCATGCAGCGCATTCATAAGCCTGGTCGATGCGGCGTTTACCGGGGGGTTATCCAACGTCAGCGTGGAAATGACCCCATTTTTTTCAAGACGTACGAGAGACTCTGTCAAGATCAGCTCCTAGGAGTTTGTGACAAGGTTAGTTCGGACCGGAACGTAGATTGTCCGGCTTCGCCCAGAACACGAGACGGACGTGAAGAAAACGAACGAGGGCGTAGAGAACGATTCCCAGCAGCGCGAGGACGGCCAGCACGGCGAACATCCCGGAGATATCCATATTGAAGTTTAGTTGCAGCAGCAGATTTCCAAGCCCCCGGTCGGCGCCGATAAATTCGCCCACCAGAGCGCCGGTAATGCTGAGAACGATTGCCACGTTCAAGCCGGCGAAAATGAAGGGCAAGGAGTTCGGGAAGATTACGATGCGAAACTGTTGCCAGCGCGAAGCCACGAGCGATCGCATGAGATCGATCTTCTCCGCTTCCACCGTTGAAAACCCGACGATCGCGTTGATCAGGACCGGAAAGAACGAAATGATCGCGGCTATCAGGATTTTCGATTCAATCCCGATTCCGACCCAGACAACGATCAGGGGTGCGAGGGCAACTTTTGGAAGCGCCTGAAGGCCAACAAGGTATGGCATTAACGTTCGCTCGATGATCAGCGAACGCGTCACAGCGAAAGCAAAGAAAATCGCGGTCACGGAGCCGATCGCAAAACCCAGCAGCGCCTCAGCCAGCGTTACCAGGAAGTTCTCGATCAGCAGGCCGCGATCATAGATGAGCCATAGCGATCGGACGATCGAGGATGGCGGCGGAAGGAGCAGTTTCGAAACATTGAAAATAGCCGGCACGAATTCCCAGACGAGCAGGATCACGATGCCGCCGAGTATGGGCGGTCCGTATCTTTCAAGCATGGCAGCGACGCGAGCGTTCATTTTCCGGCGTCCTTGTCGACTTCAAAGTAGCCGCGCAATTTTTCAGCAAGGCGAATAAAGACCGGATCGGACCTGGTCGCAGCCGACCGTGGCCGCGCGATGGGAACGTCAATCAATTCGCGAACGAAGCCCGGCCTTGGCGCAAATACCGCAATCCTGTCGGAGAGAAGAAGTGCTTCCTCGATCGAATGCGTCACAAGAACGACGGTCTTGGTGCTGGCCTGCCAGATCCGCAGCAGTTCCAGATTCATCGCCTCGCGGGTGAGAGCATCGAGTGCGCCGAAGGGCTCGTCCATCAGCAGGATATCGGGGTCGTGCATGAGCGCACGGGCTATTGCCGCGCGCTGCTTCATTCCGCCTGACAACTCATCGGGATATCGATCTGCAAAACCGTCAAGACCCACAAGCTTCAGGAGGTCACGGGCTCGTTGCCGCGAAGAGGCTGCATCGAGCTTCAGGACTTCGGCGGGGACGAGAACGTTCTTGAGGATGGTCCGCCACGGCAACAGAACCGGACTTTGAAAGACCAGCCCGATGTCGCGGCGCGGGCCCTTGATCGGAACAGAATCGATCGCGATCGTGCCGCCCGAAATGGTCTCCAGACCGGCGATCATTCGCAGCAGCGTACTTTTGCCGCAACCGGACGGGCCGACGATGCAGAGAAACTGCTTAGCCTGCACCGCCAACGACGTATCCGATAGCGCTTCCAGAAATGCGCCTGAGCGGGAACGAAACTGCTTTCGGACATCACGAACGTCGATGAGTGGCCGCGTTACGGCTGTCATCGATAGGATTCCGCCTTCTGAACGATCGCCGCCTTATCAAAGCGATTTACGTCGTCGATCAGATCGTTGGTGAAATACTCTTCAACGTCTGGCTGCCTATTGATGACACCGACATCGAAGAAAAACTTCTGCGTCGACAACCACTCGTCGCGGGTAAACGCGCCGAACCGTGGATCGGCGCGTCCTTCGAGCTTGTATTTCGAGAGCCGCGCCTGAAGAACGTGCACGGCCTCGTGCAACGCCTGGTCTTCGGGAATGTTGGTCGGCTTCGATGCCGGATATTTTTGCCAATGGATACGAACCGCCGCTTCCGGATTGGTGAGCGTGAACAAGGTTCCTTTTGCAATGCCTTGCGCAAATTTCGTGGCGGCATCCGGATTCGCCTTCAGAAAATCGCCGTTCGCAATCACCATAAGGCTCAGGAGTTTCGACGTTCCTGCCGTCTCAAAATGCCTGAACTGAAATCCTGAGTTTTCGAGGATCGCATACGCCCAGTCCCACATTGCAATGGCGTCAACCTGATTGGTCTTGAGTGCGTTGGCGGATTGCGGGCCCAGGCCGATGGGAAGCCATTTCACATCTTTTTCGGGATCGTAGCCAACGCCGCGGAGCATCGCCTTTGCAACGGCCGTTGCGCCGCTTGAAAGGCTCAAGACGCCTATCGTCTTGTTCTTGAGATCTTCGATCTTCCGAACCGGACTGTCCTTCACGACCGCTATCGTATAGATCGGCTCGCGCACGTGATTATAAATGCCCTTGATGTTGGCGCCTTCCTGGCGGCCAACGAGCAATGCCTCTGGACTTGCCATTGTAAATTGGGCGCTTCCGGAGATGACAACCTGGGTGGCCCCCGTCGATCCATTGAACGGCGAGACTTCGACATCGAGCCCAAGCTCCTTCCAGAATCCAAGCATCTCCGGGACCGACGAATGTGCGGCTTCAGCAACGTTCGGCGATGGCGATGTGAGCAGGTATCGGATTTTGGTTTGCGCCGAAGCAGGCCCAGCGCTGTGCAGCATAAGAAGCGCAAAGAAAAAATATCGGCTGAAGACCTTCATCAACCCCTCCAAGCAAAGCCGGCAGAGCTAGTCTACAAGTTACCTAGTTAACTACCAGCCGTAAGAATATGCAAGTGACGCTTATTTTGGAGGCATTGCAGCGACAAATTATGCTGGACCGTGACAGATCGCCGCTCCGCGTAAGGATCGCATCCGGCCCGAGGGTTCTCTTGACCGAGCCCTGCCAATGACGCCCCGGCCCGTACCGCCTAGCCGGCTCCCAAGACGACGGGATCGAAAAGAAGATAATTCCGCGTCGAGCGCCAGATGAGGTTCCGACAGTGGCAGAGGAAATATGGGCATGGTCGCGATCGGCCGCGTGGTCCTCACGAGCCGGGAGCACATCATCTCCCTGGAGCCGCTCGACAAGGGCCTGATGGGTACGCTCCTGCGCTATCCCTACGAAGTCCGCAACGAGCAGGGCTACTTCGACGAAATCCAAGACGTTGAAGTCACGAAGGACATGCTCGACCTGGCGAAGCACATCGTCACCCAGAAGACCGCCAGTTTCGAACCGGAGAAGTTTGAGGACCACTACGAAGAGGCTTTGACCGAACTCATCAATGCCAACGGCAAGACCGTTGGGCCGGCGCCGCGTCCGAAGGGCGAGAACGTCGTGGACCTCATGGATGCCCTGAAGAAGAGCATTGCGGGGGAAGTCGCCTCAACCAAGGGCAAGAAGCCCCGCAAGGCCTCTGCCGGTCAGAAGGAGATGCTGCTTGCGATCGAAGGAAAGAACCCTGGTGCGAAGAAGGCGTCCACGGTCAACAGGTCGAAGAAAAGCGGGATAATTTTGGCGGTGCCAAATCGGTGCCACAGCGAAAACCGCCTAGCGAACCTGGGACCCGATGATTAAGAGTCATCTACAAGCTGCTTTGACTCAACGCGCATTCCGACATGTTCACGTTTCGAGCAGTATTGAGAACACTATGGAATTTTCCTTTGTCGGAATACAGGGACGCCGTGAAAGAGTGATCGGATCGAACCGCACAGTCGGGGGTTCGAGTCGGGCCGCCCCAGCCCCGCTGGCGGGCGGCCTGCACAATCCATTCTCGGTAAAGCGTCAGGGGCGTAACGCGGGTTACATCGCCGCAGCCGGTGCTTTTGGCGCCGTCGAGCAACTGATGACGCCAACGATGGCGGTGCCGTCCTGCCGGTCCTCACGGGGCTTCCAGAATCGTCCAAGCTCCGCGGGCCCAAATACTTAGACCGCATCTTTTGCCACTTGACAGGACGGGCCTTACGATTTTCCGGGCCGGCTTAGCGTTGAACATCATCGGCTCGCCGGTGCGCCGGAACAGTCGCTACTAGATGTCGTAATAGAGGTGAAACTCGTGAGGATGGGGTCGTAGCCGTATGGCATCGACCTCCTTCTTTCGCTTGTAGTCGAGCCAGGTTTCGATCACGTCGCGCGTGAACACATCGCCGCGCAGCAGGAACGCGTGATCGCGTTCCAGCGCGTCAAGCGCCTGGTCCAACGATCCGGGCGTCGATTTCACATCCTTCGCCTCGGCGGGCGGCAGGTCATAAAGATTCTTGTCGATCGGGCTGCCCGGATCGATGCGGTTGTTGATGCCGTCAAGGCCGGCCATCAGCATCGCGGCGAAGGCCAGGTAGGGATTGCAGGAGGGATCCGGCGAACGGAACTCGACGCGCTTTGCCCGCGGGTTCGGCGAATACATCGGAATCCGGCAGCAGGCCGAGCGATTGCGCTGGGAATAGACCAGGTTGATCGGAGCTTCGTAACCCGGCACCAGACGCCGATAGGAGTTCGTGGTCGGGGCGCAAAGCCCACATAACGCCCAGGCGTGGGTCAGCAGCCCACCGATATAGTGGCGGCCAAGCTCACTCAGCTCGGCGTAGTCCGCCTTGTCATAGAACAGGTTGGTCTCGCCCTTCCACAGACTCTGATGAACATGCATTCCCGAGGCGTTGTCCTCGAACAACGGTTTGGGCATGAACGTCGCGGTCATGCCGTGCTGGCAGGCGGTGTTCTTAACCACGTATTTGTAGATCATCAGGTTGTCAGCCATGCGGGTGAGCGTAGTGAAGCGCATGTCTATTTCGTTTTGGCCGCCGGTCGCGACTTCATGGTGATGGGCTTCAATCTGGATCCCCAGCGACTCCATCGTCAGCACCATTTCGGTGCGGAGAGCCTGCATGCTGTCGGTCGGGGGAACCGGAAAGTATCCCTCTTTCGGGCGCGGCTTGTGACCCAAATTCGGCGCTTCCTTCTTGCCGGTGTTCCAGCTGCCCTCGCTGGAATCGATTTCGTGGAAGGCGTAGTTGATGCCCTGTCCGTAGCGCACGTCATTGAATACGAAGAACTCCGCCTCCGGGCCGAAATAGCTCGTATCGGCGCGGCCAGTGCCGTTCAGATAAGTCTCAGCCTTCTGGGCGATGTAGCGGGCGTCGCGGCTATAGGATTGACCGGTAACCGGATCCCTGATGTTGCAAATCAGGATTAGCGTCGTTGCCGGGGTGAACGGATCGACGAAGGCCGTCGTCGGATCCGGGACGACCAGCATGTCGCTTTCCTGGATCTCCTGGAAACCGCGGATCGATGAGCCGTCGAATCCGATGCCTTCATTGAGAGTGTCGATATTCACTGCACTCGGCGGGACGGAAAAATGTTGCCAGACCCCCGGCAAGTCAGTGAACCGCAGATCGATCATCTGGACCTTCTCGTCCTTGATCGCCTTCAGGACATCTTCGGCTGTCGCACAATTCGGAACCATGGCTTCACTCCTGCAACTGAGGGCGCCTTGAAGATCGCGTTGCCGTTCAGCCGCGCCCAAGCGCCGCCGCCGCACCGGCCGCGATCCGGCATCGCGGCGCTCGTATTCAAGCACGCCTTGTCACGCGCGAGCAGGCAGCTTCAGCTTTGGTGCGGCCCACGCATGAGCTTCAAGGCGTCTTCGATGTGCCGCCAGGTTCTGGCCAGTTCCAGTTCGCCCTTTGCTTCAAGGTCGATGGCGTTCTGGGCAGCTTCCGCAATGGCCTGGGCGCCGTGTGCTTCCAGCAACTGTCGCGCATAGTCATGGATTTCGATTTCTCGCATGGCGTCATGCTCCTCTCGTTCTGCGCGACCGTGAACTCCAGTCGGGCAGCAGAACCGTAGACGTTGACACCTATCAAGCTCACACAGTCTGCATCCTGGCGCGGGACGTTTGCAAGAGCCCCCTTCTGATCATGGGCCGCCAATACCGGACGCCAGCAACCATCCCACGACAGGAATACCGTAGTTCTTCTGCTCTAGATCAGTAGCAGCAGAACGCCCGTCTATTTTCGCCTCCAGCTTCGGGCTCACGCGTATCGCGGTTCTAGGAAGTCCGCTCAAGATCCGACTTTAGCGCCACTATAAAGCGAGCGGCCTCGCCGCCCGTCACAACTCGATGGTCAAAGGTGAGCGACAACGGCAGCACGCGTCGCACCGCCGGTCGGCCCTGATGTGCCACCACGATGGGAGCAATCCGGCCGGCACCGACGATCGCCACCTGGGGCGGTACAACCACGAGACTGGCGAAGCGGCCGCCGATCATGCCGAAATTCGACAGCGTGATGGTCGCCCCCCGAAGTTCTTCCGGTGGAATCGAGCGGGCGATCGCGTCGGCCCGCAGCCTGTCGAGCCCGGCTCGCAGGTCCCGTACGTCGCGCTCGGCGACGTTGCGCACCACCGGCACGATGAGGCCGCCCTCGGTATCGATCGCGATACCAATATCGATGCGCCTGATCAGACGCCGGGCGCCGGCGCCGGAATTGTACCAGGCGTTGAGCGCGGGCTCCGCCCTGCAGGCAGCCGCGATTGCGCGCATCAGGCGGACACTTGGGTCTTCGCCCGTTCGCCACTCGTCGATATCAGCGTCGTCGCTGACAGTAGCGGGGACGACTTCGGCATGTGCCGCTGCCATGCGCTGGGCCATGGCGCGTCGCATCCCGCGCAATGCCTCGGCCGGACCTGCCTCAGCGAGACTTTTGGCGGCCCGCTCGACGTCGGCCCGTGTGATCGTGCCGCCGGGTCCGGTGGCCTGTACCGCGTTGAGATCGACATCGAGCTTGCGTGCGAGGGCGCGCACCGCCGGGAGCACCTGAAGCATTCGCCCTGGCGCCGGCTCCGCAGTTCTTTCGGCCACTGCAGCTTGCTTCTCGCCGGTGTCGAGCTGGCCGACCACGGTGCCAGCATCCTGCTCGGTGCCCTCGGCGAACTCGACCAGGGGAGCACCAACTTTCACCAGAGCACCTTTGGTCCCGAACACCCGCGCGATGCGGCCACTCCACGGTGACGGCACTTCAACCACGGCCTTGTCGGTCTCGACCGAGACAAGCGGTTGATCCGTAACCACGTGATCCCCCTCGTTCACATGCCAGGTCACGATCTCGGCCTCTTCGAGACCTTCGCCAAGATCGGGCAACATGAACTGTCGCATGGGATGTGTTCCGCTGAGCTCAACTGAACTGGCAAGCCTTGCGTCCGGCGGCCGCGATACGGTCGACCGACGGCATATAATGCTGCTCAAGCCGCGGCAGCGGCATCACCGTATCATAGCCTGTGACGCGGGCGACAGGAGCGAGAAGAGACGTCAGCCCTCGCTCGGCGATAAGCGCGGCGATCTCGGCACCGAAGCCGCCGGTCCGTGCAGCTTCGTGCACGATGACGCAGCGTCCGGTTTTTGCCACAGAGCTTAGCAGGGTCTCCTCGTCATAGGGCTTGAGGGTCGCGAGATCGATAACCTCTGCACTGATGCCTTCGGCGTCGAGCGTTTCGGCAGCCGCCAGCGTCTCTTTCACCATCGCGCCCCAGCTGATCAGGGTCACGTCGCGGCCTTCCCTGAGGATAAAGGCGACATCCAGTGGCAGGGCCTCGCCGTTGTCTTCCACCTCGCCCCTCGCTGCACGGTAGATGCGTGTTGGCTCCAGGAACACCACCGGATCGGGGTCTCGGATGGCGGCGAGCAGCAGGCCGTAAGCGCGTTCGGGCGAAGATGGAATGACCACGCGCAGCCCTGGAATATGGGCGAGCATGGCCTCGGTACTCTCGGAGTGATGTTCGGGGGCGCGAATGCCGCTCCCATGCGGGGTGCGTAAAACCATCGGACAGCTGAGCCGCCCTTGTGTGCGGTTGCGCAGCCGCGAGGCATGGTTCACCAATTGATCGATGCAGGGATAAATAAATCCCATGAACTGGATCTCGCCGACCGGCTTCAGCCCTTGTGCCGCCATGCCGATGCAGAGTCCGCTGATAAGGAGTTCGGATAGCGGCGTATCGAACACGCGCTCTGATCCAAAACGCTGCTGCAGTCCGACGGTGGCGCGGAAGACGCCGCCGTTGACGCCGACATCCTCGCCGAACACGACGACATTGGGGTCATCCTCCATCGCGCGGGCGAGCGCCAGGTTGATGGCTTCCACCAGTGTCACCTCAGGCATCAGTCGTTCCCCTCGAGTTCCCGGCGCTGCGCGGCATAGGCCTTCGGCAGCTTGGCATAGAGATGATCGAACATCGTCTCGGGGGGCCGCGGTTTCACAGCCAAATAGCGCTCGACCGCGGCGTCGATGTGCTGCTGGCACTCGGCGGAAAGCTGCTCTTCGTCCGTCTTGCTCCACGCGTTCTGGCCAGCGAGAAATGATCTCAGCCGTACGATCGGCTCCTCCTTCCAGCGCGCCTGGACCTCCTCGGTCGGACGGTAGCGCGCCGCGTCGTCCGCAGTCGTATGATCGCCGAGCCGGTAGGTGACCGCCTCGATGAAGCGGGGACCTCGGCCATTTCGAGCCGCTTCGATCGCCTCTTCGGCTGCCGCGTGCATGGCCACGATGTCGTTGCCACCCACCTGCTCACCGGTGAAACCCGCTGCGATCGCCTTCTGCGCCAGCGTTTCGGATGCGGTCTGGAGCCGCAGCGGTACGGAAATAGCCCACTGATTGTTGGTGACGACGAACACGACCGGCAGCTTCTGCACACCCGCGAAATTCATCGCTTCAAAGACGTCGCCCTTCGAGGTGGCGCCGTCACCGAACAGACATACCGCAACGCGGGGCTGCTTGCGCAGCCTAAAGGCGTAGGCGACGCCCGCAGCGTGAGGGGCCTGCGATCCGACGGGAATGCAGAACGGGAAATCCTGGACTGGCCCGGAGAAGTGATTGCCCCGCTCGTCGCCGCCCCAAAACAGCAAGATCTCCTCCAGCTTGACCCCGCGCCAGATCAAAGCGGCGTTGTCGCGATAAGAGGGGAACAAAACGTCCTCGTTACGCATGGCGCTGGCCACGCCAACCGACACCGCCTCCTGGCCAAGCGATGCGGCATAGGTTCCGAGCCGGCCGGTGCGCTGCAACGCCACAGCTTTCAGGTCGAAGGCGCGCACCAGCACCATCGCTCGATAAAGCCTGACGAGCAGCCGGGTATCGGAGGCGAAGGCCGGGAGCCGTCGATGGATCGAACCATCCGGGGCGAGATAGTTGCGGTGGCGCACCTCGAAGCGCGCGATCACCGGGAGGTCCTCGTCTGCGTGCCAACTTTCGGTCATGTTACCGATTCCCGCCTCGAAGAGCTCCCGATTGGCGGGCGCTACTTGATGGCACCCACAAAGCGAGCGGCGAAGAAATTATAGATAATTGCGATTGGGACGCTTGCAATCAGGCAGGCCGCCATCATCGAACCCCAGAAACAGACATCGCCCCGCACAAAAAAAGCGTGATGACGACGACGACCACTCCGACGAAGTATTCAACAGCCACTGTAAGTATTGGGTGTCTTCGAACAGCAGCGCGCCTCCTAGTCGCCGTTGGCGGCGTTTGAGCGATAGCGGACCCGAGAAAAAAGCCGCAATCCCAACCCAGCCAGCACTTTTGTAGTCGTTCCCGTGGTACAATTTCCCAATGCATGTCCAACGCGGCTGGCAATCTACGGCCGGAGTGCTGAATATTGCATGGGAGTACAGATACTCACAGCGGCAACCTAGCCACTGCAATGCTTGCGATAGTGAAATCTTGTGCCGCTAAGGTAGAAAAACAAGCCAGTTCGGAACGGGATTTGATTGAAACTCAACTCTGCCTATGCCGCCTTTATGGCGGCCCTTGTTGCGTGCCCGACCGGAGCCATGGCCGAGGTCTATTCGTGTGAAATTAAGGAATGGGTGCGGGTAAATGACGAGGGACTTGTTCGGCCCGCGCCGAGCGCACCTTTTAAACGCCAAGTATCGATCGACAAAGAAACCGGCAATGCTGTCGGCGATGCGTTGTCGGCTGCAAATCGTTGGGAAGTTGTTCAAAAGGG
>JAQGKC010000424.1 GCA_028290305.1 Bradyrhizobium sp.
CGTACCTCTGGTGGAGCAGTTGTCGCGCCAGCGGCAGTGCTGCATAGCTATGTACGGACGGGATAACCGCTGAAAGCATCTAAGCGGGAAACCCACCTCAAAACGAGAATTCCCTTGAGAACCGTGGAAGACGACCACGTTGATAGGCCGGGTGTGGAAGTGCAGTAATGCATGTAGCTTACCGGTACTAATCGTTCGATTGGCTTGATTGCTCTCATTTTCAGTGTCCATAGGGCCGCAAGGCCCGTGACGATTGAAAGACAATATGGCGAATAGCGAACAGTGAGTGGCGAATAGAGAAGATCTATTCGCTATTCGCTGCTCCCCATTCGCCCGAGCGCGACAGCGCTCAAAGCTTGCTTCGTTTTCCTTGTCCTTCGCCGGCCTGGTGGTTCTAGCGAGGAGCCTGAACCCGATCCCATCCCGAACTCGGCCGTTAAACTCCTCAGCGCCAATGGTACTATGGCTTAAGCCCTGGGAGAGTAGGTCACCGCCAGGCCTGCCAAGGACAAGAAATTCTTCTTTGACACGTCATGATCAAACAAAACGCCGCCTCCCTCGGGAGGCGGCGTTTTTGTTGTTGGGTTGCCGGCAGCCTGGCTGGTTTGTGTTCCGGTTCCGATCGGTGCGCGGCAGCGTCTCAAGTTTTGTCGGATGCGAGATCCGCAGCGGGTTCGGGATGAATCACCACCGCGCTCCGGCTGATTATTTGAGCAGTCGGAAAACCGGTGCGTGCGTTCCGGATCAAGACGATCGGTACGACCAGGCCACATCGCCGCATGCGTGAAACAAACATGTCTTTTCTGCGCCTCGGTCTTCGATTTCCAATTCAATCGAAATCAAGGAACAGGTTCATGACCTATTCATTTCAAAATTAGTACGCACTTCTTCCTGTAAGCTCGAACGGTCCCGCCTTAAGGAGATTCCCATGCGCGAGTTGATTCGTCCTGTTGCCACTGCGTTGACCATGATCTGCCTTGCCGCCTCGTTCGCGGCGCTGTCCACCGGCAGCGTGTTCGCCCAGGCGAAGCCCGAGGCGGCGCCGCCGGCACAAGCCGGACAGCCGCCGCAGCTGAAGCAGATCGCGCTGACGGACAAGCAGGTCGACGGCGTGCTGGCCGCGCAGAAGGACATGAACCCGATCACGGATAAACTGCCGGACAACGCCCCGCCGGACGCCAAGGTGATTTCGCAGCTCGAAGGCATCGCGAAGAAGCACGGCTTCGCGAGCTTCGAGGAATACAACAACGTCGTGGACAATATCAGTCTCGTCATGGGCGGGATCGACCCCGCGACGAAGAAGTATGTCGGTTCCGAAGCGGTCATCAAGTCGCAGATCGCCCAGGTCGAGGCCGATAAGAAGATGTCCGCCAACGACAAGAAGCAGACGCTGTCCGATCTCAACATGGCGCTGAAGGCGCCCGAGCCGCAGGTCGAGAACAAGGGCAATATCGATCTCGTCGTCAAGAATTACGACAAGCTCAACGACGCCTTGGGCGCGGACCAGTAATCGTTCCCCACTGTCAGTGCGTGAAAGCCCCGGAGTTCGCTCCGGGGCTTTTTTGTTGTCAGGTGCGCGTCCGCATCCGCATCATGAAGCTGTCGAACGACAGCTCGGCCACCTGCATCCACATCAACGAATCGCTGCGGTAGGCGGTCAGGCTCGCATACATTTTGCCGAAGTGCGGATTGCTCTTCGCCAGATCCGCATAGATCTCGCCTGCGGCGCCGTAGCAGGTCTCCAGCACCTCCTGCGGGAACGGGCGCAGGATGGCGCCCGCCACCATGAGCCGCTTGAGCGCCGGTGGATTGACGTAGTCGTATTTGCCGGTGACCCAGCTGAAGCAATCGTTCGAGGCGGCGGTGACCGCGGCCTGATAGTGCTTGGGCAGCGCGTTCCAGCGCTCGATGTTGACGAGGTTGTGTCCCTGGCCGGTGCCTTCCCACCAGCCCGGGTAGTAGTAATATTTGGCGACTTTCACGAAGCCGAGCTTCTCGTCGTCATAGGGACCGACCCATTCCGCGGCGTCGATGGTGCCCTTTTCCAGCGCCGGGTAGATGTCGCCGGCCGCGATCTGCTGCGGCACGCCGCCGACCTTCGCGATGATGGTGCCGGCAAATCCGCCGACGCGGAATTTCAATCCCTTGAAGTCGTCGATCGTCTTGATTTCCTTGCGAAACCAGCCGCCCATTTGCGCGCCCGTGCTTCCCGTCGGGATGCCCACGCAATTGTGCTCCTTCAAGAGGTCATTGAGCATGTCCTGCCCGCCGCCCCACAACAGCCACGAGATATGCTGGCGCGTGTTGAGGCCGAACGGCAGCGCGGTGCCAAACGTAAACGCCGGGTTCTTGCCCCAGTAATAATACAGCGCGGTGTTGCCCATTTCGACGGTGCCGTTCGACACCGCGTCGAGCACCTGCAGGCCCGGCACGATTTCGCCGGCCGCGAACGGCTGGATCTGGAAACGATTGTCTGTGATCTCGGCGACGCGCTTGCAGAAATATTCGCAGCCGCCATAGAGCGTATCGAGCGATTTCGGCCAGCTCGCCGCGAGCCGCCATTTCACCTCCGGCATCGATTGCGCGATCGCCGGCGCGGCAACCGTGCTTGCCGCGAGACCGACGCCACTCACCTTCAAGAAATCACGACGCTTCATGCGCTTCCCCTCTGTTTCCGTGCCGAGTGCTCGACGAGGGACAACGATCTTGACTGTCGCTTTTTGTTCGTCGGCGGCCGACGTTGATGCCCGGACATTTGATCTCGGGTCGCCGACAGGATGATCAATCACTCGAGGGGAATCAAGCGCGCCTTCCCGACGCAGGTGCGAAAGGATCGCTTGGCACGCGGGTGATGCGGGGCGCGTTCGCCTCCGCTGGTACTATCTTGCTAGCGCCTTTTCCGTTCCGATTGAATCGGAGGCTACACATCTAGCGCGCAGACGCGAACGCGGCTTCCATCGCCTTGCGCGTTGTGACGGTGTCGTCGCTTGGATCGACCTCGACGTCGTTCCAGCGCACCACCGCGCCATGGGCGATGTCGTTTTTCAGTTTCACACGATGCGCGAGCCCGATCGGCAGCGCGCCGGCTTTCAAGCTCGCCGCGGCCGGCATCAGTTTGCCCCACACGGTGTAGCCGCCTTCGCCGTCGAGCATCTCGCCTGAACGTAGATCGCGCTTGGCGACGGCAGCGACATCGCCACGGAAACCTTGCGGCTGTCCGGTCGGCTCCTTGCGCAACGCCGCCGACAGCACCGAGATGTTCAATTCCAGCCCGATCAGATGATAGGGCTTGTACATTGCGGCATAGCGTCCGCTCGCATCGGTTTTCAGGCCATACTGCCTGAAGCAGTCGGCGGCGTAATCGTTCGGCGCTTCGAGCACCACATAGACGCCCCAGCGCAGATCGCGGAATACCGGCCGCCCGTCGCGCTCCAGCGACGACACCACTTCCACCACGCCGGATTTTTCCAGCACGCCGCCTTGGCCGCGCGGCCGCATCACATGCGGAAGATCGTCGACCCCGCAAGGCGGAAACAACAGCCCTTCGGAAGGAACATCGAGACCGGTCGCGTTGGCGATCGCCGCCATTTCGATCGCCGACTTGGTGCCGTCGAGAAACGAATTGAACATCTGCGGATTCATGCCGGCGGATTGCGCCTCGCTTGCGGTGAGACCGTAATGCTGCCAGACGCCCTCCGGCGTCACGTCATGATAGGCGGGAAGATATTTGGTGCCCTTGCCGGCGGCGACGACGCGGAAGCCGGTGGCGCGGGCCCAGTCGACCATCTCGGCCGTCAGGGCCGGCTGGTCGCCATAGGCCAGCGAATAGACCACGCCGGCCTTCCGCGCCTCGTCGGCAAGCAGCGGCCCCGCCAGCACGTCGGCCTCGACATTGACCATCACGATGTGCTTGCCGGCGGCGATCGCCGCACGCGCGTGGCGGATGCCGACGGCCGGATTGCCGGTCGCCTCCACGATCACCTCGATATCGCCCGATGTCGCCTTCGCGGCCTCGGCGGTGAATGTCGTCGCCGCGATCCGCGCCACATCCCAGCCGACCGTCTTGCAGGCATCCCTGGCACGCTGCGGATCGAGATCGACAATGACGGGCACGTCGAGTCCCGCCGTGTGCGGCACCTGCGACAGGAACATCGAGCCGAACTTGCCGGCGCCGATCAGCGCGACGCGGACGGGTTTTCCGGCCGCGCGGCGCGCGTTGAGGAGATGATGGAGATTCATGTGAAAGTGATCCAATCAATGATTTCGTCATTCCGGGGCCTGCGCAGCACGAACCCGGAATCCATAACCACCAGCGGGAGTATGGATTCCGGGCTCGACGCTTGCGCGTCGCCCCGGAATGACGGTGAATAAAGCTACTCCGCCGCTTGCCGATGCGCGCGCGCCAGTTGCGTCAGCGCGTCGTCGTCCACGGTCTGGATCGGCCTGAAATCGCGATGCGCGATGTAGTCCGGCCGGGTGGGGTTGCGGATGTAGTTCGACACCGCGTTCAGCGTCAGATAGACGATCTTGCGCGGGTAGGGCGTGATGTTGCCGGCCGAGCCGTGCACGAGATTGCCATGGAACATCAGCATGCCGCCGGCCTTGCCGGTCGGCGCGACGATGCCGCCCTGCTTGACGAGTCGCGTCACGGTCTCTTCGTCCAGCGTCCACAGCGGGTAGGAGGTCGTTTCGAGATCGTGGGAGGCCTTGAGATCGCCCGCGTTCTGGCTCTTCGGCACCAGCATCAAGGGTCCGTTGATCGGCATCACCTCGTCGAGGAAGATCGCGATGTTCATGGCGCGCGGCTCCGGCATGCCGTCATCGCGCTTCCAGGTGCCGTAATCCTGGTGCCACTGCCAGACTTCGCCAGTGTAGGCGGATGTAGCGTTGATCTTGAACTGATGCATGTAGAGCTTCTCGCCGAAGATCTGCTCGATCGGCTCGATCATGCGCGGATGCGCGCCGAGCAAGCCGAACGCCTCGTTGTAGAGATGGGCGGCGAACGCCGTGCGCGGCGCGCCGCTCTTCTCGCGCCACACCTCGGGGCGGCTGGCGGCATAAATGCCTTCGGCCTCGCGCGCCAGGAAGGCGGTTTCCTCGGGGCTGAAAAGCTCGGGCAGGAACAGCCAGCCCTCGCGGTTGAAATGGTCGATCTGCTCTTGGGTCAGCTTCATGACGTTCCTCCTTCGGTTTTTGTTATTGTCATTCCGGGACGCGCGCAGCGCGGACCCGGAATCTCGAGATTCCCCGATGCGCAATTGCGCATCTGAGGTCTGGTGCTTGCGCACCATCCCGGAATGACGGCGCTTCAATTACGCCGCCTCTTCCGAT
>JAQGKC010000256.1 GCA_028290305.1 Bradyrhizobium sp.
AGTGAAGTGAAATCTTGCTAACCGCGAACGATTGGCCAGCTAGAGCGCGATGACGATTCATCCTGAACTCATCGCGCTCTAGCGTGGCGTATTAGATGCGATATTGTCTCTGCAATAGCAGTCGATAGGTCTCGCATCCTGGTTTGTTGCACATAGTGTAGTGACTTCTATTTCGGTTCCGGTCCGCCTCCACGTCAGCGCACTTTCGCGCCGCGTGTTCGCTTGTCATCGATGTGAATTCGGCTTTTGTTGGTAGCGTCCGAGCGGCTCTTCACGTGATCGATGAAGGCTCGCAGTTTCGGCATCATTTGATGCCGACTGGGATAATAGAGAAATACACCCGGCGCCATCGGCGCGAACCGCTCCAGAACATGCACGAGTTTTCCGGCTTTCACCGGTCCAGCAGCGATCGGCGCAGGCACTTGCGCGAGCCCGATATCCTCCACGGCCGCGCCAAGTATGGTGGGAAAATCGCAGGCGATGAGCGGGCCCGAGAGGATCGCCTCGATCGGCTTGTTGCCATTGATAAAGGACCAGGGCGCGATCGAACCGTTTGAGCGGCGCATGCGCAGGCAGGCATGCTGACGCAGATCGTCGATACGCTCGGGCCTTCCCCGCCGGCGTAGATAGCCGGGGCTGCCGACGACCACGAAAGGGAAGGGCGGCGTGAGCCGGACCGCAACCATGTCCGCGGCGATGAACTGGCCGAGCCGGACGCCGGCATCAAATCCTTCGGCAGCCATATCGACCAGGTCCGCGCTTGCGGCGATCTCCACCTCGACCTCGGGATAGGCTTGGCAGAAGGATGCGATTAGCGGCTCCAGCAGGATCGGCACCACCGCCCGCGGCACCGTGAGGCGCAACAGTCCGGCAGGCCGCTGCCCTAGGTCGCGCGCAACCTCGCTTGCGGCGACCAGCTCCTGGAAGGCGGGCTTTGCGCGCGAGTGAAATCGTTCGCCGGCTTCGCTCAGGCCGACACTGCGCGTCGTCCGGATGAAAAGCGCTGCGCCGATGCGCGCCTCAAGTGCGCGTACCGCTTGGCTGATCGCCGATGGTGTTACCCCGAGCTCTGCGGCTGCTTTGCGAAAACTGCGGTGCTGGGCAACGCTCAGGAACGCCTCTACGCCATCGAGCGCGCCCTGCCTGACTGTGAAGTTCTGCTTCATGGCTCGTCGACATTATCGGGAATAGTCGCGCGCGGGAAGCGGTCTTACGTCTGAGTTGCAAATCAGGAACGCCGCTGATGTCGAGCCAAACATCACGACATCATGGCTTTATCAAACGCAACTCCGACCGGCGTGATCCGAGGAACGAGACCGATGAAAGCAATCCGTAACCTCGTCTCGGCACTTACCCTAACTCTGATAGGTGCTACTTCCATGGCCCATCCATCCATTGCCCAAACACAAGCCACATCGCCCACAATCACCGGGGTGATGGTCCTGCTTACCGCGAAGGCGGGCGCCACACGCGAACAAGTCATGGCCGTCATGCCAGCTGAAATCCGGCATACGGTGCAGCTTTATCTCAATGGGAAAATCCGTGAATGGTATTCGCGTGGCGATGGGCGCGGAGTCGTCCTCTTGCTGGATGCCAGGGATGTCGCCGAGGCACAGGCGATCATGGATGACCTGCCGTTGGCCAAGCAAAATCTCATGGACCACGAGTACATCGCAGTCGGTCCGCTTTTGCCGCTCCGCTTGCTCATGGCCAATCCTTGAGCGCTCGTAACAGGACGCGCCTTGCATGGAGGACCACCGATGAACACCGATGCTGTGTCGGCACCTATGATTACGTTGCGTCCCGCCTGGCGCAGCCTGCTTTGGATGGTCCCGCTGACGATCCTGTGGGTTATGTTGATCTATTGGGAGCCGATTATCCAGACCAGCGGCGTTCCGACCTCGGCCCACCAGCTGGCGGCCCATGGGCTCATCGCGGTCGGTTTATGGCTCGGCCTCGAAAGCACCGAGCTGGCGCCGGACCAACGCCGCGCGACCTGGCTGGCGATCATGGTCCCGTACACGCTTTGGTTCGCTGTCGCCTGGAGCGCGGCGATCAACGGCGTCTTTCGCGCGGGCGCCTCACCCTTACCGTTGCTGCCGTTGGCGGTTTTCTTGCCGGTGATCATCGGCGCTCCGCTGTTGCTGTTGTCGAAGCGGGTGGGACAGCAGCTCGATGCGATGCCGACGACGTGGCTCGTCGCTCTTCAGCTTTACCGCGTCTTTGGCAGCTGGGCTCTCGCTGCCTGGTTGCGAGGGGTGCTGCCCGGCGTATTCGCGTTGCCGGCGGGAACTGGCGATTTGCTGACCGGTCTGTTCGCCGTGCCGGCGGCGATCGCCGTCGCGACCGGTACAGCTCAGGGCCGAAGGGCGGCGATCGCCTGGAATATTTTTGGTCTCGCCGATTTCGCCATCGCAATGATCTTGGGGATGATCACCTCGCCTGGCCGGTTCCAATTGATCGTTCCGAATGTGTTGAACAGCGCCGGCGCCGGCGTTTATCCCGACGTACTGACCCCGGCTTTCGTGGTGCCATGCTCGATTCTGCTGCAAGCGCTGTCGCTGCGGCAGCTGATCCGACGATCTGCCGGCTGACTGCCAGGCTGCGGCCATTGAATCGGGCAAGACCGTGCGCCGGAGATCAGTGCTGCATGATCGATGTCCTTCGGAGCTTATAAGCGCGGATGAGGAGGTCAAATGTCGCCGGAACCCATCTTCCAGATACATCCTCGTTCTCGGATATGTCGCGTGGCTGCTTTGCTTTGGCGTGTACATCTGGCCCCGGCTCAGAGCGATGGACCATTTCGAAGCACAACGTGCGATCGCGACGCTCCACAGTTTTCGCTTCTTCGGGCTCGTTTTCATCCTTCCGGGCGTGGTCAGCCCGAATCTGCCGGCCAGCTTCGCCGTGTTCGCCGCCTACTGGGATTTTGCAACCGGTGTGCTAGCGATGCTGGTGCTTCTCACGGTCAGGATCCGTCCGCTATTTTGGCTGTTCGTCGTCGCCTTCAATGTCGTGGGGTTCGTCGACCTCATCCTCGACTATTACCACGCGGTCCAGGTCGACCTCCCTGCGAAGCCGGGGGAGCTGGGCGCCGCCTACGCGATCCCGATCATCTACGTGCCCGTGTTGATGATCACGCACGTCGTCGCGTTCTATTTGCTGGTCCGGTCTCGGCCCAAGGCGGCCCGAGCCCTCGTCCGCGATGCGGCCGTATCCTAGAGCGCGATGACTTTTCTTCGAATCGTCATCCCGCTCTATCTTTTTGTTTGAGCATGATCTTTTTCAAAAAACCGGTTCCCACTTTTCGGGATCATGCTCTAAATCGGACTGGACGCGCATCATGCGTCTGCATCACGGCACCGGCGAGGATCGCGAGACCAGCTCACGGTATTTTTTCGACCACCTTCCGTAGGAAATCGAAAAACAACAGAAATGGCTCGGGCGAACCGATCGTCGCAACCGGCCGGCATCCGAAACCCTTCACAAGAGCGGTCGTCTCGGCCGAGACCGTATTTGACGAGAGCGTAGCGCACAGCCTCGACCTTTCCGGTTCATTTCACCCCGTCGCGCGCGAATTCCTTGTCAATGTTGGCTTGGATCGCCTTCGC
>JAQGKC010000311.1 GCA_028290305.1 Bradyrhizobium sp.
GCGTCTGCACCCCGGTCATCCCCGACGGTGATGCCGGATAGACCTTGTCCTTCTCAGCCGCCGTATGCGGCGCGTGGTCGGAGCCGAGCACGTCGATGATGCCCTGCTCGATGCCGCGCCAGATCCCCTCACGATGATCGGCCGATCGTACCGGCGGATTCATCTGTGCGCGGGTGCCGAGCCGCTCATAGCATTCCGGGGCCGCCAGCGTGAGATGATGCGGCGTGGCTTCGCAGGACGCGACATCCTTGTGGTCGCGCAAGAACTCGATCTCTTCCTTGGTCGAGATATGCAGCACGTGAATCCGCTTGCCGGTTTCATGGGCGAGCTTGACCAGGCGCTGGGTCGCCACCAGCGCCGCGATCTCGTCGCGCCAGACCGGGTGCGAACGCGGATCGCCCTCGATGCGGAGGTGCTTGCGATCGTTGAGGCGGTATTCGTCCTCGGCATGAAAGGCGGCTCGGCGCTTGATCACGTTAAAAATCCGCCGCAGGCTTTCGTCGTCCTCGACCAGCAGCGCGCCGGTGGATGAGCCGATGAACACCTTGACGCCGGCGCAGCCGGGCGCGCGTTCCAGTTCCGGCAAATCCTGCACATTGTCGCGGGTGCCACCGATGAAAAACGCGAAATCGCAATGCATGCGGTGATGGCCGCGCTTTACCTTATCGGCGAAGGTCTGCTCGGTGACGGTCAAGGGATCGGTGTTCGGCATTTCGAACACCGCCGTCACGCCGCCCATGACGGCACTGCGCGAGCCGGTTTCCAGGTCCTCCTTGTGGGCCAGGCCCGGTTCGCGAAAGTGAACTTGCGTGTCCATCACGCCCGGCAGGATGTGCAGGCCCTTGCAGTCGATCACCTCGGCCGCCGATGCCTGACCAAGCCCGCCGATCGCGGCGATGCGGCCATTCGTGACGGCGATGTCGCGCACGCCTTCGCCGTCCTGATTGACCACGGTGCCGGATTTTAGAATGGTATCAAATCGCTGATTCATCGGTCCTCGGTGCCCGCTTTCCGCGGAACTGGATGTCGCGCGGGCCTTGTTCCAGATACCTTAGCGTCTTACGTTCCCATGTGATATCCGGCAGTCGCGTTTCCCCAGGAAACTCCAACAGAACTTCGCAAAAGAACTTCACAAGAGAACCTTCGTATGAAAGCAGCGTTTCTTCCGGACCGGGGCGTGGTCAAGGTCAGCGGCAGCGACGCCCGCGACTTTCTCAACAACCTCGTCACGACAGACATCACGTTGCTTGGCCCGGGCCTCGGCCGGTTCGGGGCCTTGCTGACGCCGCAGGGCAAGATCACCGTGGATTTCCTGATCACTGAGGCGCCCGCCGGCCATGGCGGCGGCTTCCTGATCGACTGTCCGCGCGCGCTGGCGCAGGGCCTCTCCGACAAGCTCGGTTTCTACAGACTGCGCGCCAAAGTTGCGGTTGAAAACCTCTCGGACAGTCTCGGTGTGCTGGCGGCGTGGGACGGCGATCCCGTCGTGAAGCCCGATCTGGCATTCACCGATCCGCGCAATCCCGCGCTCGGCTGGCGGATTCTCGTGCCCGAGGAACTCGCGCAAAAAGTCGCGGATCTGATCGGCGCCGATCTGGTCGACAGCGCAGCCTATGAGGCGCATCGCATCACCTCGGGCGTTCCGCGTGGCGGCCTCGACTTCACATATGGCGATGCATTTCCGCACGAAACCAACATGGACCGCCTGCACGGCGTCGATTTCGACAAGGGCTGTTACGTCGGACAGGAAGTGGTGTCGCGGATGCAGCATCGTGGCACCGCGCGCACCCGAACGGTGCGGATCGTGCTTGACGGCCCGTCGCCGGCACCGGGCGAAGCTATTCTCGCGGGCGACAAACCGGTGGGCACCATGGGTTCGTCGGCCGACGGTACCGGTCTTGCGCTGATCAGGACCGATCGCGCCGTCGACGCACTCGACGCCGGAGTACCGCTGACATCAGGTGGCCTTGCCATCCGCCTCGCCGATCCGGATGGCTTGCGTTCCACACCGAAGCAGACGGTCGCATGAGCAGATCGGCCCGCCTGCATGCCGATGGCCTGACGCGGTGTCCCTGGCCCGGCGAAGACCCGTTTTATATGACCTATCATGACACCGAATGGGGCGTGCCGGAATACGACGACCGCGCGCTGTATGAAAAGCTCATGCTCGACGGCTTCCAGGCAGGCCTGTCCTGGATCACGATCCTGCGCAAGCGCGACAATTTCCGCCGCGCCTTCGACGATTTCCAGCCGGAAAAAATCGCGCGCTACAATGCGAAAAAGCTCCACGCATTGATGAACGATGTGGGCATCGTCCGCAATCGCGCCAAGATCGAGGGCGCGGTCGCAAGCGCGAAATCCTATCTCAAGATCATGGAAGACGGCCCCGGCTTCTCGAAATTCATGTGGGATTTCGTCGACGGCAAGCCGAAGGTCAACCAGTTCAAGACCACCGCCAGCGTGCCGGCGTCGACGCCGCTGTCGATCAAGATGTCGAAGGAACTGGCCGCGCGCGGATTCAAATTCGTCGGCCCGACCATCGTCTACGCCTTCATGCAGGCCACCGGAATAGTCAACGACCATCTGGTCACGTGCTTCTGCCACCAAACCTGCGCCGGAAAACAACGCGCGCCGCGCCTCAAAGTCAAATGACGGCCAGAAAACGATCGGCGCCTGCAACGTCCACCCGCGTCTGGCAGCGGATGTTGTCGGGGCGGCGGCTCGATCTCCTGGATCCTTCGCCGCTGGATATCGAGATCGCCGATATCGCCCATGGCCTGGCGCGCGTCGCGCGCTGGAACGGGCAGACCAGCGGCGCGCACATTTTCTCGGTGGCGCAGCATACGCTTTTGGTCGAAGCAGTCTTGCGCGAGCAGGCGCCGCGCGTCGATGTCAGCCTTCGCCTCGCGGCGCTGCTGCACGATGCGCCGGAATACGTCATCGGCGACATGATCTCGCCATTCAAGGCGGTGCTGGGCGAAGACTACAAGGCGGTCGAAAAAAGGCTGCTTTCGGCGATTCATGTCCGCTTCGGACTGCCGCCGGTGCTGGCCGACGAGATAACACAACAGGTCAAGGCGGCGGACAAGGGCGCGGCCTATCTGGAGGCGACGCTGCTTGCAGGCTTTGCGGAAACCGAGGCACAACGTCTGTTCGGCCGCGATCCCGGCCTCCCCGCGACGACCCGGGAGGATTACCTGACGCCCTGGACCGCGGCCAAGGCCGAGAAGCGGTTCCTGGAAAGGTTTGCGACGTTGTGCGCGTGACTTTCATTTGTAGCCCACCAAAGTTCTGCTGCTGAAAATAAGGGTGGGCACGGCGTGAAGGGCGCCTTTGCCCACCTACGTACTTCCGCCGCTGCCGGCGCGGGCTTATAATCGACACGACAAAAGGACCGCCATGATTCACGTCTGCTCACTCGCCGCACTTCCCGACACCGTCAAGGCCACCGGCGCCAGTCATATTCTGACCGTCATGGCCAAGGTCGATCAGGTGCAGCGGCCGGAATCAGTGCTCGAGGCCAATCATCTGAAAGTGCAGGTGGATGACATCACCGAACACATGGACGGCTTCGTCGCACCGAACGATGCGCATATCGAGCAGGTCCTGAACTTCGTGCGTAGCTGGGATCGCAGTGCGCCGCTCGTGGTCCATTGCTATGCCGGCATCAGCCGCTCGACTGCGAGCGCCTTCGCCGCCGTCTGCGCGCTCAATCCGCATCGCGACGAGATTTCGATCGCGCAGCAAATTCGTGCCGCCTCCCCGATCGCGTCGCCGAACCGGCTGATCGTCAGTCTGGCCGACAAGGCGTTGGGGCGCGAGGGACGGATGCTGCGCGCGCTCGACGAAATGGGTCCTGGCAACATGTTGGTCGAAGGCCGACCGTTTCGCGTCGATCTCGACTAACGGCCATGAACGACGCCAGATGAGCGAAAAGCTTCTGACGCCGATCGAAATCGGTCTGACCGCCGCCATCGTGGCGATCGAAGGCAATGAGCCGGTGATCCTCACCGCATCCGCCAGCGACGACAAGCTCGCCGGGCTCCCGTTCGGCCCATTCGATGCGGTCTCGCATCGTACCTTCGAAATCGGCCTGCGCGCCTGGGTCGAAGAGCAGGCAGGATTGCGGCTGGGCTATGTCGAGCAGCTCTATACGTTCGGCGATCGCGGCCGGCACACGCTGGCCGGCGACACCGACGCGCACGTTGCGTCGATCGGCTATCTTGCGCTCACCCGCGCGGCCGACAACGCGTCGCGCGCGCCCGGCGCGACCTTTGAACCCTGGTATCGCTTTTTCCCATGGGAAGACTGGCGGGAGGCGCGGCCCGACATCATCGAGCGCGACATCTTTCCCGAACTGACGAGGTGGGCCGCGCAAATCGAAACACCGGACGCCACGCGCGCGCTCAGCCGCAAGGATCGCGTCCGGCTTTATTTCGGCACTGAAGGCGCGCATTGGGACGAGGAGCGCGTGCTTGACCGATACGAGCTGCTCTACGAAGCAGGATTGATCGAGGAGGCGCGACGGGACGGACGGCCTGCGGCGTTGGCGCGCAAGTCGATCCCCAGCCTCGGCGTATCGATGCGCTTCGACCACCGGCGAATTCTTGCCACCGCAATCGCGCGGCTGCGCGCCAAATTGAAATACCGCCCCGTGGTGTTTGAACTACTGCCGCCCGAATTCACACTCACTGAGTTGCAACACACCGTGGAAGCGATCTCGGGGCGGCATCTGCACAAACAGAATTTTCGTCGGCTGGTGGAATCCGGCGCCCTGGTCGAACCAACCGGTGTGATGTCAACACAAACCGGTGGGCGGCCCGCGGCGCTGTTTCGCTTCCGCCGCGAGGTGCTGCAGGAACGGCCCGCGCCGGGTCTGCGCGTACGTGGGCGGCGCTGACCTGGCTGCGAATTTGACGCGGTAGGCCCAAACGCTGGGCCGATCGCCTGGAGGTTTGATGCTGGATTTCTTCTCGGTGCTGATCGCCATTGTCGCGCTTATGGTCGCGCGCAAAGCGTTCAATCAGGCGGCGGAGCTGCGTGCACGGGTGCACGCGCTCGAAGGGATGTCGCCCCAAGCACGACCTGCCCCGCCACCGCTCACCGCTTATCAGGAATCAGAGCAAGCGGCCCCGGCTCCCTCGCCGGATGTTGCCGCCGAACAACCGGCAATCGTCGCTGACGTTGAATCGATCGCACCTGCCGCTGATGACCATACCGCCGCGCCGCAAGACGCCGACACCGACGGCACGGCCACTTCTCCCCCGCCGCTTCCTCAACCCGGCCCCGGCTTCGAGGAGCGCATCGGCACCCGCTGGGTAGTCTGGGTGGGAGGATTGACGCTGGCGCTCGGTGGATTCTTCATGGTCCGCTATTCGATCGACGCGGGGCTGCTCGGGCCTGGCGTGCGCACGTTGCTGGGCGGCGTGTTCGCGTTGGCGCTGCTTGGCGCTGGCGAGTGGATGCGGCGCAAAGAAAGCGTTTCGACGATCGAAATACTGCCGATCGCCAACATTCCGGCGATTCTCACTGCCGCCGGAACTGCCGTTGCCTTCGCGACGGTCTACGCCGCATACGCGCTTTACGGTTTTCTCGTACCCGCGACCGCGTTCATTCTGCTGGGACTGGTGGCGCTGGGCACGCTCGCCGCCGCGCTGTTGCACGGGCCGGCGCTGGCGGGCCTCGGCATCGCCGCCGCCTTCGCGACCCCGATCCTGGTTTCTTCCGACAAGCCCGACTTCTGGGCGCTGTACATCTATCTCGCCATCGTCACTGCGGCGGCCTTCGGGCTTGCGCGCATCAGGCTGTGGCGCTGGCTCGCCGTCACCACCATCGTGTTCGCACTGCTCTGGACGTTCCCCTGCCTGCAATGTGGCCCGTCGATGGTCGGACCGCACGCGTTCCACGTCATCGCGGGGTTTGTCCTTGCGGCCTTGCTGGTGGTGTGCGGATTCATGTTCGGCCCGCCCGCGGACGAAGGCCGGATCGAGCCGATCTCGTCAGGTGCGCTCGCGGCCTACCTCGCGGGCGCAACCATGATCGTGCTCGCGAGTTTCCACGCCGATACCGCCATCATCGTGTTTGCAGCGCTGGTGGCGGGCACATTGTTCATCGCATGGCGTGCGCAGGCCGCCACCGGCGCGATCGCCGCAGCCGCGGTATTCGCCGCCATTGTGTTTTTCGAATGGGCGGTTCGCGGCAATCCGGACATGCTGGTGCTGCCGGGCGGCCCGTTACCGGGTATCGGCCCCAACGCCACCGATGGCTCCGTATCGCTGCATCTGGTGACCGCGGCGATCTTCGCGGCCGGATTCGGCGCCGCCGGATTCCTGGCACAGGGCCGCTCGATCAGCGCCGTCATACCGGTGGTGTGGTCGGCCTCGGCCGTGTTCACGCCGCTGGCGCTGTTGATCGCCCTCTACGCGCGCATCGCGCATCTCGATCGCTCGATCCCGTTTGCGATTCTGGCGGTGATGCTGGCGGCAGCGTATGGCGCGGCGACCGAAATCCTCGCCAGACGCGACCACCGGCCGGGATTGCCGATTTCGATTGCGCTGTTCGCCACTGGCGCACTGAGCGCGCTGGCGCTGGCGCTGACCTTTGCGCTTGAAAAAGGCTGGCTCACGATCGCGCTGGCGCTGATGTCGATGAGCACGGCGTGGATTTCGATGCAGCGGCCGATCCCCTTCCTGCGATCGCTGGCCGCCATTCTCGCAGCCATCGTCGTAGTGCGTACCGGATATGAGCCGCGCATCGTTGGCGATGCCGTCGGCACCACACCGATTTTCAACTGGCTGCTCTGGGGCTACGGCGTTCCGGCGCTGTCGTTCTGGACCGCCAGTGTGTTCCTGCGCCGCCGCGGCGACGACGCGCCGCAGCGCGCGGTGGAGTCGGCGGCGATCCTGTTTACGGTGCTGCTGGCGTTCATGGAAATTCGCCATGCCGTGAATGGCGGCAATGTCTACCGCGATACGGCCGGCCTTACCGAAATAGCACTGCAGGTTTGCACGGCGCTGGCGATGGCGATCGGTCTGGAGCGGCTGCGGATCCGCACCGGCAGCATCATCCACAATATCAGTGCGGTCCTGCTCACGGCTTTCGCCGGATTGGCTGGCGTGTTCGGGCTGCTGTTCCTGGAAAATCCGATGATCTGGGCCGAAGATGTCGGCGGCGTCTTTATCAACCTGATCCTGCTCGGCTATGCGATGCCCGCCGTGCTGGCGCTGCTGCTGCCCTATGCGGTGGCGGGCCGGCGCCATGCCGCCTACGCCAATACGATCGCAGCGGGCGCGCTCATTCTCGCACTGACCTATATCTCATTCGAAATTCGCCGGCTTTATCACGGGCCGGTTCTGATCAGCGGCGTTACCAGTGGCGCCGAGCAATATACCTATTCGATTGCGTGGCTGGCGTTCGGGGTGGTGCTGCTCGGCATCGGCATCCTCTTCAATTCGCAGCGCGCCCGGCTCGCATCCGCCGTGGTGATCGCACTGACGATTCTGAAGGCGTTTCTGATCGACATGTCGACGCTGACAGGCGTCTACCGCGCGCTGTCTTTCATGTGCCTCGGCCTGGTGCTGCTGGCGATCGGCTGGCTGTACCAGCGGATCCTGTTTCGCAGGCGGGCGGCGCCAGCGGACGGCGCCCCGGTTCAAGCCAGCCCTTGATGTAATGAGGAGGGTCGCGCGTTCGATACCGCACTTTGCGATTACGCCGTCAACGCGTACATAGGTCCGATGGCAAGACCACGCAGTTTCGATCCCGACGAAGCGCTGGACCTCGCGCGCGACGTGTTCTGGCGAAGGGGATTCCAGGGTACATCGCTCGACGACATCACCGCTGCCACCGGCCTTGCCAAGCCGAGCCTCTATGCAGCTTTCGGCGACAAGAATGCATTGTTCCTGAAAGTTCTCGACCGCTATCACGAACGCATTGTCGTGAACGCCGAGCGTATCCTCCAGGAAGGGCCGTCGGCGCGTGATGCGATCGAACGCTGGCTGACCGGTTTTGTTCCCTTTTGCTCGGGCGTTAAGGGTACCCGGGGCTGCCTCTCGGTCAATACGTCAGCCGATGGCGCCTCCGATCAGAAGGAAGTCCGCAAGAGGGTCGAACGCTTCAACCGGAACCTGGAGGAATTGCTGCGCAACCGTCTTCGGGCCGACCGCGCGCAATTCTCCGACGCGTTCGACCCGGACATTTCAGCGCATACCATCATGGCAATCTATGTGGGGCTGATGGTCTTGGCGAAAGATGCTCCCGATGCGGCCCGCGTCCGCGCCACATTAAATCAGGCGATGAAACTGCTGGCTTGACACCCGCCCTCTATTATGTACTTTATAGTACATAACTGGGAGAAACGATCATGCAAGCGATCCAGATTGAAGCGTTCGGCGATCCGGCTGAGGTCATGAAGGTGGTCGACATTCCCGATGTCGGCGCGCCGGCCGAAGGCGAGGTGGTCATCGCGCTCGAAGCCTCGCCGATCAATATGAGCGATCTCCTGATGATCGCGGGGCGCTACGGTCATCGGCCGAAGCTGCCGAGCGTGATGGGAACGGAAGGCGTCGGCCGCGTCGTTGCCGTCGGCGGAGGCGTCAAGCATCTGAAACAGGGCGATCGCACCCTGGTGCCTTATCCCGCGCCGGCGTGGGCGGAACGGATCAAGGTGGACGCAACCAGGCTTCGGCCGCTGCCGAGCGGCGACGTCAACCAGTTCGCCATGCTGGGCATCAATCCACCAACCGCGTATCTGTTGCTGACCGACTTCGTTACCCTTCCATCGGGATCCTGGGTCATTCAGAACAGTGCCAACTCCGGCGTCGGGCGGGCGCTGATTCCGATTGCGAAGTCGCTCGGTCTCAGGACCGTCAATGTCGTGCGGCGCGACGATGTCGTTGCCGAAATCAAGGCCATCGGCGGTGACGTCGTACTTGTCGATGGACCGGATCTCGCTAAACGGGTCGCAGCCGAGACTGGCAATGCACCCATCTCGTTGGCGATAGACGGCGTAGCCGACACTTCGACGATGAATCTGCTGGGGTGCCTCGGCGAAAAGGGCCTGCTGGTATTCTACAGTTCGATAAGCGGCAAACCATTCGTCGGGCCCGCTCCGTACCTCATTTTCCGCGACATTTCGATACGCGGATTCTGGCTGGCCAATTGGTTCAAGAGCGCAAAGCCCGACCAGATCACTCAGATGTATGATCGTCTTGCGCCGCTGGTCGGCTCGGGTGCGATCGCTACGCCGATTGCGGGCACCTACCGTTTCGCAGAGCTCGCCGAGGCGGTAGCGGTGGCGTCGAAAAATCGCGGCAAGGCGCTGTTCACGGCCGGTTAAGACGGACGAACCGTTGCTAACCGCGCTAAGGGCCAGCCGGTTTATTGAGCGTGCATCTCAGCCCAGCGTCTCCGCCACAAGGCGGATTCTGAACACGGGCTGCCTGGCCTCGTCCAACAGCTCCATATGCCAGTCGGCGTTTTGTTTCAGGCTGCGAGAAATGCCGCCAACAAGATCACCGCAAATCCTGGTCATCTCGGCCCAGGCGGCGTCACGGCTCTCAAATTCAGATCCCTGGTCGGAGGCGCCCGAATAGCGTCCCTGGCTGATTCGGAAATAGTACAGCGACATTATTGAAACCATGTGTTGGGCCGATCGCAAAACCGGTATCCACTTTGCGGAATACGCGCTGGCCTGTCGAAGATCGACAAGTTGCGGCGGCAGTCGCTATCAACACATGAATATATCGGCCCGTAAGACTACGGCGTGGCGGCGCCGGATCAGTCGGTCGAGCGGCGCAGTTCCGGAGCGCTTTCCGATTTCGCAGGTTCGGATTTCGTTTCGGTTTTGACCGGCTCGATTTTGGAGCTCTCGACCTGTGGGGTCTCGACGCGCGCGGACACCTCGTTCCGCGATGCTTCGGCGGAGCGGGTCTGGTCCCGCGGGCTGAGCGAACGCGGCCGGGCCACCGCCCGCGCCATCAGCATCTGCGCTACGCCCTGATGGCGGAAGTCGCAGTAGGCGAAGCCCATGCCCGACACCGAGCCGCGGAAGTTGTGTTCGTCTTTCTTGTCGAGATTGAAGCACGGCTCGAAAGGAATGCCCTTGATCGACGCGCAGACGGCCTGGCCGCGGACCTGAAGCGTATTGCCAGGCAACCGAATGTGACGCATCGGGCCGGAACCGCTGAACTGCACCGAGCCCGCCGCACCCATGTCGTCGAGCAGGCGGCCTGCGCCGCGGGTCCCATCGAAACAGGTGAACACGAACACCTTGCCGGCCACGAACCTGCGGGCCTCTTCGGCGTTCATCGTCCCGGCCAGCGCAGGCGCTATGATCGCACCGGCCGTGGCCGCTCCCAACACAAAACGCGCAAGCATGCTGTAACTCCAACTCACCGAGCGCGGGCACCCCTGATGCCTCTTTACCCGCTGCTTACCATATCAACCGTGGCAACATTGGAGCAGGTTGGTTGGTAAAGTCTGAACGCCGTTAGAGAATTTTTACCACGATTCGACCCCGAACCTGCCCGGCGAGGATTTTGGCGCCGGCGTCGACAACCCCGTCGAGGCCAATTTCATGAGTAATTTCAGTAAGTTTTCCCCGATCCAAGTCACTCGCGAGGCGGGTCCAGGCAATTTTGCGCAACTCGATCGGGCACATCACGGAATCGATGCCCAAGAGACACACCCCGCGTAAAATAAACGGCGCCACCGAGGACGGCAGGTCCATCCCGGCGGCGAGCCCGCAGGCGGCGATGGCGCCGCCATATTTTGTCATCGAGAGAAGGTTGGCGAGCGTGGTCGAGCCGACGCTGTCGATTCCTCCCGCCCAACGCTCCTTCGCCAGCGGCTTGGCCGGCCCTGACAACTCGCTGCGATCGATCACCTCGGTCGCGCCAAGGCTTTTCAGATAGCCGGCCTCCGACATGCGGCCGGTGGACGCAATAACGTGATAGCCGAGCTTCGAGAGCACCGCGATCGCGACCGAGCCAACGCCGCCCGCGGCGCCGGTGACGACAATCGGACCGTTGTTCGGCGCGAGACCGTGCTTTTCCAGCGCGAGCACCGCCAGAACAGCGGTGAAGCCGGCGGTGCCGATCGCCATCGCATCGCGCGTCGACATTCCCTCAGGCAGGCGCACCAGCCAATCGCCCTTGACGCGCGCCTTCTCGGCGTAAGCACCGAGGTGGGTCTCGCCCAGACCCCAGCCGGTGCAGATCACCTTGTCGCCGGCCTTCCATTGCGGATGCGACGACTGCTCGACGGTGCCCGCGAGGTCGACGCCCGCGATCATCGGAAAGCGCCGCACCACCGGGGCCTTGCCGGTGACGGCAAGGCCGTCCTTGTAGTTCAGCGCCGACCATTCGACCCGCACCGTGACGTCGCCCTCCATCAATTCGGCTTCGTCAAATTGCGTGAGCGCGACGGTGGTGCCTTTTTCCGCCTTGTCGATCCTGATCGCCTTGAATGTTCCCAACTCAGACTCCCCGCGGTTTATTGCTCGAATTTCCCTAGGATTGAATGGATCAGGCCGGCTGCGCAACCGGGCGTGTCACCGGCGCCTCGACGATCGGCAGGTTGATCAGTGCCGACAATACGCCGAACAGGACCGAGAGCCACCAGATCGGCGTGTACGACCCGAATTTTTCGAACACGATGCCGCCGAGCAGCACGCCGAGGAAGCCGCCGACCTGATGGCTGACGAAGGCAAAGCCGTACAGCGTCGCAAACCAGCGCGTGCCGAACATGAGCGCCACCAGCGCGGACGTCGGCGGTACCGTCGAGAGCCAGGTCAGACCGCTGATCGCGCCGAACATGATGGCGGAGAACGTGGTGATCGGAAACGAAATGAAAGCGGCGATCGACAACGCGCGCAGGAAATAGATCACCGACAGGATGTAGCGCTTCGGAAAGACGTTCTGCAGCCAGCCGACGCTCAGCGAACCGACGATGTTGAACAAACCGATCGCGGCGATCACCCAGCCGCCGGTTTGCACCGGCATGCCGCGATCGACCAGATAAGCGGGCAGATGCACGGTAATGAAAGCGAGCTGAAAGCCGCAGGTAAAGAAGCCGAGCACCAGCAACACATAAGAGCGGTGGCCGAACGCTTCCGCCAGTGCTGTCTTGAACGACTGCTGATCCGAAGCGGGGACATCCGCCGATGTCGCAGGCGGCGTGCGAAGCGCGAGCGACAACGGCACGATCAGCAGCATCAGTGCTGCAAATACGATCAGCGCCGTTTGCCAGCCGAAATTATCGATCATCGCCACGCCGAACGGCGCAAACAGGAATTGCCCGAACGATCCGGCCGCTGTTCCGGCGCCAAGCGCCAACCCCCGCCGTTCTGGCGGCAGGAGCTTGCTGAACGCGGACAGCACGAGGTTGAACGAACAGCCGGACAATCCGAAGCCGATCAGGACGCCGGCTCCGATATCAAGCGACAGCGGCGTGGCCGCATAGCGCATGATAACCAGACCGCCGGCATAAAGCAGTGCGCCAACGCAGATCACACGCAAGACCCCGAACCGGTCGGCGATCGCACCCGCAATCGGCTGACCCAGCCCCCACAACAGATTTTGAACGGCAAGGGCGAGGCCGAAGATGTCGCGGCCCCATGCAAACTCCCGGCTCATCGGCTGAACAAAGAATCCGAAGCTCGATCGCGGCCCGAAGCTCAACAAGGCGATTGCGCAGCCGCAGATGATGATCACCAGCGGCGTCCGCCATGTCGCAGCAGTGGGAAATGGACGCAGGTCGCCCTCAGTCACTGCCATGCAATTCCTCGATGGTTGGTGCGGATCGCACAGAAAATTCGACGAACGCGCGAGGTGCGAACCGCCAGCACATCGGCATTGCGTAAAGTTAATGCATTAGCATGGAAATCCCAACCGCGATCTCGGAGAAACTTCCGTTGCAATGCAGCGTTGCGAATCAAAGCAGGCAGCCCTGACGATTTAATTATCTGGGCATCTGGCGAAGCCCCAGGGCGCATGCTATATTTTGATTTGCTCGTTATGAGGATAAGTCCTTTCCTTATAAGCGCGCCGAGCCCTCTGCAACGCTGCGGGGTTGGCTCGGATTGTAGCCACGCAGCTTTTTAGAAATGCCGGCCCATCGAGGCCGGATTTCTCAAAGCCTAAATATGCTCATATTGAGTATATATAGGTATCCGAAGGGTATCAAGGGAGGCCACCATGCCGATCGCTGGAATCTACGGTCCCGACGACTTCGGAAATCCCTTCCACGGGCATTCGGCCGCGCGGATACGGAGCCGGGTCAGTCCGGCAGAGCGCGCCCGTGCGCTGCCAATGCCGTCGCTGGAGTGGACCCCCGAAGTCGAACGCGCCACCGCGCATCTTTACGAACGGGTCAAGAATGTGATCCCGCCGGTCGAGTGGCCATTCATGGCGCCCTACATCAAGGCGATCAACGAATTGAAGAGGACGCGCGGCGCGGTCATCCTGGCACACAATTATCAGACGCCGGAGATTTTCCATTGCGTCGCCGACATCGGCGGCGACTCGCTGCAGCTCGCGATCGAAGCCACCAAGGTGAAGTCCGACATCATCGTGCAGTGCGGCGTGCACTTCATGGCGGAGACCTCGAAAATCCTGAACCCGAACAAGACGGTTCTGATTCCGGATTCTCGCGCCGGCTGTTCGCTGGCGTCGAGCATCACCGGCGCGGACGTGCGGCTGTTGCGCGAGCGTTTTCCGGGCGTGCCCGTGGTGGCCTATGTCAACACATCGGCCGACGTGAAGGCCGAGGTCGATATCTGCTGCACGTCTTCCAACGCGGTGCAGGTAGTAGAAAGCCTCAATGCGCCGACGGTGATCTTTTTGCCGGACCAATATCTGGCGAAATATGTGGCCTCAAAGACCGACGTGAAGATCATCGCCTGGAAGGGCGCCTGCGAGGTGCACGAGCGCTTCACCGGCGACGAACTGCGCGCCTACCGCGAGGCCGATCCGTCGG
>JAQGKC010000323.1 GCA_028290305.1 Bradyrhizobium sp.
CTAGGGACCACCGCTTTGTTATGTACGACGAACATAACGATGCGACATACCGCACAGCTCAATTTGAATGCCCGTAAACCCCCAGCTTAAACCGGCGTGGCCAACCACGTCTCGGCGTTAACCAAGAAATATTGTTCGGAGACAGTTTCAAAACTGACCCCACTATCGCCGCTTGGGTAGTGGGTCAGTTTGATTGTGGCAGAGTTCCGGGCTGGAAAATGGGCGGTTCCAGGCGCATATTTGGTGGATGGCGACGATTGTTCCAATGCAATTGCGGCGCCGAGTACAGACGCACTGAAGAGAAGTTCTTGGTACCGCATACGGGTGACGCGGTCTGCACGGTCTGCGGGGCCGCGCTAGAATCGTGGTCGGAAAGCACCCACATTCCCTCATACGAACTTATTGAACGTCCACAGACAGAAAGTCGGCATGACAAGCCACCCCAAACGTCCTAGGGACCCCAGCTTACCAGCGACGGCCACAGGCGCTATCTGAGCGCCGTTGACGCGGTGTTTGGCGATGATGTCGATTACGCCATGCTGGTCAAGATTTACGGTGCGGAGCCGCAGGCCGAAGTCCGCTACAGCCCGGCAAAGTGCCTTGGTGCCGACAAGCAGCCGAAGATCGGCAACCCCGATGCAAAGCATATCAGCACGTCACATGCCGAGCGTTCGAACCTCACGATGCGGATGCACATGCGCCGCTTCACACGACTCACTAACGCATTCTCAAAGAAGGTCGAGAACCACGCCGCCGCGATTGCGCTTCATACGATGTACTACAATTTCGTCCGCATCCACCAGACGCTCAAGGTCACCCCCCGCAATGGCCGCTGGCGTGACTGAGAAGCTTTGGGAAGTGTCCGATATCGTCGTGATGCTTGAGCAGTGGGAGTTGTCGAACTTCAAGCCGGAATATCAATTCGTGGTCCGGCAGTACGCCATCGGGAAGGGCCATTCCATGAGCGTCATGTGGCGCGGCGGGGAAGTCGATACGATTTTCGGATTTGAAAAGGAGGCCGATGCGCTGGAGTGGATCAAGGAGAAGTCGCAGGGCATGGCTGATTGAAAATCAAAAATGAACATTATCTGTCGCGCACCACATTTTCGATTACATCTGACATAGAAACCTGACTAAAGCCTCCGGCCTTGTCATCAAATACGAATGTGAGATTTAGATTGCGTTCCATCGGATGCTTTTCGCTCCCAGGCAAGCCATACCTAAGCTTGAATTTTATATGACCTTCGAAAATATGTTTCGTGATGGGCATTTGTTTCACGTCAATCGGCGTGTCACGATACCATCCTTGGGAAAAGGTCGCGATATCGGCGCCCGGTGTATTGCGATAGGGGCGCGGGTTCACCATGCCCTCAAACGAGGTCGACAGTTCATCGACAATATACGAAATTGGAAAATGCGCGTTATTCTGGAGAATGATGCATATCTGGACTTTATTCAATGCTTTTTATTTTCCCCGTTCTCTTGTCGCGAATGAAGTTTGCGGCGGGAATGATTTGCTGGAATCCTAGTTTGTTTTGAGCGGTAATCCTTGCCCAAAATTCGGAAAGCCTTAGCGCTCCCGTTGCTGCCATTCCAAAAACAAAGGTAGCGGCGACAATCACGTATATCCAAGGAACGGACTGAGCATATCCAGCCATTACTGTCATGACCGACAACAGAAAGGGCAGCGACCATAAAACGAGCTGCATGAGCGCATGAGCAGCCAAATTGATGCCCGTGCGCCTTGATATCTCTTTAAAAGTCGGTTCCTGGGCCATCCAGTTCCATACCATGTTCCTCCTCGGAATCTCGGGAGGCAGCGCGCCAGTCAAGAATTAACCACAGGGGTTATTTTCCAAACTCACGCACTACCGCCGCTTGACTCGGAGAACAAAAAAGGAACAATGTTCTTCTTATGTTCCCATACCAGGAGGCGGGCATGTTGAAGACATTCGTGGAAGAAGCTGCGGCGCTGGCGTCGCTCACCCTTTTCATCGGGATGGTCGCGGTCTGGGCGCAGTTGATTTCCCAGCTCTGAGCCGAGACCGGGCGCTGGGCCCGGGGACGGGCAGCCGGCTTCACGCACCTTGGGGAAAAGCAGGACGGCGGGCTGGAATTGCGCGTTCCGCGTGGACACTTCCGGTCCGAAGCATCACCATTGAGGGGCGAGTCGGCCTTTGTGGCGGCTTACGCTCCCTCAAGCCTGATGTCCGCTCGAGCCCATGATGCAGAAGCCGCCCGCGACCATGTCCAATGCCGGATTTGTCCATCTTCACGTCCATTCGGCCTATTCGCTGCTGAAGGGGTCGATCAAGATCCAGAAGCTCGCCGAGTTGGCCAAGGCGGACCGGCAGCCGGCGCTGGCGCTCACCGACACCGACAACATGTTCGGGGCGTTGGAATTTTCCGACAAGCTGGCGGGCTATGGCATCCAGCCCGTCATCGGCTGCGAGCTTGCGGTCGATTTCGGCGACCAGGACCCCAACGCCCGCAATGCGCTGGCCGCGACGCCGGCGCGGATCGTGCTGCTGGCGGCGCGTGAGCGCGGCTACCGCAGCCTGATGCGGCTGAATTCGCGGGCATTCCTGGAAACGCCCATCCACCAGACCCCACACATCAAGTTCGAATGGCTGCAAGGCGACGCCGAGGACCTGATTCTCCTGACCGGAGGGCCCGAGGGTCCGATTTCGCTGGCCATCAATGCCGATCAGGCAGCGCTGGCGGCGACGCGGTGCGACCGGCTGGCGGGCCTGTTCGGCGACCGGCTGTATATCGAACTGCAGCGCCACGGCATCGAGAAGGAGCGCCGCGCCGAGGCCGGCCTGATCGACTTGGCCTATACAAAAGGGTTTCCGCTGGTTGCGACCAACGAGCCGTATTTCGCAACCGCGGATGATTACGAAGCCCATGACGCGCTGCTTTGCATCGCGGGCGGACGCCTGGTCGCCGAGACCGATCGCGAACAACTCACGCCGGATCACCGCTTCAAGACCCGCGCGGAGATGGCGGTGCTGTTCGCCGACGTGCCGGAGGCGCTGGCGTCCACGGTCGAAATCGCCGAGCGCTGCGCGTACCGGCCGACCACGCGCAAGCCGATCCTGCCGCGGTTCACGGTCGGCGCGGGTGCGAACGCCGCGGACGCGCAGAGCGACGAGGCGGCGGAATTGCGCCGTCAGGCCGAGGAAGGTCTCAGCAACCGGCTCGGGGTTCACGGGCTCTCGCAGGGCACGACCGAAGAAACCTATCACGCACGGCTTGCCTTCGAGATCGATGTCATCACCCGCATGAATTATGCGGGCTACTTCCTGATCGTCGCGGATTTCATCCAATGGGCGAAGGCCGAAGGCATTCCGGTCGGACCGGGCCGCGGCTCCGGCGCGGGCTCGCTGGTCGCCTATGCGCTGACCATCACCGATCTCGATCCGATCCGGTTTGGCCTGCTGTTCGAGCGGTTTCTCAATCCCGAACGCGTGTCGATGCCCGACTTCGACATCGACTTCTGCCAGGACCGCCGCGGCGAGGTGATCGATTACGTCCAGCAGCGCTATGGTCGCGATCAGGTGGCGCAGATCATCACCTTCGGGACGCTGCAGGCGCGCGGCGTGTTGCGCGACGTCGGGCGCGTGCTGCAGATGCCCTATGGCCAGGTCGACAAACTGACAAAACTGGTGCCGCAAAATCCCGCCGCGCCCGTCACGTTGGCCGCTGCGATCGCGAGCGAGCCGAAGCTGCAAGCGTTTCGTGACGAGGACGCGGTGGTGGCGCGCGCCTTCGACATTGCGCAGCGCCTCGAAGGCCTGACCCGGCACGCCTCCACCCACGCCGCGGGCATCGTGATCGGCGACCGGCCGCTTAGCGAGTTGGTGCCGCTCTACCGCGATCCGAAATCCGACATGCCGGTGACCCAGTTCAATATGAAATGGGTCGAGCCTGCGGGCCTCGTTAAATTCGACTTTCTCGGTTTGAAGACGCTGACAGTGCTCGATGTCGCGGTAAAACTGCTCAAGCAGCGTGACGTCGATGTCGATCTCGCAACCCTGCCGCTCGACGACGCCCCAAGTTACCAGATGCTGGCCAAGGGCGATGTGGTCGGCGTGTTCCAGGTTGAAAGTCAGGGCATGCGGCGGGCGCTCGTCGACATGCGGCCCGACCGTTTTGAAGACATCATCGCGCTGGTCGCGCTCTATCGTCCCGGTCCGATGGCGAACATTCCGACCTATTGCGCCCGCAAGCATGGCGACGAAGAGCCTGAATATCTCCATCCCATGCTCGAGCCGATCCTGAAGGAGACCTTTGGCGTCATCATCTACCAGGAGCAGGTGATGCAGATCGCGCAGGTCATGGCCGGTTATTCGCTCGGCGAAGCCGACCTGTTGCGCCGTGCGATGGGCAAGAAGATCCGCTCGGAAATGGAGAAGCAGCGCGCAGGGTTCATCGCGGGCTCGGTCAAGAACGGCGTCCCGAAAGGGCAGGCGGATACCATCTTCGAACTGCTGGCGAAGTTCGCCGACTACGGCTTCAACAAGAGCCACGCCGCAGCCTACGCACTGGTGTCGTACCACACCGCTTACATGAAGGCGCATTACCCGGTCGAATTCCTGGCGGCGTCGATGACGCTCGACCTCAGCAACACCGACAAGCTCAGCGAGTTTCGCGCCGAAGCGCAGCGGCTCGGGATCAAGGTCGAAGCGCCCTCGGTCAATCGCTCGGGCGCAACATTCGAAGTCAGCGAAGGCACCATCTATTACGCGCTGGCGGGGCTGAAGGGCGTCGGCCACCAGGCGGTCGAACTGATCGTGGAGGCCCGCAAAGACGGGCTGTTCACGTCGCTGGCGGATTTCGCGGCGCGGGTAAATCCACGCGCCATCAACAAGCGCGTCATCGAGAGCCTTGCGGCCGCCGGCGCGTTCGACGCGCTCGATTCCAACCGCGCGCGCGTGTTCGCCGGCGCCGAGGCGATCCTCGCGGCCTGCCAGCGTAGCCACGAGGCCGCGACCATGGGCCAGAACGACATGTTCGGTGGCGCAGCCGACGCGCCGACCATCATGCTGCCGCAGGTCGAGCCATGGCTGCCGGCCGAACGGCTGCGGCGCGAATATGATGCCATCGGCTTCTTCCTGTCGGGCCATCCGCTCGACGATTACGCCACGGTGTTGAAAAGGTTGCGCGTGCAAACCTGGGCTGAATTCTCCCGCGCGGTCAAAACCGGCGCGACCGCCGGCAAGGTTGCGGCCACCGTTGTTTCGCGCATGGAGCGCCGCACCAAGACCGGCAACAAGATGGGCATCATGGGCCTTTCCGATCCAACTGGGCATTTCGAAGCCGTGCTGTTTTCCGAAGGGCTTGCCCAATACCGCGAGGTGCTGGAGCCGGGTGCAGCGGTGCTGCTGCAGTTGGGCGCCGAGTTGCAGGGCGAAGACGTCCGTGCCCGCGTGCTGCACGCCGAACCGCTGGACGCCGCCGCGGCGAAAACCCAGAAAGGCCTGCGGATATTCGTTCGCGACACCAAGCCGCTGGAGTCGATTGCCAGACGGCTCAACATGCCCGAAGCCGTATCGCCGGGCGGACCAGCCCGCGGGCCGCAGGCAAAACCGGCCCCGCCGGCCGGCGGTGCCGATGGCGACGTGTCGCTTGTCATGATGCTAGACCTCGAAACCGAGGTGGAAATGAAGCTTCCGGGCCGCTTCAAGGTTTCGCCGCAGATCGCAGGCGCGATCAAGGCTGTCACCGGCGTGGTGGACGTGCAGACGCTGTAGCCCTGGATGTAGCCTTGGAGCAGAGGAAGATTCTCATGTGCGAGATGTGCCGCCAAACTTCGCTTGATCCGTTTGTGCCGTCACGGCGCACGGCCATTCTCCTCGCAGCGTCGACAATCGGGCTGTTCTTGGGGAGCGCGGCCGACGCCAAGGAAGCCAAGACGCCACCGAAGCCACAAAACGTATTGTCGCCGGATGCTTCACTCGAGCGATTGCTGAAAGGGAATTCCCGTTACGCCGAGGGCGAATCGCGGCGTCACGACTTCAAGCGTGAGCGGGAGGCGCTGGTGGGAGGCCAGAACCCGTATGCGGGCATTCTAAGTTGCGCCGATTCACGTATCGCCCCTGAATATGCCTTCGATAGCGGCCGGGGCGATCTTTTTGTCTGTCGCGTCGCGGGAAACTTCGCCAATGAAGAGACCATCGCCAGCATGGAATATGCCGTCGCCGTGCTCGGCGTGCCTCTGATCCTCGTGCTCGGTCACGATAGCTGCGGCGCTGTCGATGCGGCCATAAAATCCCTCAAGGACAACACCACGCTGCCGGGACACATGCCATCGCTGGTCACGGCGATTGCGCCGGCGGTCAAGGCGGTCTCGCAACAAGGTGGCGACACGCTCGGCAAAGCGATCCGGCAGAACGTGATCGACAATGTCGCCAAACTGAGTTCTGCAACACCGATCCTGAGCGCGGCAGTTGAACAAAAAAAGCTCCGGGTGGTCGGCGGTATCTACCGCCTGACGGACGGCAAGGTCGATATGGTTGCTTGAGGACCGGCCGAAGGCAAAACCGGACCAGACGCTGCAAGCTGCGGCGAGGCCGTTATCAGCGCTTTCCTGCGCACGCCGTCGATTCCTGGTCGTCGATCTCGATCGGCCATGGGCTGACGCTGCGGCATTTAACCGCAAATCGATCGATCCATTTTGCGTGCTCGATTTAATTTTTATGGTAAATATTATTTAATATTAAATCGAAGCATCCGGAGATTTAAATCATCTTTTGCCGTTCAAACATATTGCGGGAGCGGGGGTCATGACTACAAAAAACGGCAGCATCAGCCCAACTGCAGGTTCATGGGCCGCCCGATGGAAGCTACTAGGGTTGACGTCACGCAGCGGCTACAACCTTAACGGCGGCGCCGACCAAGGCGGCCCGATCGACCGCATGGATGCGGTCGGCATCGGCGCCGTCGCCACGGCGGGCAGGGGGATCGCGCACGACCGCGCGTCGCCGTCGCCGCTACAGACCGACGATCTGTCGAAGTTCGAGCCTACGACCGGGGACGAAACCGCGGCCGCATTCGAAACTGCGTCGCGGCTCTCTGTCGGGGCCGGCAAGGGGCCGGATATGGCCTTGCCCGCAACGGAATCGATGACCGTCACGACCGACAAGGAGGACTACGCGCCGGGCAGCGCGGCGACCCTGACCGTGGCCGGTGTCAGTCCCGGAAGTTCGGTTTCATTCCAGATCGTCGACTTGCCCAGCCACCCAGGCATCAACAACATCGCCGATGTGTATGCGCCCTTCAATGTCACCGATGGAGGCATGGGCGATGTGGACGGCCGCGCCAACGGCGCCATCGTCACTAAATGGCAAGTCCCCGCCGATGGCAGCGCGACCGGCGCCGAGTTGCGGCTCACAGCCACTTCCGACGGCCAGACCGCGATCACGACGTTCAGCGACGCGCCCAATAAAATCGTATCGGAAAATCTGAAAGCAGGTACCCCCAAGAGCGTGTGGGCGATTCACGGCTCGATTGCCAACCAGGGCGACTCTCAAATCGAGGGCTTTGCGACGCAGATCAGCACCAATGCAGGGCAAACCGTCTCCTTCAAGATCGATACCGCTTCGAGCGGATACACCCTCGATATCTACCGGCTCGGCTACTACGGCGGCAACGGCGCGCATCTCGTCACGACCATGCACCACAGCGGAGCGGATAATCAGCCGATCCCGATCTTCAATGACGCCACCAACACCGTCGACGCCGGGAACTGGTCGGTTACGGATTCATGGACGATCCCCAGCACTGCTGTGTCGGGGGTCTACTTCGCCAAGATGACGTCGGATACCGGCAATTTCCAGAACATGATTCCATTCATCGTCCGCAACGACGGCACCGCCTCGGACGTCCTGTTCCAGACCAGCGACACGACCTGGGAGGCATATAATCCCTGGGGCGGATATAATTTGTATCAAGGTCCCAGTGCTACCAACAGCGACCGCGCCTACGCGGTTAGTTACAATCGTCCGATCGACATGAATTCCACGGCCAACGAGGCCGGGCCACAGGATTTCCTGTTTGGTGAGGAATACGCCGGGATTTATTGGCTGGAGCAGAACGGTTATGATGTCAGCTACATCTCCGGCATCGATGCCGCGACCAATGCTGGACTGCTGCTCAATACCAAGGCCTATGTCGATATCGGCCACGATGAATACTGGTCGCAATCGCAATACGCCAATGTAAAGGCTGCGGGAGCCGCAGGGGTCAATCTCGCCTTCCTGAGCGGCAATCAAATATATTGGGATACCGAGCTTGCGCCGAGTTTTGACGCCAGCGCCACGCCCAATCGCACCGTTGTCGAATACAAGGACATCTGGAGCGGTTCGCAGCTTGATCCGAACGGGACGAGCAACGGCGGAGCGGGCCTGTTTCGTGACCCTGTCTACGGACCTGGAACTCCGGAAAATTCGCTTTCCGGAACGATCTTCACGGTGGACGATTTCGGTTCGCTCGATAACATTTCCATCCCCGCCAGCATGTCGCAGCTCCGCTTCTGGGCAAACACCAGCGTTGCCAGCGGCAACGGCGGAACGCTGACCCGTCTGCTCGGTTACGAGTGGGATAGCGACCTCGACAATGGCTTCCGGCCAACCGGCTTGATCGATATGTCGTCGACGACAAGAAACGTCGGCACTTTGCTTCTGGACAATGGCGCGACAACAGGTCCAGGCACCGCAACGCATAGCCTTACGCTCTATCGCGACACGACGAGCGGAGCCCTGATTTTCGGCGCCGGCACGGTTATGTGGTCCTGGGGATTGTCGAACCAATACGCCCCATATCGTGGCCTTACCGCGCCGGTCAGCCCGGCCGTGCAGCAGTCGATGGTCAACCTGTTCGCCGACATGGGCATTCAGCCCCAGACGCTGCAGGCCAGCCTGGTGCTCGCCCAAGCCTCCAGCGACCATACCCCGCCAACCGTTGTGATCACCTCTCCGACCGGCGGCGCGAGCGTCAGCCAAGGTCAGACGGTGACGATCACTGGCACCGCCGCTGACGTCGGCGGTCGTGTCGCCGGGATGGAGGTCTCGACCGACGGTGGCACAACCTGGCATCCGGCTGCTGGAACGACGAACTGGAGCTACTCGTGGACGGCGGCGGGGGCCGGTACGCATGTCATAGAGGCCCGCGCCTCTGACGACAGTGTCAATTTGACTTCGAGCCCAGCCACGCTCAGTATCAACGTCACCGGCGCGTCATCGGGACCAAGTCTCTTCTCCGCGTCCAACACGCCGGCACAGACCAATTTGAACGATGGCTCGGCGCTTGAAGTCGGCGTGAAGTTCACGTCCTCCGTTGCCGGCCAGATCACCGCGCTCAAGTTCTACCGCAGCGCCGGCGACACCGGCTCGGACCTGCTCGACCTGTGGAGCGCGACCGGCACGAAGCTCGCCAGCGCGACCTTCACCAACACAGCGGCGAGCGGCTGGCAGACCGTGACTTTGGCGACACCCGTCAACATCGCCGCCAACACCACCTATGTCGCCTCGTACCACACCACCGGCACCTATGTGGTGACCAACAACTACTTCACCACCGCCTTCACCAGCGGGACGCTGACGGCACCCTCGACCACGACGGCCGGCGGCAACGGGGTCTATGCCTATGGCGGCACCAGCACCGCCGGCATCTTCCCGACCAGCACCTTCGGTGCCAGTAACTACTGGGCCGATGTGGTGTTCGCCAGTTCGGGTGGCGGTGGCGGCAACACGCCGCCGACGGCTGTGGCCGATACGGCCGATGCCACTGAGAAGGGCGGCATCGCCAATGGCTCGGGCGGCTCGCCTGGCAGCGGCAATGTCCTGACCAACGACACCGATCCCGACGCGGGCGACACCAAGACCGTCACCGCGGTCAGCTTCGGCGCGACGGCCGGCACGCTCGGCGCAGCGCTCACCGGCGCGCATGGCAGCCTCGTGCTCAATGCCTCCGGTACCTTCACCTACACCGTCAACGAGACGGATGCCGCCGTGCAGGCGTTGCGGCTACCGACCAATACGCTGACCGATGTCTTCAACTACACCATGCGCGATACGGCCGGCGCCACATCCACGACGATGCTCACGGTCACCATTCACGGCGCCAACGACGCGCCAGTGCTTGCGGCCCAGACCGGCAGCCAGAACGCGGTGGTCGGCTCGGCCTTCTCGCTGGTGTTGCCGGCCGGCACGTTCACCGACGTCGATGCCGGCGACACGCTCACCTATACGGCAACCGCCGCCGACGGTTCGCCGCTTCCTGCCTGGCTGACCTTCAACGCCACGACCCGGACGTTCAGCGGCACGCCCGCGGCTGCCAACGTCGGTACGCTCAGTATCAAGGCTTCAGCCACTGACCTCGGTAGCCTTGCCGCCAGCGACACCTTCAGTCTCGCCGTGACGACGACGCCCGCGACGGTGAGTCTCTTCACCGCGTCCAACACACCGGCGCAGACCAATCTGAATGACGGCTCGCAACTCGAAGTCGGCATGAAGTTCACGTCCTCCGTTGCCGGCCAGATCACCGCGCTCAAGTTCTATCGCAGCCCCGGCGATACCGGTCCGGACGTTCTCGACTTATGGTCCTCGACCGGAACCAATCTCGCCAGTGCGTCATTCACGAACACCGCCGCGAGCGGCTGGCAGACCGTGACCCTGCCGACACCCGTCACCATCGCCGCCAATGCCACCTATATTGCGTCATACCATACGACCGGTGGCTATGTGGCGAACAACAACTTCTTTACGGCCGCTGTCACGAGCGGCGTGCTGACGGCGCCATCGTCGGCGAGCGCCGGCGGTAACGGAGTCTATGCCTATGGCGGCACCAACACCGCCGGACTCTTCCCAACAAACACCTTCAACAGCAGCAACTACTGGGCTGACGTGGTTTTCCGCCAACTCGCCGCCTAAAGGAGACGATTCTAAAGGCTGGACAGGGTGCCGGTCCGCTGAGACCCGACGTAAATGCCCATCGCCCCAGATCATCATATGATCCAGCACTCGCGGCGGGATTGATCTGATTAGCCATTCGGCAAAGCCACTCCGCCGAGGCGACGGTCATGCGCAATGCCTTATTGGCAGCGCTTTTCGTTCAAACGATGTTCAGCTAGCGGTGCGCTCAATGCGCGGATGTCGTATTTGAACCGTGGGTGGACAGAAAAGCCATGCATGTGAACAAAACTTTTTCAGTTTTTTCGCTCTGCTTGATCCTCTTTTCCGGGCTCCCGGGGATGCTGAGTTCCGCCAACGCGCAGCAGCAGCAGGAAAAGCGGATTGCACTGGTCGTCGGCAATGGCGCTTACGCCAAGTCGCCGCTAGCGACTGCGGCCAACGACGCGGGCTTGATCGCGCAAACCTTGCAAGCGGCGGGCTTCGATGTGGTCGGGGCTCGTGACCTCGACGGCGACACGTTGCGCGGAAGCTTCCGCGATTTCATCCAGAAAGCTCAAGCGTCAGGTCCGGGTACGGTCGCGATGGTGTATCTCGCGGGTTACGGAATGCAGTTGGCCGGCGAGAACTATTTTATACCTGTCGACTCCGCGCTAAGTCGCGACACGGACGTTCCAATCGAAGGATTGCGGATCAGCGACTACATCCGTCAGCTTACATCGCTTCCGCTGAAGGCCGGCATCATCGTCCTGGACGCGGCCCGGCAGCAGCCTTTTATCGAGGGCGGCCAGCCGATCGCGAGCGGCCTCGCTCTGGTTGAACCGGATCCGCACACGTTGATCGCGTTCAATGCCGCGCCGGGCACGGTCGCTCCTAATGAGCAAGGGTCATATGGCGTTTACGCGCAGTCGCTCGCAGAGATGATCCGCGCCGGCGGACTGCCGCTGCCGGAGGTTTTCAACCGCGTTCGGCTGCGCGTCAACGACGCGAGCAAAGGTGCGCAAGTGCCATGGGACGCAGAGAAGATCGATGCGCAGTTCATGTTTTTCGATCGCGCGCCGGATGCACCGGCGCGGGCTGCGCCGGATCAGGTCGCCGCGATCAGGAACAGACCGATCCGCGATCTCGGTGCACAGGATGCCTACGCCGCAGCACTCGAACGCGACACAATGCAGGGTTATGAGGATTTCCTGGCTGCCTATCCCGGCGATCCACTGGCGAAGCGGGTGCTGGCGATCGTCGCCGCGCGGCGTGAAGCGATCACCTGGCTGCGCACTTATCGGGCGGATACGCCGCAGGCTTACTGGTCGTACCTCCGGCGCTATCCACGCGGGTCCCATGCCGGCGATGCCCGTCGCCGCCTTGCCATTCTCACCGCTCCGCTGGAGCCGCCGCCATCATTCGCAGTCATCGACTACGACGTGCCGCCGCCGCCGCCCGATGAAGTCATCTACGTCGATCGTCCGGTGCTGATGTTCAGCGATCCGGAGTTCGATTTCGCGCCGCCGCCGCCGCCGCCGGTGTTTTTCCTGCCCCCGCCGCCGCCGGATTTCGTCATCTTGGAGCCGCCACCGCCGCCGATCGGGCTGTTCATCCTGCCGCAGCCGTTCTTTGTGCCGATCCCGGTCTACGTCCGGGCACCGGTTTATGTAGCACCGCCGCCGAACAACATCATTTTCACCAATATCCACAACACGACCGTCATCAACAACGTCATCAACCGGCCGGCGGCTCAACCGGCGCCGATTGCTCCGGGGGCGCCCAATGCTCAACCCAACGCCCAAGGTGGTACCATTCCATCGGTGTCGCCCGCCGCGAAGCCGGGGCAGGGTGGTGTTACACCACCGACTGGCGCCGGTACGGCGCTGCCGGGCGCCGCAATGCATAAGGCCACGCTGATCCAGCAGGGAAAACTGCCGATGCCGCAAAGCGCCTTGATCAATCCCGCCACAAAGTCCGGAACTGCCGGCGCGCCGTTGGGTCAGAAAGGTGCGCCGAATACGCCGTTACCGACTAATGTGCCCCCTAATGAGCTGCCGAAAGCCAACGCGCTGCCGAAGGCCAATACACTCCCAGTGCCGGGCACGAAAGGAGCGCCTCCTGCACCCCCGGCGGCGACAGGGCCCGTTCCAAACGCGACGAATCCCGCTCCTCAGAATCGGCCGATGACGACGCCTCCGGCTGCAGGGGCTACCGCGAAACTCCCCGCAGCCGCGGGTAACCCGAAAACGCCGGCAACGAATACGCCAGCACCCTTGGTAGGTCAGCCGAAAGCTGGCGGCTCGGCTCAGGCCCCTGAAGCCAAGCCGATCGTTCCGGAAACGGTGCGAAAGCCGAACGCGGTTCCGCCGCCACCGACGCCACCCAAACCCGCCGCAGCACGCGCAAAGCCAATTGTACCGGCCGCCGCGCCGAAGCCGCAAATTCAGCGAGCTGAGCCGCCACACCGGGCTGCGCCGCCGCCACCGCGTCCGGCTCCGGCGATAGCGAGGCCAGCGCCTCCACCGCCCCGGGCGGCCGCGCCACCTCCACGGCCGGCCCCGCCGCCTCCGCCGCGACCGGCACCCCAAGTCGCTCGTCCGGCGCCGCCTCCGCCGCCGCGACCAGCTCCGCCGCGGCCGGCTGCGCCCGCTGCGGCCAAGAAATGCCCGCCGAACGTTCCGAAATGCTGAAAGCGGAGCCGGTTAGACCTCAGTTCGGGGTCTGACCGGATACCGCTCTGGGGTTAGCCGCAGCGGGAGACAGCTGCGCGAATTGCTCGCGGGGGCTGCTACAAACGGCCGGATTTCCTTGCTTCTCGCGAAAATCCCGCTATATACCGCGCCATCTCACACGGAAACATGGCTCAAAAGGCCGTCCGGTGGCA
>JAQGKC010000347.1 GCA_028290305.1 Bradyrhizobium sp.
GAACGCTCGGTTCGGAAAAATATCAGGAATACTGCCACGATATCCTGACCAGCGGCCACTATCTGCTCGAGGTCATCAACGACATCCTGGATATGTCGAAGATCGAAGCCGGCCGGATGAAGCTCGAAATGGAAACGCTCTATCTGTCGAAGACGCTGGAGGAATCGCTTCGCGTGGTGTCAGGCCGCGCCGACGACAAGAAGCTGCTGATCGACGCCGATATCGAAGGGCCCCTTTCGGTGGTGGCAGATCGCCGCGCGGTCAAACAGATCATCGTCAATCTCTTGTCCAACGCGGTCAAATTCACGCCCGACGGCGGCAAGGTGGTTGTCCGCAGTCGGTTGCTCAACGACTCCATCCTGCTGATGATTGCCGACACCGGCATCGGTATCGCGCCGCAATCGCTGCAGCGGCTCGGCAGACCGTTCGAGCAGGTCGAGAGCCAGCTCACCAAGACCTATCACGGCTCGGGATTAGGACTGGCGATCGCCAGGTCGCTCACCACTCTGCATGGCGGGTCGATGCGGCTGCGCTCGAAGCTCGGTACCGGCACTGTGGTCTGCGTGTCGTTGCCGCGCGACGCGGGCAAGACCAGGCCGAAAATCTCCGTGGCGGCCTAGCCGCTCACGATTCCAGCGTCGGCGCGACCTCACGCGCGGTGTGGACCAGCGCGGCAATCAATGGCGTCATCGGGTCGCGCTGCGGAACCACCAGTCCAATGCTGTAGTTGACGATCGGATCGACAATGGGAATGCTCCGGACCGTATCGGACAAACCAAGCGTCTCCGCGAGCTTCGCCGGCATCACACTGGCCCAGCGTCCTGTCTTCACATGGGTGTAGAGAACCAGCAGCGAGTTCGAGGTAAGCGTTGGCGTGGCCTCGGCTCCGACCGAGCGGAGCGCGCGATCGATGATCCGGCGGTTCTGCATGTCCGGCGTCAACAGGCACAACGGCACCTGCCCGACCTCTTTCCAGGTGACAGAATCGCGATCGCCGAACATTGCATCCGGCGCGGTCAGCAGCCGATAGCTCTCGTTGTAGAGTGGAATCGTGCGAACTTTGCCGAGCGGTTCGTTCTCGATGTAGGTCAGCCCGGCATCGACCTCCAGGTTTTCCAATAATCCGAGAACATCGGCCGACGTGCAGGATACTACTCGAAAGCGCACATCCGGATGGCGCGCGCGAAACGGCGTCGTCAACGACGCGACCATGCCGAGCACGGTAGGAATTGCCGCGATCCGGATTTCGCCGGAGAGCTTGTCCTTTAGCCCGTTGATCTCCTGCCGCATGGCGCGGGCGTCGCCGACAATGCGCCGCGCCCAGTCGAGCGCCCGCTCCCCTTCGGGCGTGAAACCCTGAAACCGAGAGCCGCGCTGCACCAGCATGACGCCGAGGATCTCCTCGAGCTGCTTGAGGCTTGTCGACATCGTCGGCTGCGTGACGCCACAGGCCTCGGCGGCGCGTCCGAAGTGCCGCTCCTTGGCCAGGGCCAGCAGAAGTTCAAGCTTGTCGATCAAAAGAACCCTCTCGATAGGTTTCAGGTAACGAATATCACGGTCCCGACCGGACAAACACGCTAAAAGCAACGCCGAATGGCTTTGCGGCAGCGCTCATGTGCGATCATTCTATTTTCGTATTGCACGATTTCATATCCGCATTGATCGCGTTTCCTTATCGCAGCATGAGACAGCTTTATTGATATTTGGATCGATTCCAACTCTCATCAGCCTGGCAACAAGCCCCTGATAGAGAACGCGGATGACGCCAGTTTACGAACCATGGGATGCCGCGCGCGGCGGCGAGATTATCGCGGAGCACACCCATCCTGAAGGCGCGACGCTGGTGATCCTGCATGCGCTACAGCAGGCGTTCGGTTATGTGCCGGAGCCCGCGATTCCCATGATCGCCCACGCGCTCAATCTGTCGCGCGCTGAGGTCCATGGCGTGTTCACGTTCTACCATGATTTCCGTCGCGAGCCCGCAGGCCGGCATGTGTTGAAATTGTGCCGCGCCGAAGCCTGTCAGGCCGCCGGCGGCGACGCGCTGGCTGCGCGCGCGGAAGCGAAACTCGGCATTGCCATTGGCAACACCACGGCCGACGACCGGGTGACGCTGGAGCCGATCTATTGCCTCGGCCTGTGCGCAACGGCGCCGTCGGCGATGCTGGATGGCCGCGTGGTCGGACGGCTGAACGAAGCACGGATCGATGCGCTGATCACGGAGGCGCAGCGATGAGATTCCGTATTTTTATCTCGCGCGATGCCGGTGCCGTTGCGGTCGGAGCGGATGACGTTGCGCTTGCATTCGAACGGGCCGCGGAGAAACGCGGCGTAACTGTCGAAATCGTCAGGACCGGCTCGCGTGGCCTGTACTGGCTGGAGCCGATGGTCGAGGCCGCAACAGCGCAAGGGCGTGTCGCGTTCGGCCCGGTGACCGAGGCCGATGCCGCGTCCGTGCTCGGTGCCATGGTCGCGGACGGCCCGCACGTCCTGCGGCTTGGCGTCACGGAAGAGATTCCCTGGCTGAAACGGCAGACCCGTCTAACCTTTGCGCGCTGCGGCGTGGTCGACCCACGTTCGCTCAAGGACTACCGTGCCCACGTTGGCTACAGGGGCCTCGAGCGCGCGCTGACGCTGGGTTCGGACGCGATTCTGGCGGATGTCACCGCATCCGGGCTGCGCGGCCGCGGCGGCGCCGGGTTTCCCACCGGCATCAAATGGAAAACCGTGGCGCAGACCAGCGCCGACCGCAAATACATCGTCTGCAATGCCGACGAAGGCGACAGCGGCACTTTCGCCGACCGCATGATCATGGAAGGCGATCCCTTCGTGGTGATCGAAGGCATGACCATTGCAGGCGTCACCGTCGGCGCCACCAAGGGTTACATCTATATCCGTTCGGAATATCCGCATGCCGTCGAGGCGATGAACGCGGCGATTGCGGCGGCAAAGCGCACCGGCTATCTCGGCGCGAACATCTGCCAATCCACCCACAGTTTCGATCTCGAAGTCAGGGTCGGCGCCGGCGCCTATGTCTGCGGCGAAGAGACTTCGCTGCTGGAGAGCCTCGAAGGCCGCCGCGGAATCGTCCGCGCCAAGCCGCCGCTACCGGCGCATAAGGGCCTGTTCGGCAAGCCCACCGTGATCAACAACGTGCTGTCATTCGCGGCGATCCCTTTCATCCTGGCCGGCGGCGCGAAAGCCTACGCCGATTTCGGCATGGGCCGATCGCGCGGCACGATGCCGATCCAGCTCGCTGGCAACATCAAGCGCGGTGGTTTGTTCGAAGTTGCCTTCGGCATCACGCTCGGCGAACTGATCGACGATATCGGCGGCGGCACGCTCACCGGACGCCCCGTGCGCGCCGTGCAGGTCGGCGGTCCGCTCGGCGCCTATTTTCCGCGCGCGTTGTTCGATACGCCGTTCGACTATGAAGCCTTCGCCGCGCGCGACGGCCTGATCGGCCATGGCGGCATCGTGGTATTCGACGACAGCGTCGACATGTCGAAACAGGCCCGCTTCGCGATGGAATTCTGCGCCATCGAATCCTGCGGCAAGTGCACGCCCTGCCGGATCGGTTCGACCCGCGGCGTCGAGACCATCGACAGGATCCGCGCCGGCGACCGCGTCACGGAGAACACAGCCGTGCTGGAAGACCTCTGCAATACCATGAAATTCGGCTCGCTCTGCGCACTGGGCGGCTTCACGCCCTACCCGGTCATGAGCGCGCTGAAGCACTTCCGGGACGATTTCGGCCCGGCGCCCACGCGCCTGCAGGCCGCGGAATAAAGGAGGATCGCCATGTCACTGATTCAGGAAATCGATTTCGGGACACCGCGCTCCAAATCCGAGACGATGGTGACGCTAACCATCGACGGCCATAGTGTCACGGTGCCCGAGGGCACCTCGATCATGCGCGCGGCGATGGAAGCAGGCACGCAGATCCCGAAACTCTGCGCCACCGACATGGTGGACGCCTTCGGCTCCTGCCGCCTGTGTCTGATCGAGATCGAAGGCCGTGCCGGCACGCCCGCCTCCTGCACCACGCCCGCGATGCAAGGCCTTGTCGTCCACACCCAGACTGAGCGGCTGAAAAAGCTCCGCAAGGGCGTGATGGAGCTCTACATCTCCGACCATCCGCTCGACTGCCTGACCTGCGCCGCCAATGGCGATTGCGAATTGCAGGACATGGCAGGTGCGGTCGGCTTGCGCGACGTGCGCTATGGCTATGAAGGCGAAAACCATGTCTTCGCCAAATCCGATGGCGCGATCAACGCGGCCTGGATGCCGAAGGACGAATCCAATCCGTACTTCACCTATGACCCGTCGAAATGCATCGTCTGCTCGCGTTGTGTCCGCGCCTGCGAGGAAGTGCAAGGCACCTTCGCGTTGACGATTTCGGGGCGCGGTTTCGACAGCCGGGTGTCGCCGGGCATGAGTGAGAGTTTTCTCGGCTCCGAATGCGTGTCCTGCGGCGCTTGCGTGCAGGCCTGTCCGACCGCGACGCTTACCGAAAAATCCGTGATCGAAATCGGCCAGCCCGAGCATTCTGTCGTGACGACCTGTGCTTATTGCGGCGTCGGCTGCACCTTCAAGGCCGAAATGCGCGGCGAGGAAGTCGTGCGGATGGTGCCGTACAAGGAGGGCAAGGCCAATCGCGGCCATTCCTGCGTCAAGGGCCGCTTCGCGTGGGGCTATACCAACCACAGGGAGCGCATCCTCAATCCGATGATCCGCGAGAAGATCACCGATCCCTGGCGCGAAGTATCATGGGACGAGGCGTTCAATTTTGCCGCGGCCAAGTTCAAGGGTATTCAGGCGAAGCACGGCCGCGATGCCGTCGGCGGCATCACCTCGTCACGCTGCACCAATGAAGAAGTGTTCGTGGTGCAGAAGCTGATCCGCGCCGGCTTCGGCAACAACAACGTCGATACCTGCGCGCGTGTCTGTCATTCGCCGACCGGTTATGGCCTGTCCAGCACGTTCGGCACCTCGGCCGGTACGCAAGACTTTGATTCCGTCGAGCACACCGATGTCGTTATGATCATCGGTGCCAATCCGACCGACGGCCATCCGGTCTTCGCCTCACGATTGAAGAAGCGGCTGCGCGCCGGCGCCAAACTGATCGTCATCGATCCGCGCCGCACCGATATCGTCCGTTCCGCCCATATCGAGGCGCAGCATCATCTGCCGCTGCTGCCCGGCACCAACGTCGCCGTGCTCACCGCCATTGCCCATGTGATCGTCACCGAAGGTCTGGCCGATGAAGCCTTCGTGCGCGAGCGCTGCGACTGGAGCGAGTTCGAGGACTGGGCCTCATTCGTCGCGCTGCCGAAGAACAGCCCGGAAGCCACAGCGATTGCTACCGGCGTCGATCCCAAGGAATTGCGCGCGGCGGCACGGCTGTTCGCCACCGGCGGCAATGGTGCGATCTATTACGGCCTCGGCGTCACCGAGCATAGCCAGGGTTCGACCACGGTGATCGCGATCGCCAATCTGGCGATGGCGACCGGCAATATCGGCCGGCCCGGCGTCGGCGTGAATCCGCTGCGCGGCCAGAACAATGTGCAAGGCTCCTGCGACATGGGTTCATTCCCGCATGAGCTGCCGGGTTACCGGCACATTTCCGGCGATGCCGTGCGCGAGACGTTTGAATCCCTGTGGAACGTCAAGCTCAACAAGGAGCCGGGCCTGCGCATTCCCAATATGTTCGACGCCGCCATCGAAGGCACCTTCATGGGCCTCTATGTGCAGGGCGAGGACATCCTGCAGTCCGACCCCAACACCAAGCATGTCGTCGCAGCGCTGTCGGCGATGGAATGCGTCATCGTTCACGATCTCTTCCTGAACGAGACCGCGAACTACGCGCATGTATTCCTGCCGGGATCGACCTTCCTGGAAAAGAACGGCACCTTCACCAATGCCGAACGCCGCATTCAGCGCGTCCGCAAGGTGATGACGCCACGCAATGGCCTGGAAGATTGGGAAGTCACCCTCGGCCTCGCCAAGGCCTTGGGATACGAGATGCACTATACGCATCCCAGCGAAATCATGGACGAGATCGCCGCGCTGACCCCCACGTTCAGCGGCGTGTCTTACGCAAAACTTGACGAAGTCGGCTCGGTGCAGTGGCCCTGCAACGAGAAGGCGCCGCTGGGTACGCCGGTCATGCACATCGACGGTTTCGTGCGCGGCAAGGGCAAGTTCATGATCACCGAATATGTCGCAACCGATGAGCGTACCGGGCCGAGGTTCCCGCTGCTGCTGACGACCGGCCGCATTCTCAGCCAGTACAATGTCGGTGCCCAGACGCGGCGCACCGCGAATGTGGTGTGGCATGAGGAGGATCGGCTGGAGATGCATCCGCACGATGCCGAACAGCGCGGGGTGCGGGACGGCGACTGGGTAAGGCTCGCAAGCCGCGCCGGTGAAACCACATTGCGTGCGCTGATCACCGAGCGGGTCGCGCCAGGGGTGGTCTACACCACCTTCCATCATCCGGACACGCAGGCCAACGTCATCACGACAGAATATTCCGACTGGGCGACCAATTGTCCGGAGTACAAGGTCACGGCGGTACAGATATCGCCGTCGAACGGTCCGTCGGAATGGCAGAAGGCCTATGACGAGCAGGCCCGCCATTCCCGCCGCATCGCGCCTGTCGTTGAAGCCGCGGAGTAGCCGTGCACGATCCGGTTCGCACAGTTGATCGTCAGATATGGCGCGCCAGCGGCCTGAGCGAAGGCATGCGCATCATTCCGGAAGAGACTGCGACTGCGCTGACCTACAACGGCGGTACCTATGCCGTGATGATGGCCACGCCGCGGGATCTCAGGGATTTTGCAATTGGATTCAGCCTCAGCGAAGGCATCATCCAATCCCCTGACGATATCGACTCGCTGGATATCGTGGATCTCGACGACGGCATCGAGCTGCGGATGTGGCTGGCGCCATCCAAGGCGGATCGATTGAATGAGCGGCGGCGGCATATCGCCGGACCGACTGGCTGCGGAATATGCGGCATCGATTCAATCGCCGAAGCGGTTCGTCCGGCGGCCATCGTCGCGCCGGGCCGGTCGTTTTCGCCGCGGGAGATCACGGCGGCGATGCAGAGCATTCCGCCGCTGCAACAGATCAACATCGAAACCCGCGCGGTTCATGCGGCGGCGTTCTGGATGCCGTCGCGCGGCATTGTCGCCCTGCGCGAGGATGTCGGCCGTCACAACGCGCTCGACAAGCTGGCCGGCGCGCTGGCGCAAGACAAGGTTTCCGCAAGCGAGGGCATGGTGTTGCTGACCAGCCGGGTCTCGGTCGAAATGGTGCAGAAGACGGCGACGATGGGCGCGCCTCTGATGGTCGCTGTCTCCGCGCCGACAGCCCTCGCCGTCCGAATGGCGGATGCGGCCGGCATCACGCTGGCCGCCATTGCACGCGCCGACGGGTTCGAGATCTTCACGCATCCGAGCCGGATTACAGCGGGAGTTGACACCCGGGGAGTCGTCGATGTCGCCTGACCGGTTGATCTATATGGCCAACCAGATTGGCAAATTCTTCGAGAGCCAGGGCCACGACAAGGCGGTGCCCGGGATTACCGATCACATCCGGAAATTCTGGGACCCTCGGATGCGCTCCGCGATCCTGGCACATCTCGATGCGGGCGGCACGGGGCTCGATCCGGACGTGCGGGATGCCCTTGAGGCGCTGAAGAGGGCTTAAGCCAAGCCCTAACTGCCTTTGCCGACCAACGCCAAAAACACCCGGCGCACCTCGGTCTGCGTCTCCGTGACCCGCGCCTCGAGCGACGAAAAGTCCGGTGCGTCGCCGGCGCGCGCCATCATGCGCAACAGGTCTTCTCCCGATGTTTCCGGCTTGAATTTGTCGCTGACGCAGAGCCGCAGAATTTGCGTGAGGTCATGATAGAGGCGAGCCGCAGGACGCAAGACCTCCGCGGCCGATTGCGGCAGAACGCCAAGCCGCGCGGCGTTGTCGAGCACGTGCAGCGTGTTGACGTCGAGAATGTCCGGCTTGTCCGCGGCGTGAACAAGTTGGAGATATTGAGCGATGAAATCGATGTCGACGATGCCGCCGGCGGCATATTTCAGGTCCCAGACGTCGTCCTCACCCTTCTCCAGCGCAACGGCACGCCGCATGTCCGCCACGTCGGTGGCAATGCTGGCGGCGTCGCGCCGCCGCGTCAGCACCTCGCGAATGATCTTTTCGATTTTGGCACGAAACTCCGATGACGATGAAATCACCCGGGCGCGGGTCAGCGCCATATGCTCCCAGGTCCAGGCCTCGCGCTCCTGGTATTGAGCAAAGGAGTCGATGCGCGAGGCCAACGGACCTGCCCTGCCGGACGGGCGCAGCCGCATATCCACGTCATAGAGCACGCCGTAATTTGTCCGCGTCGTGAAGGCGCTGATCAACCGCTGGGTAAAGCGCGCGAAATAATGCGCGCCGTGGAGGGATCGCTCGCCGTCGGAGTCCGGCTGTTCGTGATCGAAATCATAGAGCAGGATCAGATCGAGGTCGGACGAGGCGGTCATCTCACGGCTGCCCAGCCTGCCCATCGCCAGGAGCGCGGTCTCCTGCCCTTTGATATGGCCGTGCTGGGCCGCGAACCGATCGGTCACCAGACCATGCACGGTATGGACGATGCCTTCGGCGACGTCGGCGAACGCGACACTGGCTTGCGGGGCGGACACCGTGCCGGAAAGGATTCGGGTGCCGATCAGGAACAGGCTTTCCTGGCCGAACAACCGCAACCGATCGAGGAACTCTTCGTAGGAATTCGCATCGTTCAGGGTCGCGGCAAGGCGCGCAGATATTTCGTGCCGGTCCGGCATCGCGCCGAAGAAGCGCGGATCGATCAACCCGTCCATGATCTGCGGCTGCCGCGCCAGCATGTCGCCGAGGCGCGGCGCGGCGCCGAGGATTAGCGCCACCAAGGCGACGAGATCGCGGTTCTGGCTGAGCAGCGAAATCAGCCGCCCGCCACGCTGCAGCGCGTGCAGGAAACGGTCGAAGGCCGTCACGGCGTCATCCGGCTCTTCGGCGTGGGCCAGTCCGACGATCAGCGCGGGGACGAACTCGACAAAAGCATTTCGCGTCGATTCGGTCCGAAACACCCTGTAGTCGCCGACCATCCATTGTCGCACCGTGTCCGCCACCATGATCGGCTTCTTGAAACCGAGCGCCGTCAGGTGCTCGATCAGACGCGGGTCGTCCGGACCGGCGCTGTAATCCGCTGCCGGCAGTTTCGCGGTGCCGACTGGATCGCCCTCGAACAGCTTGCTGTAATGCCCCTGGACGACGTTGAGATGGCCAAGCAGGTCCTTTGAGAATGCCGCACGGCTGTCGTAGCCGAAGAAACAGGCGAAGCGCTCCACCGCCTCCATATCGTCGGGCAGCGTATGCGTCTGCTCATCGGCCACCATCTGCAGCCTGTGCTCGACCCGCCGCAGGAACTCGTAGGCCGCGGACATCTCATCGCGCGCTTCGAAGGTGATCCAGTTGTTCGATGCCAGCACGTTCAGCGCTTCCAGCGTCGGCCGCACCCGCAATTCGGGATGTCGCCCGCCCGCAATCAATTGCTGGGTCTGCGCGAAAAACTCGATTTCGCGGATGCCGCCGCGGCCGATCTTGACGTTGTGGCCCTCGACCGCGATGTCGCTTTGACCGCGAAACGTCTGCATTTGCCGTTTCATGTCGTGCACGTCGGCAAGCGCTGCAAAATCCAGATGCTTGCGCCAGACAAAGGGCGCGATTTCCGCGAGCAGCCTTTCGCCTGCTTCGCCGTCGCCGGCGCAGGGCAGTGCCTTGATCATCGCGGCGCGTTCCCAGGTCCGCCCTTCCCGCTCATAATAGTGCAGCGCCGAGGCAGTCGAGATCGCCACCTGCGTCGAGGCAGGATCCGGCCGCAGCCGCAGGTCAACGCGGAACACGTAACCGTCGCCGGTGCGCTGTTGCAGCAACCGCGAGAGGCCCTGCGTGACGCGCACGAAGAACGGCTGCGGCTCGATATCAGGGGCAAGCGTCGGCGCGGCGGGATCGAAAAATACGATCAGATCGATGTCACTGGAAAAATTCAGTTCGCCGGCGCCCATCTTGCCCATGGCGAGCACGATCAGACCGCTGTTCTCTTCGGGGCGCTCGAGGCTCGGCGGCAACAATTTTGCGCGCACGGCTTCCTGTCGCAGCAAATAACGCAGCGCCGATTGCACCGAGGCGACCGCAAGATCGGTCAAGCCAGCGGTTACCCGCATCACCGGCCAGACGCCGCCAATATCGCAGAGAGCAATCAGCAGGGCGGCTTCCGACTTCATGCGACGGAGCAATTGCATCACATCGGCTTCGCTCGATGCAGCGACTATGTCGCGGCGCGTGTTTTCGATCAGCCGCGCAAGGTGAGACTCTGGATCGCAGGCGAATAGCCGGATCAGGCGCGCGGCATCGGCGCGCATCAGGTCGAACAGATAAGGCGACGATTCCGCGATGCCCAGAAGGATGGTGTTGGCGTGAGGAAACTGCGCGGCAAGTTCGCGGATCGCAGCCGTCTGCTGCGGCTCGAGATCGGCGAGCCAGGCGGCCAGACGCTGTTCGGCTTCAGCGGGAGCGGACACATGAGGTCCGTCCACGAACAGCGCGGCCAGACAATGTCGGTCCGCGTCGTCCTTCGCAGATGGGATCATGCCACCTTCTGTGGCACATCCGGTGTTTGAGCCGCAAGCCTGTCACTGACACCGGCCCGCGCCGGGATCGCCAGTGTCGCGCGTAATCCCGGATAAGCATCGCCGAGCCTGAGATCGCCGCCGTGCAGCGTCGCCACCGCCGACGCCAGACTTAACCCAAGGCCGGAACCCGGCTGGGTGCGACTCGCTTCGAGCCGTACGAATCGTTCCACCGCATGTCTGCGATCGGCTTCCGGAATTCCCGGCCCGTGATCGGTGACGCTGAGCAGCACCTGATCGCCGTCACGCCGGGCTTCGATCAAAACCTCTTTGTTGGCGCCGGTGACCGCGTCGGCACCTAGCGGCTGCGCGGCTGGGGTGGGCTTACCGTATTTGATGGCATTCTCGACGAGGTTAGCCAGCGCCTGGCTGATCAATTCGCGGTTGCCGTGAAGCGGCGTGGGCACCGTCTTGACGTGCAGGATCATGCCGTCGTCTTCCGCGAGCGGCTCATAGAGCTCGTGAATGCCATTGGCGACGTCGGCGGCGTCAAAGTCGTCCATATTGTCGCGCGCCTGCCCGGATTCGGCGCGCGCGATCATCAGCAGCGCATTGAAGGTCCGGATCAGGCCATCGGATTCCTCGATGGTTCGTTCCAGCGCCGCGCGATATTCGGCCTCGCTGCCGGATCTTGCCAGCGCCTCCTCGGCGCGGTTGCGCAGCCGCGTCAGCGGCGTCTTCAGATCGTGGGCAATGTTGTCGGAAACTTCCTTGAGACCCATCATCAGGGCTTCAATCCGCTCCAGCATGGCGTTGAGATTTCCCGCCAGACGGTCGAGTTCGTCGCCGCTGCGCCCAACCGGTAGCCGTCCGCTCAGGTCGCCCGCCATGATGCGCTGGGTGGTGCCGGTCATGGCGTCGATGCGCCGCAACACGCGACGCGCCACAAAGATGCCGCCGCCAAGGCCGAGCACGACCACGATCAATACCGACCACTGCGCGGCTTTCGCGACAATGCCGAACAATCGTCTCCGTTCCTCCAGATCGCGCCCGATCAGGAGCCGGAAGCCGCTGGACAGTTCCGTGACGCGCACCAACGCGCGGTGATCTGCGGCGTCCTGCTCGTCCAGCCGCCGATAGGCGGTCTCAGACCAGCCTGTGCTCGCCATCACGCCCGGCCCAAGCGAGCCGACATTGCCGGCGATGGCCTGCCCCGCCGGGGTGGTCACGAGATAAAGATTGGCGCCGGGCCGCAACGCCCGATTCTCGATGTTGAAAACCAGCCCGCGCAACCCGCGGCGTCCGAAAATATCCGATAACTCGCCGGTTTCAGCGTTCACCGTGGTGGCGATCTGCTCGGTGATCAGCCGGCGCGTATTCCAGGCGAAATAGCCCAGCAGCGAGGCAGCAAACAACGCAAACAAAAACAGATAGACCAGCGTCAACCGGAACGCCGTGGTGCGTATGAGTTTACCGAATGCCGTCACGGATCATGCACCTAATCTGAGGGCTGCGGCTGCTATCATTGGCCATCGTCACTTCTAATATTTTCTTGTAATAACAAATTGTTATCCGCATCTTCTGTCGTCTGACTTTGCCGAAAATCGCCTAACGCCGGCCGCTTTTGGGGCCGCTTTTGGCGAAAAAGCGGTAAGTTGACGCTGCTCTCCCTTCCAAAGTATCCGTGATGGTCCTACATCCAAAACAGGGCGATTTTGGAACGACTGACCGTCGCGAGCGAAGCATCCGCGACGGTAAGTGGTAAACGGAATGGGAACGTTAAAGTGGCACTCAATTCGAACCAAGTTAAATCGCTGCAAGCTGGCGTTCATGCGGACGGCGGGGGGCTTTATCTGGTCGTGCGCGAGAGCGGTGATCGGGTGTGGGCCTTCCGCTTCACCGACCTTGACGGCAAACGGGCGCAAATGGAGTTCGCCAGGATCGGCGACCGCGACAGCGCGGCCGGCGACGTACTGACGTTGAGCAGCGCGCGCAACAAGGCCCGCGAATACAAGGTCGCCTTGAAGCGCGATGGCGTCGATCCGCGCATCAAGAAGCGGGCCACCACACAGCGCGGCAAGACGTTCAAGGAATTTGCCGAGGAACAATACCCCCGCTGGTGCAAGGGTCTGTCGGAGGAAGAGGAGAAGCAGTGGGCGCGCTCCATCCGCGACGTACCGAGCCTGCATGATCTGAAAGTCCACGAGATCACCACTGAGCACGTGCTGGAGGCGCTCAAGCCGATCTGGAGCGTGAAGCCGGTCACGGCGTCACGGACGCGCCAGCGGATCGAGCGGCTGATGGACGCTGCCAAGGAGTTGAAGCTTCGCACGGGCGAGAATCCGGCCGCATGGCGCGGCAACCTCAAACACCTGCTGCCCTCGCCCCGGAAGCTGCATCGCAAGACGGGGCACAGGTCGGCGCCCTACACGAAGATGCCACAGATGATGACCGGCCTGCGGCTTGATGGCGGCGTTGCTGCCCGTTGTGTCGAGATCGGCATCCTCACTGTCGCGCGCTCTCAGGAAATTCGACTGATGGAGTGGGACGAACTCGACTTCGAAGCAATCACGTGGATCGTTCCAGCCGAGAAGATGAAGATCAAGGGCGAGCTAGAGCCGAAGCCGCATCTTGTGCCGCTGTCCGATCAGGCCATCGAGATCATCCGCTCGATGCCGCGCACCGGTAAGTACGTGTTCCCGTCCGATCACGCCGAGACGCATCAGCCGTTCCGGGCAAACGCGCTTGTTGGGTCCATCGAGCGAACTGGCATCAAATCCACCATGCACGGCTGTCGCACGAGTTTCCGTAATTGGGGCGCCGATAACAAGAACCACAATTTTCGCCGTGAAGTGCTGGAGTTCTGTCTGTCGCATCGCATCGGCGATGAGGCCGAACTGTCATACTGGGACAGCGAGATGATCGCGCGACGCCGCGAGGCGCTGCAGGCGTGGGCCGACTTCATCAAGCCGCGCAAGAATACGTCAGGCGAGCAGCCGCCCGAAAGAAAGCGGCCAAAACTCAAGCTGGTCGCCTAACCAGCAAGCCGCCCTCCGGGGCGGCTTTTTATTTCCACACTGCAGATTTCGACCCGGCCCATCTTCCTTGCATAGTCTTGGCTGACCGCGGCGGCGCTATCGGTACCTCCACCGGTCGATCGACCTCAGGATTTGGCGCCTTTCATCGCGACCTCCTCCACAAGCTTGAGCAGACGGTCAAATCGTTCGCCCGCGACCGACACCTGATCGAGTACGCCAGGATCAAGTTCGTCCTTCAAGCGCGCCGTTTCGTCACCGAGTCCATTCGCTTGTTCACTGTAGGCCATCCTGCGCTCGGTGGCCCGCAGGCGGTCCGACAGCAGGATTGCCAAAGCGCGATAAAAGCGGCCGGCAAAGGCGTGATCTCCCGCGAGCTTTCGCAGCAGGACCTGCTTGTCCAGGAACAGGGCAACGGAATCGACCTTCGCGGCCACAGTGGCCGAGGGCGGCACTGAATCGACCAGCGACATCTCGCCAATGAAGTCGCCTGCCTCGATCTGGGCGATCTCGCCCGCGCCGGACACGCTGACTCCCATTCTTCCCTGCAACAGCAGGACGATCGCGTCGATCGGCACACCCTCCTGGATCAGGACTTCCTGTCGTCTGATTTCGCGGCGTGAGCCGGTACGGGCCATCCAGTCGATGTCGGAGTCATTCAGCACGCCAAATATGAAGAGGACCTTGCGCATGATTGGTGACCCTAGATCAGTTGACGTTCCGCGAAATTCGCAAACAGGCCCGGCCGCGCCATCAACTCCGCGAAGCTGCCGGTCTGCACGATCTTGCCGCCGGCCAGGGCGATAATCCGATCCGCCGACTGAACGGTACTGAGCCGGTGCGCGATGACGATACGGGTCAGGTTGAGCCGTGAGATCGAGTCGCTCACGACGGCCTGGGATCGGTTGTCGAGCGCGCTGGTGGCCTCATCCATCAGCAAAAGCCGCGGCCGATGCGCCAGCGCCCGCGCGATCAGCAATCGCTGACGCTGACCACCCGAAAGCGTGTTGACGCCCTCTGCAACGATGGTCTGCATGCCCATGGGCATGGCCTCGAGGTCGCGGTCGAATCCTGCCAGCCGTGCGATCTCCCAGGCCTGGTCAATCGACAGCTGGGCTGCGCCGCAGATGTTCTCATAGATGCTGCCGGAGGCGAGCCTGGAATTCTGCAATACGACACCGACTTGTCGGCGCAACAGTCCAAGGTCGATGGTCTCGAGCGATTTGCCGTCGACGAAAATCACGCCGGACTCCGGTTTCTCGAATCCGAGAAGCAAACGGAAAAGCGTCGACTTCCCGCTCCCCGACGGGCCGACAATCGCGAGGTATTCTCCCTTGTGCACGCTGAGGCTGACATCATCGAGAATCGGTGGTCCGCTTTCGCCGTAGCGGAACGACACGTTGGCAAACTCGATCGAGCCGCTGATCTCGCCAACCGATTTGCGGTCGTCGCTGATTTCGGTCGCCGTCGCGATGATCGGCCTGAGCCGCTCGATCCTTGGGATTGCGACCAGCAGTTCGCCGATCGCCCGCGCCCACTCGCCGACCGCGGCGAGCGACAGCCCGAACGCCGCATAAAATGCGAGGAAGGTGCCAAGGTCATGCAGCCTGACGCTGGACACGTTCTCAGCCAGGGCAAAGATGAGCAGCGTCGCCAACGCGGGAAACGCCGCTTCAAGGCTCTTCTGGAGATTTCCCGCACGCTGCGACGCTATGAAATTGCGCTTCTGCTCGGCGAAGCGCTCGACCCAGATTGCCAGCGCGTGCATGGTTGCATTGGCGACCCGCAGTTTTCCGACGCCGGTCAGAAACTGCAGAACCAGGCCTTCCAGCCATCCCTGCAGGTAAAGGCTCTCCCGTTCACTCGACAGTCGGGCCAGACTAATCGCCATCACCATTGCAACTCGCAGCACTGCGAGCGCAGCGGCAAACATGCCGAGCCTGGGGTCGAGGTACAGCATCACGGCAAAACTGAAGGTACACTGCACCAGGGCCAGAAATCCGCGAATGGCACGGCCGGTGACAATCGCGCGCACGGCTTCGATACCAAGCGTGCGGTCCGCGAGGTCGCCAACAGAAAAGTTGCGGAAAAACGAAGCCGGCATGCGCAGAAGACGGTCGACAACCGCTGCCTGCAATACCCAATCCAACCGACTCTCGAGCCGCAGCATGGCGATGCCCTGCATCATCTGAAACCCGCCGGCGACCAGCGTAACGACCACGAGCGCGATGGTGCAGATCAGGAGCTGGTCGGCTTCCGCGCGCGGCAGCACGGAATCGATCAAAAGCTTGGTGACCAGCGGCGTGGCCAGCGCGAGAAGGCCGAGGCACAGGGCCGCCAGCATGACCCGCAGGAAATCAGCCCGAACCATCGCGGCGCCGAGCCCCAAGAGATCGCGAACCATCAGGGCACGCGACGGCAGCGGGCGATAGAACATCAGCGCCTCGGGCGCCAGTTCCGAGGCGGTCGCCCGCGTCAGTTCGCGGCGCGTGCCACCGCCGGGATCAACGATGATGTGGCGACCGCTTGCACCTGGCAGAATCGCGACCGCTCGTCGATCTTCGCCAAGAAATGCGACGAACGGACCGACACTGTTGGTCCACCAGTCCGCTCTCAGCAGCAGGCGCCGCGTCCGCACCCGCGACGCCCGTGCGATTGTCATTGCGTTCGCGAGATCGTCGCTGCCGGACAGCACGCTGGCTGGAGCTTCAAGCGAAATGCCCATGGCTGCTCCGACTTCCCGACAGACGGCAAGCAGACGGTTGGCGCCAGCCGCGCCGGGCCGCGATGATCCAGGCTCAGCAGCGATGATACCGGCAAGACGACCGACAATGCTGCCGGTCCGCAGCCGGTTGAGATTCGAGCGTAGGCGCAGGCGGTCGGCCTCCGCGAGAGCTTCCTCGTCGATCCTGAGACACAAGCTTTCCATGACGCGCGCATGGAATCGATCGAGCGCGGCCCATATCTCGGCGAGCGCGAAATCCGTGCTCGCCCGAACGTCCACCGTCGTGTCCTCGCGCGCGACGATCCATGTTCCCGGTGGTATCGGCAGGGGATTCTCCCGGGAGCCATAGACCTCCGGCATTTCCATCACGCCGATGGTCCCACACTCGATCCCGATCCAGCCGACCCGCCGGCCGGACAGCCGGAGAGTGTCGCCGGATGCCAGTGTGTATCGCGATCCGATCGCGGCCTGCTGCACGACCGCAGCCTCAGCGGAGGCCGCGATGATTCCTGACACCTGCGCTGCCCACGCGTCGATCGCGTCCCGATCCTCAAAAAGGCCGCGATCGTCGATCACGACCTCCGTCTCGAGACCGCCGACCGCAATGACGGCCACCGAATTCCCGCTCGTATCGCGGATGCTAGGCAGACCGAAAACGATTGCGCCTTGCTCGACCCGAAACAAGTGACGCCGTCGGCTCGACTCGCCTGCGGTGGTCTCCCTGACTGCAAACAGGTCCACATAGCCGCGCGCGACATGCAGAACGAGATCGACATCATTGATCGGCAATGGTCGATGGCTTTCGAGCGCGATCGGGGCGGACGCCGCGCCTGCGTGCCGGGGCGGGGTTTCGAGCGACGGAGGCTGGTAAGCGCTGCTCATTCGCCCGACACCAGCTGGACATATTCGCCGCCCTCGGCGAGCAGCTCCTGATGCGTCCCCCGCTGCACGACCCGCCCGTTGCTCATCACCAGGATTTCGTCACAGTCGCGAATCGTGCTGAGCCGGTGGGCAACGATGATGCAGGTGCATCCCCTGCGCCGAAGATTGTCGTCGATTGCCTTTTCGACGATCGGATCCAGCGCTGAAGTGGCCTCGTCGAGGACGACCACGGAAGGATTGCCCACCAGCGCCCGCGCGATCTCGAGCCGTTGTCGCTGACCGCCGCTGAAATTCCTGCCGTCCTCGGCCACATGGCAATCGTAATTGCCGGCGCGGACGGCGACCTCCTCATGGATGAGCGCATCCTTGAGCGCCCGGGACACGCTGGCTTCGGGCACGGTGTCGTCCCAGAGCGTGAGGTTATCGCGGGCCGTCCCTTCGAACAGCAGGATCTCCTGATCAATATAGGCGACCGAGTTGGTGAATATCTCCTGGGGAATCTCGGTCATCGACCAGCCGTCAATGCGGATGTCGCCGGACCACGGCCGGTAGAGTCCGCTGACCAGCCGTCCAACAGTGGATTTGCCGCTGCCCGATGCTCCGATCAGTGCCACGCGGCGGCCGGGTTCGACTACCAGTGAGAAATCCTCGATCAGCGGCGGCTCGAGCGCCGAATAGCCGAACGAGATGTCCTTCAACTCGACCCGGCCCGACAGTTTTGCGGGCATGCGCGCGGGCGCGCGCTCCATCGGCACCAGAGGACGGGCGGGATAGTTGAAGACGTCTTCGATCCGGAACAGGTTGGCCTTGATGGCAAGGAAGGCAGTGGTCTGCTGCACAAGCGCGTTGACCGGCTCGACCAAGCCGGTGAGCAGCGCCTGCAAGGCGACGAGACCACCGATGGTCAATGCGCCATCGACGATCCGGAGGCCGCCCAACCCCAGCACCACCGCGGTGGTCAATCCGGTCAGGAAGATAGGACAGTTGTCGAGGAAGCTGGAATAGACGCCGAGATCGCGCTCGGCGTTCAGGACCTTTGCCTGAAACCCCGCCCAGCGCGCGAAAGCATCATCTTCCAAGCCGCTGGCCTTGATCGTTTCGATCGTGCGGACGATCTCGATGGTGCTTCCGTTCAGCTTGGCGCGTTCGATCGTCAGCTTGCGGTTAAGGTCCTCGCGCTGGCGCGCAACCAGCCTGAGGACGAGTACATTAAGGAGAGCCATTGCGATGCTGATCACGGCCAGAAGGCCGTCGTAAAAGGCCATCGTGATGGTGATGAAGGTCACCGAGATCAGGTTCAGCGCGTTGGCGGCCACCCCGTTCGAGAGTAGCTGGGCGATCTGTTCGCCGGCGGCTATGCGGTTGGCGAGATCGCCCGAGTGTCGCTGGGTGAAGAACTCCATCGGAAGGGTCAGGACGTGCCAGATCAACTGGCTGACGACCGTCACCGTGAGCTTGGTCTGGAGGCGCAGGAGCAGCGACTGTTGAAACGCCGTCATCAGCGCACGCACCGCGGCGGTGATCGCCATGCCGATCAGCAAAGGCGTGAACCAGCCCTCGACATGCTTGATCAGGACGTCATCGACAAATATCTTTGCAAATGTCGGAACCAGGATGGTGGGCACCACGAGCGCCATGCTGAGCGCGACCAACAGCAGCACCGCCCACGATGAATTCGACAGTCGCCGCAACAGCAGCGGAAAAAAAACGGGCTCGCGCCCGCCCAGCTTGAATTCGGGTCCCGGCTCCATCGCCAGGACGACGCCGGTGAAGGCTGCGTCAAACTCATCGTGGCCGACCTTGCGACGCCCGACCGAGGGATCGTTGATATAGGCGTAATCCGAATCCAGCTTTTCCAGCACCACAAAATGGTTGAAGTTCCAGTGGATGATCGAGGGCATCGGCAGTTCATGCAGCGTCGCCGGCTCCTTCCTGAATCCCCTTGCCGTCAGTCCGAACCGTCGCGCCGCCTTCAGCACGTTGCTGGCCTTGCTGCCGTCCCGGGACACACCGCATGCTTCGCGCAGCTTTTCCAGTGGCACCCAGAGACCGTGATACGCCAGGATCATCGCGAGCGAGGCTGCGCCGCACTCCAGCGCTTCCATCTGGAACACCGTGGGAGTGACCCAGCGCCGCCCGACCGGCAGCGGGATGCGCCTGATCCAGTTGCCGAGGCGATCGAGGGGCGCCGGCCGGGCGTCGGTTTGGTGAGATGACGCGGTCATGCGCTGAGCGATCCTAGCCGCCGATTCCACTCAGCCGCTTCATCAGCGGGATCACCAGATCGATCGGCGGCTGCTCGCGTGTTGTGACCTCGGCGCGGGTCAGCGTGCCGCTCGACATCCGGAGCGGAGGCCCCTTGCCCGAGGTCCAGCGATACCCGCTGACGGTTGAAGGATCGCGCTCCAGAATCACTTTCGCCGCATAGGGCGCGCCGTCCTGCGAGAAACGCTTGACCAATGCATCATTGTGCAGGTCCGCCAGCATGCCCTGGGGCGTCACAGGGAATTCCGAAACCGTCATCACCTTGCCGACAATCGCGCCGTATTCTTCCCGCTTGATCGTGGTCGGCTCGACACGAACCTCCATGCCCGGCCCGATGCTCTTGCCGCGGTCAGGCGGCATGTAGACGGTCGCTTCCAGGACCTGGCCCGCGGTCTCGATTTCGATAACCGGCGTACCCAGGGCCAGCACGGCGCCACCAGACACCTTGACTTCCACGACACGACCATCCGTGGGGCTTAGTATCCGAGACCCTCGTTCCAGCTCGGCAGCAAGCTGCTCCACCAGCCGCCTGGCATCATTGACCTTGAATTCCGAGAGCAGCCGATCGCGCTCACGCTGGCTCTGCAAATCCAACCGTTGCGCATTGAGCTTGAGAATGTCGTTCTTGGCGTCGGTGATGCGTTCCCGCGCATTGTTGAGTTCGACGCGGCGGTCCTCGAGATATTTGCGCGTGACAATTCCGCTCGCCGCGGCAGGCTCGAGCTTGGCCACCTCGTCCGTGAGATAGGCGGTGCGCCGCTCGGCGACCGCGATCACATTGGCCAGGCCAGCTTCCTGAGCCGAATAGTTTGCAAGCTTGGCATCGATTTCCCGCGACATCGCCCCGGTGAGTTCAGCATGCTCGCGCTCGCGCTCGCGCAGGACGTCCCTCGCCTGCTGAAGCCGCTGCTCGGTCTCGGTCTGCACGACCCGGGCAATCACCTGATCGCGGCGGACCCCGTCGCCGATACCGACGTCGAGCGAGGCCAGCTTTCCGCTGACCGCGGACACGGCGTCGACTAGGCGACCGCCACTGCTCAACAAAATACCATCGCCGGATACACGGGTTGGAATGCGGCCCAGCACGCTCCAGGCGAATAGCACGGCAAGACCCAGCGCCAGCGCCGCCGCGGCCATCCAGTCGAACGGCCGCGTGACGCCGACAACATGGTCGAGCTGCTCGGGATTCGAAAGCCGCTCAATGGCCGCTTCCCGAAAGATTCGCTCCGTGCCCCGTTTCATACAGCCCCCGCTGTCTTCGACCGGACTTGATTTGGCCGGAATGCTTTCGCTTTTTCAAGCAGATATCGCCTGTCAACGCGGACAAAGTTTTGACCGCTCGTGACCTGCCACTTAATTTTCATCCAGCCGCGATTAGAGTCTCGCGCAGTACCGCGCCCCTGCGCAGACGTGCGCCACTCCACCTCAATTCCTCCAGCACCGCTGGAAGCGATCGAGTACAGATCAACGTCATACCCATCAAGTTCGACCAACCTAGCGCAGCACTTGAAGCGGGCCTAGACCCACGATGCTTCGATCGTAATTTCGGCGACCTCATCGTATGAAAAGGCTACTCTCGCGCTCTCAGATGATGTTCAGCCCGAAACCACTCACACCTTTCCACGAAGACCCCCTTCTAGATCACAAGGCAAAGTCCCGAAAACAGCAACAAGCCCAGGATAATTCGTTTGAAGGCTGATTCGTTGATCCGTCCGAACAGGGCGATACCTACAGCCGTTCCAGCAGCTAAGGCGGGCAGAGAAATGCCAAAGTCGATCAAAACCTTTAACGAGAGGCTGTGGTGCGAAAGCATGAGAGCGAGCGCGAAAAGTTGCATGACCCCTATGTAGGGTTGAACTAGACCGCGCTGCTGATTTTTCGGGAGACCATGGATATCGCACCAGATCGCCGGAAGTGCGCCGGGCATCGCTGTCAACCCGCCGACCAGCCCCCCGCCGAACCCTACCAGCGCGTTCCTGCTCTGGCTCTCCATCTGACGCAAGTAGGCAGGCGTTGGCCGGAAGAAGGCATATGCCGCGTAAAGGGACACGAGAGTTCCAAAACCCAGTCTGAAGGTCCCAGTATCCACATTCTGCAGGAAATAGATCGCGATCGGAATGCCTAATAGTCCTCCAGCGATGAAAACGAGGCTTGTTTTCCATTGCATGCTCTTGCGTAGCGCAAACAGATTGGCCGCTTGCACGGTGATGCTGCAAGCCATCATCAATGGCACAGCTTCTATAGGCGGAAAAACGTGTAGCAGGATAGCGCCGGCGACCGCCGAGAACGCAAACCCAGAAAGGCCGGAAACGAACGCGCCCGCAAAAACCGCCCCACTTAGCACCAAATAAACTGCTATGTCTGACATGGCATCGCTTCCTCTGGAACAGTGATGGTCGTCAATAGCGGGACAGCGTGGGGTCGTCCGAACTCACTCAAGTGACAACAACCAATCCATCTAGTCGCCGTGGATCGCCGTTGTTGCCGTCTCGATGGGGCGGATACTCGGCGCGTGATGCAGCATGTATCCTCCGACGACGTGCAAAATGCCGAAGCCAGCGAGGACAGCGATTGTCCACGCCTTGAAAGGTGGCGATGGTCGCCGGGCGTGGGAGCTATCGGTAATTGCCATATCCAAATTCTTGTAGGCGTTCGAAAATTCGACTGTCACTTTGAAAACGCATTCCTTCGCAATCAAATAGCCCCCGTTGATGGCACACTCCTGCTCCCAACTGCCGAATTCAAGATCGGCTGCTGTTCAAGCGCGTCCAGTTGGGGTGAAAGATATCGCTGGGTTCATTCGCAAGCGATACGGCAGATGTCGTATTTCGTCGTCGGTAAGGAGGCAAATGTCGAAAGGCCCTCCGCCGCCGCAGGTGGTGGCGCCGTGGGAGGTCAGCGCCGAGACACAATCTCAATCGTGGCCGGGTGATCGCCAATCTGGGGGCAGCTACGCATCCTTTTAGCAACTACTATTGATTGATTCCTTGCCGTCAACACAGGCTGCAACGATCGATTCGTGCAATTCCTCGCCGGTGATCGGCTTGTGCAGAATACGATGACCGCTGGCGGTGGCGGCAAGCGAGAAGCCATTCAGGCATTTCAGCTCGGCACGTCAGACCGGCATTGCAGGCGCTTCCCGAACGGCCAGGATCTCCATGGATCCTCATAGCAAGCTCGCGCTCAGGTCCAAACCGTAGATTGCTGCGCACAGCGAGACCAGCAAGCCTAAACAGCTGATTGTAACGATCAATATCAGCGAGGGATCGAAGTAACTTTGGAAAGACGGCCGTTCGTCTGGCCGCGCAATCAATAGGTGAGTCATCAGATCACTCCTTTGCTAATAAGATTTTCACGACCTCTGGCCGCCGCGATGGGCAAAGGCCGTGAAGCGAGGCCGCTCGTCTTGATAGCCCCCGTTGATGGCGCACTCCTGCTCCCAACTGCCGAATTCAAGATCGGCTGCTGTTCAAGCGCGACCAGTTGCGGGTGAAAGATATCGCTGGGTTGATTCGCGAGCGATACGGCAGACGTCGTATTTCGTCGTCGGTAAGGAGGCTAATGTCGAAAGGCCCTGGGCCGCCGCAGGTGGTGGCGCCGTGGGAGGTCAGCGCCGAGACACAATCTCAATCGTGGCCGGGTGATCGCCAATCTGGGGGCAGCTACACATCCTTTTAGCAACCACCATTGATTGATTCCTTGCCGTCAACACAGGCAGCAACGATCGCTTCGTGTAATTCCTCGCCGGTGATCGGCTTGTGCAGAATACGATGACCGCTGGCGGTGGCTTCCTTGATGCGCGACGGCGAAGTATCGCCGGTCACGATAACGGCAGGGACCGAGCGGCCGATATGGGCGCAAAGGGCCTCGATTGCGTCCAGGCCCGTAGCACCATCTCCGAGGCGGTAGTCGGCGATGATCAGATCGACCGGTGCATCACCGGCCACCATCGCCTCTGCATGAATCTGTTGCACCTCGGCGGCAGATCGGCCGGCATAGACGCGATGCCCCTGTAACGTGAGCAACTGCACCATAATATCGAGAACATGCCCCTCGTCCTCCACGACCATGATGGCGACGGCGATGCCTGCTGGTGACGTCCGGTCATCGGGCAAGGGGGTTTCCACCGCACTGGCTTTCGGAACCGTAACGGAAAACATCGAACCGCACCCTGTGACGGAGACCAGCTTCAGCGGATGTTGCAGCAGTACGGCGGTGCGGCGAACGATGGCAAGGCCGAGGCCAAGGCCTTGCGTACGATCCCTCGCCGGGTTCTGCAATTGCACGAATTCCTCGAAGACCATTGCTTGCTGATCTGCGGGGATGCCGGGGCCAGTATCCCATATCTGGATTTCCACCGAAGCGCCGCGCCTGCGGCAGCCAAGCAGAACGCCGCCGGATATCGTGTATCGAAAGGCGTTCGACAGCAGATTGCCCAGGACCCGTTTCAGCATCATGGGATCGCTGTCCACCTGCAGACGGCTTTCGACAACACGCCAATCAAGGCCGCGATCCTTCGCCGCTGGAGCAAATTCGTTGCTGAGATGGTAGAAAAGCTGCGACAGATTCACCGTCTCCCTCGCAACAGTGACGACGCCGGCATCAAGCCGGGAGATGTCGAGCAGCCCATTCAGAAGGGCGCTGAGGTTGCCGACAATGGATTTTGCCTTGCCGGCCAGATCGCGTGCATCGCCGGATTGGACAGCGCCGCGGTGACCCAGTGCCGCGAGCGTGGCGATCAGCAAACTCAAGGCATGGATCGGCTGGCGCAGGTCATGACTGGCGGCCGCAAGGAAACGCGTTTTCGCACGATCGGCGGCTTGTGCGCGGTCGCGTTCTTCCTGCAGGTGGCTGACCAGCTCGACATTTTCCAGACGCAACCTGATGGCCTCGCGCAGCATGCGGTACGTTGTGCGGCAGTAATAGAGATTGATGGTCACAAGCCCCGCAAGCAGGGAGAGATATGCGCCGGAGATATCGCCTCCATTGGTAATAGAGCGTACCGTGATCGGCAGCACCGTTGCGATGATCGAGCCGACGAGAGCAGGCGGAAACGCCGAGAGCGACGGGACCGTGCCGCAGATCAGACCGGTCAAAACAATGACAGTGAATGAAAAAAGAACGGGCTCCTCGGGAAGGAAGCCAACCCAGCCGAGCATTCCCCACAGCAGGCCTGACACGCAGGAAAACGCAGCCGCAAGCCAGGCCCATCGCAACACGGACGCAGGCTCTCTATCTCGGTTGAAGAACCGGCGCGCCGCCAGGACGCGTATGGCGGTGAGCAGATACAACGCGCCGAGCCATCCGATCAACCAGCTCGCCGATACAGTGCTCCTCAGTACGTACGCTGCCGCCAGGGAGATGAGGATGTTGGCAACCACCACCCCATAGGAATTGCGATACAAAAGCTCGACGAGCGCCGCGCGTATCTTGTCTTCTTGCATCGAAACCCCTCCGTGCGACGGCTTCGTTCGCGAGTTGCCGTTGCGCTAGCCCGCCGGAAGGCCGAGACGAACCGCGTAGGCTGTCAATTCAGCACCACTGTGCAGGTCGAGCTTCCGCATAAGATTCTCGCGATGTTTCCGCGCGGTAAGCGGGCTAATGCCGAGACGG
>JAQGKC010000365.1 GCA_028290305.1 Bradyrhizobium sp.
TCGTCAACGGCGCCGCGCAGGCGAGCGACTCGGCGCTGACGACCGCCTCTGCCGAGCTGAACTGGCGCAACGGCTGGTCCGCCGCAGCTACCTTCGAGGGTGAGTTCTCCGACGTCACCCGCTCTTACGCCGGCAAGGGTGTGGTGCGATACGCTTGGTAACCGGCGACTTCCGATGTTGGCACTTAGCGGAACTACGTCCATGTCCGTGTTGAGTCCGAAATGCGTCGCATAACGGACTTTCGCACCGGGCGAAATTAACGAGTACGCGCCTCCTGTAGGATCATAGGTGAAGGCGCGATTTGCCCGACGGGCTGTTGGGTGATTTGCCTGTCCAGCCCCTCTTGCAAAAAGATTCTCGTTTTCGCCTGACCCAAATCAAATCTACAACCCCGCCATCCCGTCCCGAAGAGGGGCGTATCGCGATCGTCACGGACGTAGGGAGCGGGATGCGGTGGACGCGGCAGCGTCAGGCGCGCGATAGCGCGCGGACGAATGACGCTGAATCGCGGACGGCGAAGTCGTGTGGTCCTGACGCCTCGACGCTGGCGTCAAGTTTGCGGAGTTATCCGCAGATGACGGTGACAAGAAAGCCCGATCACCGGGGAGAGCACGAAGGAAACCGTTAAAACCATTGCGTGCGGGAATGCCGGGTGTTCCGGTGACCTGTGGTGACTACACTCGTGTGCTACCAACACACTGCACGCGAGGCTGCGGGTGCAACGGGCACCCGGCATTCCCCACGCCCTCTGCTTTTCAGAGGGTGGTCCATGCAACAACTCGGGCGTCGCAGCGCCGCGAGATCGTGGGGGTGTGGCCAGCAGTCTTGTCGTAGCCATCCTTCGAGACGCCGCTTCGCGGCTCCTCAGGATGAGGTCGTCAGATGTGGCACGAAGTCCGCCCCTCATGGTGACGAGTGCTGCGAGACCGCTCAACTCGAAATCCTCATGGTGAGGAGGCGCGCAACGCCGTCTCGAACCATGAGGCCCTTCAGGGCGGGGCGAGGAAGCCAAATTAGGTCAACCCATCTGACTATCTTTTGGCATTGCGGCCGCCTGCATTTCTCGTTTAGAACGGCATTGGACCGCCCCCTGGCAACAAACCGTCAATGGTTTTGGCCGAGGATGCGGTTCCAAAGGGTCTGGCAATGCTGATTCGCAGCGAAAAGTTTGGAGTTTCCGGGGGAGCGGCCGATGCCGTCCGTCCCGACGCGATTCCGGCTGCGTCCTTGCCCACCCTGCTTCTTGGCGGGCTTCTGCTTCTTATCGGCCCCTGAGGGCCGTCTGGGCGGTTTGCGCCTGGGCACTCAGGGGTTGCGCGAGATTGAAAGAACCCCTTCAGCGCTCGAAAAGGCAGCGCACCAGCTAAAGGAATTTTCCAATGACCACCGTGAACAAGTCCGACAAGGACCGCGTCGTTATATTCGACACAACCCTGCGCGACGGCGAACAGTGTCCGGGCGCGACCATGTCGTTCGAGGAGAAGCTCGAAGTCGCCGAGATGCTCGACGACATGGGCGTCGATGTCATCGAGGCCGGCTTCCCGATCACCTCCGAAGGCGACTTCCAGGCGGTCAGCGAGATCGCCCGGCGCTCCAAGAATGCCGTGATTGCCGGTCTGTCGCGCGCGCACCCGAAAGACATCGACCGCTGTGCCGAAGCGGTGAAGTTCGCCAGGCGCGGCCGCGTTCATACCGTGATCGCGACCTCGCCGCTGCACATGCGAGTGAAGCTCAACATGACGCCGGAGCAGGTGATCGAGACCTCGATCTCCAACGTCGCCCGCGCGCGCAACCACATCGACGACGTCGAATGGTCGGCCGAGGACGGCACCCGCAGCGACATGGAATTCCTGTGCCGGATCGTCGAGGCCGTGATCAAGGCCGGCGCCACCACGGTCAATATTCCCGATACCGTCGGCTACACCGTGCCGGAAGAATATACCCACTTCATGCGCACCCTGATCGAGCGGGTGCCGAATTCCGACAAGGCGGTATTCTCGGTGCACTGCCACAACGACCTCGGCATGGCGGTGGCGAATTCGCTGGCGGGCCTCGCCGGCGGCGCGCGGCAGATCGAATGCACCGTCAACGGCATCGGCGAGCGGGCAGGCAATGCCGCGCTCGAGGAAGTCGTGATGGCGATTAACGTCCGCAACGACAGGTTTCCGTACTGGAACAAGATCGACACCACGATGCTGACGCGGGCATCGAAATTGGTTTCGGCGGCGACATCGTTCCCGGTGCAGTACAACAAGGCGATCGTGGGCCGGAATGCCTTTGCACACGAAAGCGGCATCCATCAGGATGGCGTCCTCAAGGACGCATCGACCTATGAGATCATGCGGCCGGAAATGATCGGCCTGAAGCAGTCGTCGCTGGTGCTGGGCAAGCATTCGGGGCGTCATGCGTTCGTACACAAGCTGGAGGAGATGGGCTACAAGCTCGGCGCCAATCAGCTCGAAGACGCGTTCGTGCGGATGAAGGCGCTGGCCGACCGCAAGAAGGATATCTATGACGAGGATATCGAGGCGCTGGTCGATCAGGAAATCGCTGCCTCCCATGACCGCATCAAGCTGGCCTCGCTCACCGTGATCGCGGGCACCCATGGACCGCAGCGCGCCACCATGAAGCTCAACATCGACGGCCAGATCAAAATCGAGGAAGCCGAAGGCAACGGCCCGGTCGATGCGGTGTTCAACTGCATCAAGCTGCTGGTGCCGCACGAGGCGAAGCTGGAGCTTTATCAGGTCCATGCGGTCACCGAGGGCACCGACGCGCAAGCCGAAGTGTCGGTGCGGCTCGCCCATGAAGGCCGGTCGATGACCGCGCGCGCTTCCGATCCGGACACGCTGGTGGCCTCCGCCAAGGCCTATCTCGGGGCGCTCAACAAGATCGTCATGAAGCGTCAGCGCGACGTCCCGGCGGCAGCGGCGAGCTGATTGCGGCCGTATTGTCATTGCGAGCCAACGGGTCGGCGCAAAGCGCCGCCCGATGACAGGCTCCGCGAAGCAATCCAGAGATTCACGGAAACAGTCTGGATTGCTTCGTCGCTTCGCTCCTCGCAATGACGGCTGGAACGAAACGCGCTTTTCGAGCCTTCAGTTAGAATCGTTTCCCAATGAGGCAGGTCATTCCGCCTCGTTTTGGGATTTTTCGCGCCGTCGTTGCGGCTACGTTCGAGCGTCCAACAAACTCAGGACGCCACCATGTCACTGCAATCGCTCGATCTCGACCGGCCGGCTCATCAACTGAAGCCTTCCGAGAGTGCACTGCTTCGCCGGATCGATTTCACGACGTTGCGATTGTTCATCGCGGTTTGCGAGGAAAAGAACCTGACGCGGGCAGCGATACGCGAAGGCATCGCGGCATCCGCCGTCAGCAAGCGGCTGAACGATTTCGAGGCCGCGTTCGGCATAAGCCTGTTCGACCGGCTCTCGAAGGGGATGGCGCTGACGCCGGCGGGAGAAGCCTTGCTGCACCATGCCCGCGTCACGCTTCTGAACGTCGAAAAAATCACCGTCGAACTGGCCGAATACGCGAAAGGCGTTCGCGGTCACGTCCGCATGCTCGCGAACCTGTCGGCGATTGTGCAGTTCCTCCCCGAGGATCTATCCGGGTTCTTCAGTGCCCACGAGTTATTGAGGATCGACCTGCAGGAGCGGCCAAGCGCGCAGGTGGTCAGGTGTATCGAAGAGGGGGCTGCCGAAATCGGCATCTGCTCGGGCGAAGTCGAGACGCGCCGGCTTGAAACGTTTCACTATCGCTATGACAATCTGGTGCTGGTGGTGTGGCGGGATCATCCTCTAGCGGATCGCGACAGCCTGCTGTTCGCGGATACTCTGGATTTCGACCACGTCGGCCTTCACGCCGCGAGTTCGATCTATCTGACGTCGCAATACGCCGCGACGCAGGCGGGCAAGTCGATGCGGCTGCGCATTCATGTGCCGGGATTCGACGCGGTATGCCGGATGGTGCAGGCGAACATGGGCATCGGCCTGATTCCGGACCGTGCGTTCGACGTCATCGGAGCCGGAATGGACCTCCGGTCGATTCCGTTGCGTGACGAATGGGCCCGGCGAGAACTCAAAATCGTCCTGCGCGATACCAAAAGCCTGTCCAGCGCAAGCCGTCTGGTTCTGGATCACCTCGAGGCCGCGGAGCGGAACGAGGCGCTCACGCAAGCGGCCGCGCCGCGGGCTTGATGCGATCGCATTCTCCTGAAGCGAACGCCGCGTTAGCCAACAACTATTGGACGGCCCGGCCGAAGCCTTGGCAAATCGGCCGACCGATATCCTCGTCCCGTTGCAAACGGGTTCCTGCGGTAGCGGCAAGCCCAACGAAACGGGTCGGCGACCAGCACTTGCCGCCATTCAACAAGGGCAGGGCTTGCAAAGGAGGATACCATTTCATTTTGCACTGCAACAAAGAATGAAAAATAGCCCCTGCTAAAGGGGCAATGGCAATTCGGACGGCTTCTCTGTATTGGTGCCGCTGGCATACAGGGTTGGGAGCCGCGCCGTTCGCGCGCTTCGCAAAAATCATGCGGGAGGAAATATGCGTAAGTTGATTTTGGCGGCTGCGTCGGTCGCGGCATTGGCTCTGGTTGGACCGGCGTCGGCGCAGTCGCCGATCGTCATCAAGTTCAGTCACGTCGTGGCTTCAGATACCCCAAAGGGCAAGGCGGCCGACAAGTTCAAGGAACTCGCGGAGAAGTACACCGACGGCAAGGTGAAGGTCGAGGTCTATCCGAACTCGACGCTCTACAAGGACAAGGAGGAACTCGAAGCCCTGCAGCTCGGCGCGGTGCAGATGCTGGCGCCGTCCAACTCCAAATTCGGACCGATCGGCATCAGGGAATTCGAGGTGTTCGACCTGCCTTACATTCTTCCTGATCTCACCACCTTGCGCAAAGTGACCGACGGACCGCTCGGCGCGAAACTTCTCAAGCTGCTCGAGCCAAAGGGCATGACCGGTCTGGCCTATTGGGACAACGGCTTCAAGCAGATGAGCGCCAACAAGAAGCTGATCTCGCCGGAGGATTACAAGGGCCTCAAATTCCGCATCCAGTCATCGAAGGTTCTCGAGGCGCAATTCCGTTCGCTGGGTGCGATCCCGCAGGTGATGGCGTTTGGCGAAGTGTATCAGGCGCTGCAGACCGGCGTGGTCGACGGCCAGGAAAACACCTGGTCGAACATCTACACCCAGAAGATGCATGAGGTGCAGAAGTACGCAACGGTGACCAATCATGGCTACATCGGCTATGTCGTCGTCGTGAACAAGAAGTTCTGGGACGGTCTTCCCGCGGACATTCGTGGCCAGCTCGATAAGGCCATGAAGGAAGCCACCGCCTTCGGCAATGGGCAGTCGGCAAAGGAAAACGAGGGCGCGCTCGAACTGATCAAGAAATCCGGCAAGACAGAGATCGTGACGCTGACGCCGGAGCAGGACGCGGCCATGCGCAAGGCGATGGATCCGGTCTACAAGGACGTCGCCACCCGGGTCGGTCAACCCTTGATCGATGAGTTTCTCAAGGAAACCGGCGGAGCCAGCCACTAACGGGGTATTGGCTAGCTCTCGCGAGAGCGCGATCATGCGCCGCTCGCGGGAGCTCGTTTTTAATTGAGATGGCGCCGGGCCGTGAGGCGGATTGGCGACGCGCCCGGAGCTTACCGTGGCGCAAGAGGGGGAGATATGCTTCGTATCCTTGATCGGCTCGAGGAAATTCTGATTACCTCGCTGATGGCGGCCGCGACGATTCTGATTTTCATTTCCGTCGTGCACCGGTTCGGAACCGGCGTGCGGTTTCTGTATCCCTATCTGATCGGCATTCACATCTCATGGGCGCAAGAGCTGTGCATTTACATGTTCATCTGGATGGCGAAGTTCGGCGCGGCCTATGGCGTGCGCACCGGCATCCACGTCGGCGTCGACGTTCTGATCAACCGATTGAACCCAACTTGGCGCAAGGGCGTCATTCTGTTCGGGCTGCTGGGTGGCGCGCTGTTCACCGGCATCGTTGGCACCATGGGCGCGAAATTCGTCTATGAATTGATGCAGACCGATCAGGTGTCGCCGGATCTCGAATTGCCGAGCTGGATCGTTTACGCCTGCATTCCGCTCGGCTCGTATTTGATGTGCTTCCGCTTTCTCCAGGTGTGCTGGACTTACTGGAAGACCGACGAGCTCCCGCATCACGACGCCACCAGCGTCGACGGTATCGAGGTCAGTCCGAAAGCGCCGATCGCGCTCGGAGAAGCGTGATGAGCGCCGCCCTTATTTTCGGACTTCTGTTCGCCCTGATGCTGACGGGCATGCCGATCTCGATTTCGCTTGGCCTCACGGTGCTGACCTTCCTGTTCACGATGACGGAAGTGCCGATCGAAAGCGTCGGACTGAAGCTGTTTTCCGGCCTCGACAATTTCGGCATCATGGCGATTCCGTTCTTCATTCTTGCCGGCACGTTCCTGACACGCGGCGGCGTCGCACGGCGCATGATCGCGTTTACGACCTCCGTGGTCGGCCACCTGCCTGGCGGGTTGGGTCTCGCCGGCGTGGCGGCTTGCGCCATGTTTGCCGCCATCTCCGGATCGAGCGTCGCTACCGTGGTGGCGATCGGCTCGATCATGATGCCTGCCATGGTGGAACACGGCTATCCGCGCCGGTTCGGTGTGGGCGTGATCTCGACCTCGGGCGCGCTCGGAATCCTGGTTCCACCGTCAATCATTCTGGTGCTGTATGGCGTGTCCACCAACACCTCGATCGGCGCGCTGTTCATGGCGGGCATCATTCCCGGCATCATCCTGGCGCTGATGCTGGCAGCGGTCACCTGGTTCATCGCCAAGCGCAACAACTATCCGCGCATGCGCAAGGCGACGGTGGGCGAACAGCTGAGCGCGTTCCGGGAGAGCATCTGGGGACTGCTGCTGATCGTCATCGTGCTCGGCGGCATCTATGGCGGCATCTTCACGCCGACGGAAGCCGCCGCGGTCGCCGCCGTGTACGCCTTCTTCATCACCGTGTTCGTCTACAAGGAATTGAAGCTGACCGAAGTGCCCAAGGTTCTGCTTCAGGCCGCGAGCATGAGTTCGATGCTGCTCTACATCATCACCAACGCGGTGCTGTTCTCGTTCCTGATGACGCATGAGCAGATACCGCAGGAAATGGCGGCCTGGATCATCGACAAGCATTTCGGCGTCTGGACGTTCCTGCTGGTGGTGAACCTGATCCTGCTTGCAGCCGGAAACGTCATGGATCCGTCATCGATTCTCTTGATCATGGCGCCTATCCTGTTCCCGCTTGCCACCAAGCTTGGTGTTCATCCGGTGCATCTCGGCATCCTGATGATCGTGAATACCGAAGTTGGATTGTGCCATCCGCCGGTCGGCTTGAACCTCTATATCGCAAGCAGTATCGCCAAGATGGGCATCAGCGAGATCACCGTGGCGGTGTTGCCGTGGCTGCTGGCGATGCTGGCCTTCCTTGCTCTCATCACCTATGTGCCGGAAGTGTCATTGTGGCTGCCGCATCTGCTCGGCATGATCTGAAAGATTTCAATTCACTTAACACCGGCGGATTACATCTTGGTAAGACAGGATACCCTTGCCAAACTGTAAGTTGATTGCGTGCGAAAGCGCGCTCATCCTTGTGCAATCTTCAAAGGAGGTTCGCATGAAGAAAGTCCTTCTCGCCGGCGTCGCAGCACTCGCCATCGCCGGTTCGACCGTGGTCTATGCCCAGCACCGCCCGTGGTTTCACATCCACGAGCGAATGAACCCAGAGGACAGGGCGGCCTTTACCGATGCACGGATCGCCGCCGTGCATGCGGGTCTGAAGCTGACGCCCGATCAGGAGAAATTGTGGCCGCCGCTTGAGGCCGCGGTGCGGGATTTTGCAAAGATGCGAATCGATCGCGCCAATGCGCGGATGAACTCGCAGAAGGATGACTCCAAGGATGCGCAGAAGCCCGACGATCCGGTGGCGCACCTGCACGAACGCGCCGATAACATGGCGGTTACCGCGGCGGCGCTGAAGAAGATCGCCGATGCGGCCGACCCGCTCTACAAGACCCTCGATGATGGGCAGAAGCGCCGGCTCAAGATCCTGACCCATATGGAAGGCCGGTTCGGCGGCGGAGGCTGGCGGCACCGTGAATTCGAGCGCGGCATGGATCGGGGTGGGGATCGGGATCGCGATGGCGGCGACCGGGATCGCGGTTACGAACGGGATCGTGGCTATGATCGGGACGGCGGCCCGGGCCGGGATCATGGCGACCCTGAACGGCTCTGAGCCCAAGGCCCTCACGAGGCCCTTGCCAGGGTTCTGGCCAAGGCCCTCAATTAATCGGAACTGACGAAAAGCCGCTGGATTCCGGCGGCTTTTTGATTTTTGCGCCTCCCGCCGACGGCCGGGAAAACCCCGCCGGTTTGCTGGACATCGGGGGGACGCTTTGCTAAACGACGCCTTCTTGCGAAGGCTTTCCGGGCCAGTTCCGGGCGCATAGCTCAGTTGGTAGAGCAGATGACTCTTAATCATCGGGTCCCAGGTTCGAGCCCTGGTGCGCCCACCAAGCTTTTCAAGGACATAGCTTAAGACAGAAGCGGAACGGTCAAGCCGGTTTGCAACGCGGTTTGCAATTTTCGTTCACGAACTGTCTCAACCAAGCCGGATATTTGCGGTCAAATGAACAACCCGACCGTAAGAGACGGTCGCGCGAGATGCCGAAACTCCACCCCATAGGTTCAGAGATGCTTTGCGGTCGCCGTCCGAAACTTCTATTTTGATCTCGCGCATATCGAATTGGATGGTGTCCGCCTTATCCAATGTGCTGACCAGTTTGGTAGCTTCATCGGATGGGATTCTTTGATTCATCAATATGAACCATTCCTCGCACGGTTTAACGGACGCTGCGCTGTCAGGCCGAATCGTCGGCGTCGGAAGTTTCCCTGTCCCGCCCGAGCCTGAAAAAGCGATCTGACCGGAAACGCCAACTAGGCTTATCGCTTTTCCCGTGCCGTTGAAAACTCTTATGCTGATCTCACTGTGCCGCTCTTGAGCAATGTGTTCGACTTGAACCCTCATTTCACCGACGTACAAGGCTTGGGCCAGCGGAGCTTCAATAAGGCCAGTCTCTTTGCCGTTTCTGAGATACACGAACCACATAGTGGCGGCGACGCCAGCGACAAAGCAGATCACATAAGCTGCAGTCGAAGTGGAGATAACCGCGATCACCATGTTCAGCACGGGATGCCAAGAGTAAGCCAACCACTTGTTCCACCCCTCTTGGTCAAAGAGTCTCTTGATGTTTTCGCTAAACAAAAGTGCCAACAACGCGGGTGCACTGAGCAGTGTTGATAACCAACGAACGATCTTTTGCATGCGCGAAGTCTACAATCCCTGGCTGTCGCGACAACCCATAATCTTGTTATCCATACGTCGCAACCAGCTTAACGATCGCCTGATCTGCCAGTTCGGTTTGGCCGCCGAGGTAGTGCGCTTTTAAAATCTCGTCGACGTCCCGCGGGCTATGCCCCGTGATGGCCGCGATCTGCGGCACAGTGCAACCCGCCAGCGCAAGACGCGTTACTGCGGTGCCGCGAAGATCGTGAAAGTGCAAATCCTCGTCACCGAGCTTCGCGCGATCGAAAGCCTTGCCCCACGATGCCCGAAAGCCGTCGCTGGTCCACGATTCACCGAATGTGTTCCGCAGAATAGTCCCCTCGGCCTTTTCCGGGCGGCGCGCGTCCAGTACGGCCTTCAACGGTGCACCAATCGGGATCACAATTCGTTTTTTCTTTTTTCCGCGCCTCTGCTTGTTGGGCTGCAATCTTATATGGGTGCCGTCGTATTGCGACCAAGCGATATCGATCAACGTTCCCTGACGCTGGCCAGTCCACAATGCCATTAACAAGCCCAAAACGAGTTCGGGCGAGGCTACCGCACAGAACGCCTCTATATGTTTGTCCAGCCAAATGATTTCGGCTCGGTCGGCCTCATACAGGCGCCCGCCACGTTCGCAGACGTTGACCGCGATCAAGCCGCGATCCTTGGCCACTGCGAGCACGCGCGCTAGCACAGTCCAAGCGTAGTCGGCCTTGCGGGGATTGGCCGCCATGCCGTCGCGCCATTCCTTGAATTTGCCGCGGGCGCGTCGATCCTGCACCGCTGCGAGTGGCATGGTTCCGAATTCTTCCTCAATCATCTTAAGATAACGGCGGTAGTCCTTTTGGGTCTGTTCGGCTAATCCTGTGAAGTCAGTGAATGCCTTGAAAGCTGCGATCAGCGAAAACAACGTGCCGGTGGATGGCTTTTTCCGTTCCGCGTGGGCGGCAGCGTAGGCAACTGCGAATTGCGGATCCTTTGGAGCTAGAGCGGCGCCGTCGTCCGATTTGAGCATCGGTCCACCACGCCATGCGTAGTAGTATTTGCGGCGCGTGCCATCGGCGAGCCGCTTACTGGCGGTCGCCACGCCGGGCAGCTTTCGCCGATTCATGTTCTCGTTCCCATTTTTCAAAAGCGTCTTCGTCGCTCGGTGCGACGGGCGGCGCGTTGAGTATCACCCGGATCGTTGTGCCATTGCACTGGATAACTTCCACAGCATCGGCACCAGTCTGCCGCGCCGCCCGAATGGCTCGGGCGATATCCGCTTGGCTTATCGTAGCGGCGCGGCGAGACATGGCTCTACCTCGAACAAGGGATGATTGCGAAGTGTCCCTTGCAACGCTCGACAATCCTGCCTTCGCTCATTGCTCGGTTTCCTTAGTTAGTAGAGTGCGGGCGACAGCGGTGAGATCACGAACCGTTTGACGCGGAATCGAGACACCGACACGCAGTCCCCTTTCTTCGTGCTTTTGCGTCGAGAAGATGCTGCTAGTGGGGTCCGGACTGACTTTGACGTTCTTTGCTCCGCGACGCTCCAACGCTGATTTCAATGAAACAAAATTCATGTCCCTCTCGGCGTCGCTTCCATCGAAGCCTATTGCCGCTCGCCCGGCATTCACTTGGACGCTGATTCCGCTCACCCTTTCGGCGAGAGTTTCGTCAGAAAAAATTCGGCTTAAAGCGGCGTGAAATGTTTTGGCGCCGGTAAGCGGGCATTTCGATGCGATTGAGCCAGCCTCACCAAACGATCGGGCAAGAGGTCCGACATCAGCTAGGCTTACGCTGGCGAGCATACCGATGGTCAGCATGGCGACTGACTCCGATGTCGCGCGGACGCCGCTTCCGCGACCATGACCAGGCAGAGCGTCAAGCAAACCCTCGCGCACAAGCGCGCGCTGCCGCTCGTAAAGTGTTGTGCGGTTCACCTTAAGCACTTCCGCGAGAGCGGGCAGACATCCTTGAAGTGATTTGAAAGGCATGACCCCAACCTTTGGCCCCGGATAACCGGGTATTAACTTAGTATGGTGTACAACGTCAAGTTATAAGCGGCTACTGAGAGAGATTAAATTATGAACGAAGAGCTAAAGGAGCTGCTTTCCAGACCTACAGCCTCAATCCCTGACGTCGGCCGTATTTGTTACGGGCTGAGCAGCCTACGGCGCCGCCGGCCGTGGTGAGATTCCGACAATCAGAATTGGTCGGCTGCTGAAAGTCCCGACGTCTGCGCTGCGAAAGCAGCTAGGCATCGAGGTCGCGGCATGAATCTCACCGCTCCTTTCCACCGCACTCCAGTTTCCCTGGACACAAATAACGTGGCTGTTCTTCGTCCGAACGCCGGTCCGGTAGCGACCAGTGTTGCTGATGAAGGGTGTACGCCAACCACGACGGCGACTGCCACGTCGCTCGTCCTTGTGGATGGCGCCGGCAGAATGCTGGTCGATCAGAATGGTAACCTGATCATTTCGTTCGCAGGAAACACGTAATGGCCACCCTTCGACCCAAAGACGAACCCCCCGTCACTGCCGTTCTCAGTGGTGACATCTTTCTTATTGACGGCGCGACGGGCGTTCGGGGATTGGCCGCGAGTGTCGTTCCGATTCTGGACGCGAACGCGAACGCCACGATCAACAACGTCATCGAAGGATTCACGAGTATAGCGACGGCGGCGGGAACCACGACGCTCACGGCGGTCAGCGCGGCGCAGCAGTTTTTCACTGGCACGACGACGCAAACGGTCCTTCTGCCCGTTACGTCCACGCTCAAGCTCGGGCAAAGTTGGTTTTTCCAGAATAGCAGCACGGGCGCTGTGACGATCCAATCGTCCGGTGCCAACGCCGTCAAAGTCATCGGACCTGGCGCATTCGCCATCGTCACGTGCATCGCGATCACTGGCACCACCGCGGCGTCGTGGCAAGCGACCTATTTCGCCGATATCGTTGTGTCGGGGAAGGTTCTGACGCTCAACAACAGCCTCACGCTCGCCGGCACCGACGGCACGACGATGACGTTCCCGGCCACGTCAGCGGCGTTGGCTAGGACGGACACGGGACAGACCTTTAGCGGTACGCAGGCATTCGGCGCTTTGACTGCCACGACGGTCAACGGCAATACTTGGACCGCAGGCACCGGAACTCTTGCAATAGGCGCCGGTAAGAGTGTTGCAATATCCAACGGAATCAACATTGCCGCTGGATCGGATAGCACGACTCAAACTTTCCCTGCTACGTCCGGAACGGTGGTCACGTCTGCGTCGGTAAACACTATCACCAACGCCATGCGCACGCAGATGGCGGCGTTTACTCTCAAGGGCAATGCGACCGGAGCTTTGGCGAACGAAGCGGACATAGACGTGACCGCTCTTACGCTCAAAGCGGCGCCGGTCTCGGGCGATATTGTGCTAATTCAGGACAGCGCCGCATCGAACGCGTTTAAGAAAACGACCGTCGGCGCGTTGTCATCGGCCGGCTCGGTTGCGTCGCTCAATGGTCAAACCGGCGCTCTTCTGTGGGTGGTCACACCGGGCGGACGGCTCTCGCTTACGAGTGGTGTGCCCGTTACTGAAAGCGACGTGACCGGCGCGACCACCATCTATCTTACAACCGGTGACAACGATTTCACTCAGATATGGGACGGCACTAACTGGGTTCCTCGCCAGTTTACGCAGCAGAGCCTAATTCTAGATGCTACAGGCCATCTCATCAGTGCGAACTATGATGTTTGGGAGTATTGGGACGGCTCTGCAGTGCGGATCGGAACGGGTCCTGCATGGGGGACGAATATCTCCCGTGGAACAGGTGGCGGATCATCAGAGGTTCAAATCCTCAACGGTCGGATGACCAATGCCAACGCAATCTTTTTGCGTAACAACAGCGTAACAACAGCAGCCATCGCAGCTGGAAAATGCAATCTTCGCGGCAGCTTCCGAACCACAGTGGCTGGGCTGACAGAGGATAGTTTTGCGAAGCGCTTCCTAAGCAACGTCTACAATATAGCGCCTCGTGAGATGAAGGTCGTTGAGACTGCGGACAGTTGGCCTAACACAGGGGCCGTATCGACGCCAAGGCAACTGAATGGAAACACCGCAAATCAGATCGCGTATATACATTCGGTAGCGGGCCGCTCCTTATCGGCACACGCCAACCTCTTTGCATCAAATAACTCAGGCGGGATAGCGAAAATAGCCGTTGGTATCGGCATCAATTCCGCGACCGTTGATTCCTCACAAATCAGAACCCCATACGTCAACGATGGTACAAAGGTTAATTTCGCGACTACCACGGCAACGTATCGCGGATATCCCGGCATTGGCTAAAACTTCGCGCCAGCCCTTGAATTTTTCGCGGTTGCAACGGCAGGGCAGTTGACGTTCTTCGGCGACAACACCGCAGATGGGTTTGTCCAGAGCGGCATTATCGGGAGCATCTTAAATTGACGTTTTCTGCCGGGTCAATGTCCGATCCTTACATCCTGGCCCCAATGCCAGCAGGGCAGACCATTCGCAATGACCCTACCAACGTTCCAGGCACTAGAGCCCAAGTCTCCCCAGTATACGTAGGAGGCCAAACAACTAAGAGTTACATCTGCATCGGCCAGAGCAATATCGCCAGCTTTGTCGGAAATTTCGGTGACACCCCTGGACTGCACCCCTGGAATGAGACACGGATAACTTCTGTGACAGGCTCATTTCGAGGATGACCTGTGGCAGCAAAAGGAAAGATCCGTCAGTTCCCGACGGCGTTCAAATTGAAGGCGATCAAGCGTGCCGAACAGAGCGAAGGCGTTTTGCCCGTGGCTCGCAAGCTTGGGATATCGCGCAAACTCCTGCATGACTGGATCAAGGCTTGGAAGGCCCATGGGCCTGAGGGGTTGAACCGCAAACGCGGACCGAAGCCTGGCCCCCGCAAGCTCAAGCCGCTGCAGGCGGAGGAGAAGAAGCGTTCTGCACTTGCCCAGGCGAGCGCACGCATCGCCGAGCTTGAACGACTGGTGGGCCGCCAGCAGATGGACATCGATTTTTTTCGAAAAGCCTTGCGCGCATTGGAGCGGCCGGCAGCGCAAGGCAAACCCGCATCCGCGTCATCGAAGTCATCGAAGCCATGGCGGTAGAAGCGTCTGGCTCGCACGCCGATGTGCAGCGCCTGTGCAGGCTCGCAGGCCTGCCGCGCGCGACCTACTACCGGCACCTTGCCGGACGCGGCGATGAGGCTGACGAGTGCGAACTGCGCGATTTGATCCAGCGTATTTGCCTCAAGCACCGCTTCTATGGCTACAGGCGGGTGACAGCGTCTCTTAGACGGCAGGGCATGGTGGTAAATGCCAAGAAGGTTCAGCGGCTTATGCGCGAAGACAATCTTCTGGCTCAGCGCAAGGCGCCCTTCCTGAAGACCCCCGCTGACAGGCCTTTGGCCTTCCTCATCGTGCCTAATCTGGTGCGCGGTCTCGTGCCGTCAGCGCCTGATCAGATCTGGGTCGCCGACATCACCTATGTGCATCTCGCCAGAGCCTTCGCCTACCTTGCCGTCATTCTCGACGCCTTCTCGCGCAAGGCCGTGGGTTGGGCTTTTGAGAACACGCTCGACGCCTCACTCGCCGTCGCCGCGCTGGAGACAGCCATCGATGCCCGAAAGCCCCAACCCGGCAGCCTGATCCATCACTCCGATCGCGGTGTGCAATACGCCTCCATCGCCTATCGCCAGAGGCTCGCCGAACACGACATCACGATCAGCATGAGCAGGCCCGGTAATCCCTTCGACAATGCCAAGGCCGAGAGCTTCATGAAGACGCTGAAGACCGAAGAGATCAATGGCAAGGCCTTCGCCGACCTCAGCGACGCCCGCCGCCGTATCAACGACTTTATCGCAGAGGTCT
>JAQGKC010000381.1 GCA_028290305.1 Bradyrhizobium sp.
GGACATGATGCGCCCGCAGTCGGTCGCGGTGTCGGCGACGCCATCCGCGTGGGAGCTCAACGAGAGCGGCGGCGTGTTCGTCGAACAAGTGATTCGCACGACCGGGTTGATCGATCCGCCGGTCGACATCCGCCCGGCGCGCTCGCAGGTCGACGACCTCCTGGGCGAAGTGAAGCGGGTCGCGCTGGCGGGCTACCGCACCCTGGTGACGACGCTGACCAAGCGGATGGCGGAGGACCTGACCGAATATCTGCACGAGCAGGGCATCCGCGTGCGCTACATGCACAGCGATATCGACACCATCGAGCGCATCGAGATCATCAGGGATTTGCGGCTCGGCGCGTTCGACGCGCTGGTCGGCATCAATTTGCTGCGCGAGGGCCTCGACATTCCCGAATGCGCGCTGGTCGCGATCCTCGACGCCGACAAGGAGGGTTTTCTGCGCAGCGAAACCTCGCTGATCCAGACCATCGGCCGCGCCGCGCGCAACGTCGACGGCAAGGTGATCCTCTATGCCGACCAGATGACGGGATCGATGGAGCGCGCCATCGCCGAGACCGATCGCCGCCGCGAGAAGCAGGTCGAATACAACACCGCCAACAACATCACGCCGGAGAGCATCAAGAAATCCATCGGCGACATCATGAACAGCGTCTACGAACGCGACCATGTGCTGGTGGAAATCGGCGACGGCGGCCAAGGATCGTCATGGGCCGACGATGTCATCAGCATCGGGCATAATTTCGAGACGGTCCTGAACGACCTGGAAACTCGGATGCGCGAAGCCGCCGCCGACCTGAACTTCGAGGAAGCCGCCCGGCTGCGCGACGAGGTCAAGCGCCTGCGCGCCACTGAACTCGCCGTGGTCGACGATCCCACCGCCAAGCAACGCGTGGTGCAGGGCAAGGCCGGCGCCTACGCCGGCGCCAAGAAATACGGTGAGTCTGCGAACTTGCCGCGCGGGTCATCGAAACGCGGCGGCAACAACACCCCGCGCGCGAGCAGCGCGGCTTCAAAAGTCCACAAACCCCATCTCGACGAAATGCACGGCCCGGAATCGCTGCCCTATCGCCCTGGCCGCGCCAACCCGCGCAAGCCTTCGTCCGATGACACCAACCCGGGCACCGGAAGCAAGATCTTCCAGCCGACCGACTCGCGCCAATCGGGGCCCGAATTCGGACCGTCCGCACGCTCCACCGGCGGCGCGCCGGGCCATAGGGGTGGGTGGAAGAAGCGGTAGGTGCTGTCATCCTAACAAGACGATTGTCATGGCGTCCGACGGAGAGCGTGGCTAAAGCTAGCAATTCAAAAGAAGTCGGTTACGCTAGTGGCATGAAACTCGGCTTTGAAGAATCCCAAACGGCCTATACGGCGGTTCGCAAAATGCCCGAGCTTGGACGGAAGCTTGGGTAAGCGCCTGGGCGTACCGCCCGCACTGCGGAGCGTCCAAGATTTCTCCCTTTCCCAATAATAGCCCGCTTGCGGATTTCTTCTGCGCCTCTTGTGAGGAAGAGTTCGAGCTAAAAAGCCAGAAGGGGAAATTTGGCACGAGGGTTGTCGATGGCGCCTTCCAGACCAAGTGCGAGCGTCTGGCTGCAAGCAACAATCCAAATCTGCTACTCATGAACTACGACCTCAAATCTCTTGCTGTCATCAATCTTTTCATTGTGCCGAAGCACTTTTTTGTTCGAGAGATCATCGAAGAAAGAAAGCCTTTAGCCGCCACGGCTCGACGCGCCGGCTGGATCGGATCGAATATCCTGCTCAGCCGTGTACCGGACTCCGGCAAGATTCACATTGTGCAGAATGGCCTCATTCGTCCAAAGGAAACCGTCCTTGCCGAATGGCAAAAGACACTCTTCCTCAGAAATGAATCACCGGAGACGCGAGGCTGGCTACTCGACGTCATGAAATGTGTAGAGTCACTTGGGAAAAGCGATTTCACCCTGGAAGAAGTCTACACTTTCGAGCGGCACCTGAGTGACCTTTATCCCGGCAACCAGAACGTCAAACCGAAGATTCGACAGCAACTTCAATATTTGCGTGACCGTGGATTTATCGATTTCGTTTCGCGTGGTAATTACCGGTTGCGATCTTAGGAGACTCGGATGGCGTGGTTTCTGAATTTCTACCGATGTGCCCGCTGCAGAAAGATATGGACCGATCAATGGTCCTGCATGTGCGACGATGAATGCCCGCATTGCGGCGCACGGGATATGTCGCCATTTGATAGCGAGAACCTGACCGAACTCGTCGAGCAGGACGGCAAAGAGTTTGTTGCCATTCGTTCGCCGGACACAGCCGAGCACGATCCCGACTATTGCGAAGTTGGCCGTTTTCCGACGCGTGAGAAGGCTGAGGAATTTCTGGCTTCGATCGACACACGATAAAATCGTCATTCCGGGATGCGCCACTTGGCGCAGGCCCGGAATCCGTACTCGCTGCAGGGGTTATAGATTCCGGGCTCGCGCTGCGCGCGCCCCGGAATGACGATTCGTGGAAAATTGATTTCTTGAAACAATTCAATCCGATTCCACCCGTCCATCCCCATTTCCAAAAATATTTCCCTTCGCGCCTGCCCCAAATCACCTCCATACCCCTCGCCGTCTCGCCCCACAGAGGGGCGTATCGCGATCGTCATGGACGCGGGGCGGGATGCGATGGACGCGGCAGCGTCGGGAGCGAAAGGTGGTCGCAGGGCGGGCTTCGGCTTGTGAGCGACCAGCGCGCACCAGACGAACGGCGCTGCGCGGACGGCAAAGCCGTGTGGTCCTGGCACCCGTTGCTGGTGTCAAGTCGGCGGAGGTTTTGCGAGCCCGACCGGGTTCGGCAAACCTTCAATCCGCTGATGACGGTGGCAAGACGAATTCGTCGCCGAGGAGAGCGCGGAATAAGCCGTTAAAACCATCGCGCAGGAAATGCCGGGTGTTCCGGTGGACCTGTGGTGACTACCGTGTGCTTTCTACACTTTGCACGCGGGCTGCGGGTGCAACGGGCACCCGGCGTTTCCTGCGCCCTCATTTCGAGGCAAAGGGCATCCGCACAACTCGGGCGCATCCGCCGCGAGATCGCGACGCCGTGTCTTCGAATCCTGGCTGCGAACAATGTGGCTGTTTGAAATGTGAAACGGTGTGTGCGAAGCGCCATGTGGGCTGCGCTGGTTTCCTCCCGGCGCAGCCCCGGAGTCCATACTCCCTGTCGTGGATTCCGGGTTCGCGCTTTCAGCGCGCCCCGGAATGACGGTGTGGGGCAACGCGCACGCGTCCTTCGCTTGACGCGACAACTTTATCCCGACCGTCTGTTGCTGGTGTTCTGCATCAAATTCCCATGCGCGGCCTGTTCGCGGATGTTGTGTTTCTCATCGTCGCGATGGCCCTTGGTGGTGTCGATGGGAACGTTGGGCGCGCTGCCGGGGCCCTTGTGGCTCTGGTTGTCTTCGGGAACAGGCTTGATGGTTTTCATCATTGGCTTTGTCATATTCCTCTCCGTACCTCACGAAGAGAAAACGCGAAGCACATTGACGCGTTCCCCGGGGAAAAGCGTGGTGCATTCCCGATGGAACGGGCTTACAGCTTCTCCTGACCGGCGGGCGCCTGACCCTGGCCCTGTGGTTGCCGCTCCTGCTCCTTGGCGCGATGCCGGCCGTAAGCGCACCCGGCGATCGCGCCGATCACGCCATGATGACCGGCATAGTGACCGGCGACACCGCCGACCACTGCGCCCTTCAGGCAGCCCTTGGCGTCGGCTGAGCCCGCGGCCAGCGCGAGCGCAGCGACAGCGAGCACTATGGCGATCGTCTTCATGGCGCCAAATCCTCTTCAAGCGGCTTCATCTATCCGACGTGGTCAAACAACCGTGGGCCGGCGATCCGGTTCCATCGCGCGGTCGCGCCGCCGTCAGTTAAGGAGCGGCTGGCGCCTTTCAAGGCCACTGCTGCGGCTCGAATTTCGGATTGAGCATATCCTCCTTGGTGAGGATCAGCGTTTTCGCCCTGATCGAGGCCAGTGCCTTCATGGTGTCGCCGTTAAAGCCCGGCGTGGTGCCGACGTCGTGCCGCCTGCATACAAACACCTGTGGATTTGCTATTCATGCGCCGCGCCGAGTCTTTTCACCGGGCGCCAGGGAGATCGTCATGGCCAAGGGTCAGATGCGCAGCAACAAGGAAAAGAAGAAACCGAAGGCCGACAAGAACCTCAAGAAGGGCAGCGCCGCTCCGGTCAATCCGTTCGCGGCGGGCAAGACCCCGTCCGGACAAAGTCCCAACAGCAAGAAGAACTGACGTCTGCTGCAGCAGTGCCGATTAGTGCATTGCCAAGAAATACATCTCCTGGTTGCCAATCGTTTTCGATCTCGCAACCAGCAGGAATGAATCTTTGCCGATTGATCCCCGCACAATTCCGTTCACAATACTGATCGGCAAATGCGAGTCGGATTCCAGCGGTGGAGAACAAGATGGTCGAAGATCTTCACCTGCAGCGCGTGCTGAATTTTCTGGACGCGTTCTATTCCGGCGACGCCGAAGCGGCAACGGCGTGCTGTGACGAGGATCTCGACAGCATCACATACGCGCCGATCGAACTATTCCCGCATCTCGGGCACAAGCATGGCAGGGACTGGGTCGCGGAGGCGATCCAGACCCAGCAGGAGCGATATTCAAGCCGGAAGTACGAGATCAAATTCATTGCCGTCGATGGCGACAAGGTCGCAACGGTGCAATTCCTCAGTCTGCGCAAGCGCAACGACGACCGTGTCGTGCATCTCGAAATCGCAGAATTCTTTACGCTGCGCGGCGGGCTCATCCTCGTGCATCGCTCGTTTTTTGATTCGTTCGATTTCGTTCAGCAATTGCTTGGCCAGGACCTGACCGAGACATTCGCCACCGGCGTGCGCGACGCCATGCGGCGATGAGCTGATCGCGGCTCATTGAAAGCGAACCGTTTTTCGTCGCAGCATTGAACCTCGTCGCGCTGAGCTGCGACCAACATCGAGGTTTTGCGGACTTCGGCGGGCGAAAACACATCCATGAAAATCGCGTTGCTTGTGTTGCTGGGTCTGGTGCTGGGCGGCGCCGCGCTCGGCATCGGAGCCGGGTTAGCCTGGATCGAAATTTTCAAAACCTCCAACTTTGAAGGCTATAGCGGGATGCTGGTGTTCTTTGCCTTCATGCCGCTTGGGGCTGTTATCGGCGGGCTCGGCGGCGCGCTGCTGTTCGGCGTGATCGCGATTCGCGACGCCGAAATCGCCATCGAACGGGAGCCGGCGCGCCGGCGCGACATCTAAATCGTCCGTCCGCATTTGTGCAACGCAAAATTGCGGATTGCATTCCGGCCAACCGGCTCTATTTCGCATCCCAACAATGAAGTGCAGCATTCGGGCACGGCGTCGCCAATGACGCCCATTTCGCCGTCTGCTTATTTCCAGATCAAATTCAGGAATTCATCATGACAGAGCACAGTCTCTGGCGTTTTTCACGCGCGTTGCATCGCGCGATTAATGAACGCCAGTACGCGGATCTCGAAAGCTTGATCGATGAAGACGTCGATTGGGCGATCTATGGTCCGATCGATATGTTTCCGTTTCTCGGGGCGCGCCGCGGTAAGGCAGCGGTTCTCGAGGTGATCAGGCAGATCGCGGACAATGTCCGGGTCCATCGCTTCGATCGCGAGTCGATCATGCTGGGAGTGGATTCGGCGGCGTCGATGATGCGCTACTCACTGACGGCGCTCGACTCGAACAAGCCGATCAGCCTGCGGCTTGCTCACTTCGCGCAATTCAAGGCCGGCCGGCTGATCAGCATCCGCGTTCTCGTCGACACCTTCGATCTGGTGGAGCAGACGCTCGGGCGCCCGATTCATTTGCCGAGGATCGCGTCATAGTCATCGTCAGATACTTCTGGTGAGCGGTCATTCGCTGATTCGTGCACGCCTGCGGCGCCCGCCATAATTCTGCGCCAGTGTGAACGCATTCTCGGTGCTTGGGCATGCGGGCGGGATTATGATTTCCAGGACACGATACGGCCGGGGTGTGCTGCTGTTACTGGCGGCCGGCGTCAGTCTGGCGTCGGTGCCGCAGGCGTGCGCGCAGACGGTGCCACCAGCCGAAGCGCGGACCGTTCCCGCTGCGGAAACCGGTGCCGCTTCCGATGCAAACGACGCCGACGCAAAAGACGCCGATATCAAGGATCTGGAGCTGGACTGGAGCCAGCTCAATGTCGACGCTTCCACCCTCACCACCAGCCCGTCGTCGAAGGCGCGCCAAGCCCCAAAAGCGGGCACGACTACCGAAATGTCGTGGTCGTCCCAGGACAAACCGAATGGCTCGGCCGCGGTCTCGGTGAAGCAGCCACTATCGTCGTTCTGGGATACCCGGATCGGCGCCGATATGACCGTCGCCCGGGAGCCGACCACGCTGTCGGAACTGCTATCGGAGAAAGTGGCAAACGGCGGAAGCGAGCCGCAATCCTCCGGGACGGCATGGGCGGCGATCACGGCCCCCGGCGTCGGCTCGATCTGGGACAAGACCTCGATCGAAGCCCGGGTCGATCCCTCGCAGGAGCAAAGCAAGTTCGGCACCTCCCTGAGCAAGTCGCTGCCCCTGAACCAGCAGTATTCGCTCACCCTGGAGAATGGTTACAATATTATCCAGCAGGGGGTCGTGCCGGTGCCCGGCATCGTCGCCCACCCGATGCGAAATTATGAAACCGAGCAATCGGCGAGGCTGAGCATTGCCGAGACCGGCACCAGTTTCACCGCCGGCCAGTCGCTCTCGTCCACCGACGACCGATGGCTGCGCAAAATCGGCGCCGAGCAGAAATTGTTCGGTGGCGTCAGCATATCGGGCTCGATCGGGGAAACGCCGCTCGGCACCGCGAACAAGAGCCTTACCGCGGGATTCAAGCAGAGCTGGTGACCGCCCATGTCACTGTCGGCGCTTCCGATTTTGGTGAAAGATCGAGCATTGCCGCATATTGGCCCCGATGCGGTCAAAATCAGCAGCCCTGATAGCGCTACTTAAACTTTCGTCGTGCGGGGGACATCCGCGCTCGCATCACACGCGAAACAGGGGAACAGCCGATGAATGCTACCACTCGTTCTGAAAAAGTTGAATCAACTGAAGCAGACAACAATCTCGCCGCCGTCTCGGAAGTCGAGGCCGGCATTCGCGACTTCGTTCGCAACGATGTCGCCTATCTGCGCCGCCCGGCACCGGGCATGCCGAGCAGCGGCACTACCACCGACGCGGCGCTCGAGCCTAGTCACGAGGCCACCGTCAACAACGTCAACTCGCTGATCCAGCGGGTCGCCGGAACGTCGCTCACGGAAATCGAAAATCTGATTTCCGAACTCGAAAGCCTGCGCGACCTACTGCACTCCGAAGGTCAGCGCGTGCAGCGTGAGATCTCGGGCTATGCCCAGCTCAGCCAGGCCGCCATGAAGTCCACGCGTATGATCGCCGATAATGTATCGCAGTGGAAACGCACCGCGGACGGGCTGCGCAACAGCTGATTTTCTGTCGCCTCTCTTCGATTGCCGCCGCCTTCCCTTTAAGGGGAGCGCGGCGGTTTCGTTTCGACTGGAACGTATTTGAACGTGTCAGGCCTGAGCCGCGACCAAGACCGACATCATCACGGGGCGGCACGGCGCGTTCGGGGGCAGATCTTCATGAAAACCATTCGGCCGGACAATACCGATCCGATTCCGTTGCGGAACCCGCCGCACCGGATGGGCACCATCGTGATCCGGTTTGTCGGACTGCTGTTCCTGGCTGTGATGGTTCTGGCGCTGGTCTGGAGCCGCTGATCTTCGGAAATTCTCTGGCGATAAGTTTCTCGGCGATTCGGCTGCCATGGTTAGCAGATGGTGACTATCGGCTGGCGATCGGGGCAGCCTCGAGCGAATAGGCGCCGTCGGCATAACCCTTCACCACCATCCCGGTGGCCAGCATCACCGCCAGCGTCACGGTTGCAAAGATAAAGCCCACCAATTTCAGGCCGTTGCGGTCCGCCATCGTTACCCCCCTGTCCTGTCCCCCGTACGTCCATTATGGCAGGCACAAGGTTCAAAATGCGTTAGCAGGAAAACCGTTCCGTACCGCGCGTATTCCGCAAAAGCGGCGGCGCATTTCAGGAGCCGGTGTTCCGCCGCGGCACAAAGGCCGTCGCCAGCAGTGAAAACACCAACTCGCCGCGCTGGTTGGTGCCGGTATTGCGGGCCTGCACGATGCCCCATTCGGGGCGCTTCTCCGACGAGCGCAGCGATTCGACCTCGCTGGCGAAACTGATGGTGTCGCCCGCCAGCACCGGCTTGATCCACCGCAATTCACGAAATCCCGGCGACGGTCCCCAGACCGCGATCGTCTCGCCACGCGCGGCGGCCTCGTTCGCCTGACGCTGGCCATCGGCCACCAGCAGCTTCATGCAGACCGATCCGATATGCCAGCCCGACGCAGCCAACCCGCCGAACAGCGATTTGCGCCCCTCCTCTTCGTCGAGATGAAAGCGTTGCGGATCGAACTGCGTCGCGAATCTCTTGATCAACTCAGCGGTGAAGGTGAACGAGCCCAGTTCGCGTCGCTGCCCGATCTCGATGTCTTCGAAGAAACGCATCAGCCTGCCTGCTCCACCGCGTTGCCGGCGCGCCGCTGCACGATGATCGGCGAGATCATTTCGCACAATGCCTGCCCGGCCGCGTTGCGCACCACGCTTTTGAACGTCACGATGCCGGTCTGCGGACGGCTGCGGGAAACCCTTGCCTCCGCCACATCGATATCGAGCGTGAGATCGTCTCCCGGCCGAAGCGGTGCGAGCCAGCGTAACTCATTGACGCCCGGCGACCCCAGCGACGCAGTGCGGCCGATAAAGCCATCGAACATCATCCGCATCATGATCGAACAAAGATGCCAGCCCGAACCCGCAAGGCCCATCAGCATCGATCGCTTCGCAGCCTCTTCGTCGAGGTGCATCGGCTGTGGATCGAACTCCGCGGCGAACGCAAGTATTTCCTCGCGCGTGACGCGGCGCGGTCCGAATGTGCCGAAATGGCCGGGCGGAAAATCTTCGAAGGTGAGCATCATGATGGGGATTGGTGCGAGGGAAGCCCGATTGTGGCCGTTATTTGCAGCAATCTCAAGCCACCCCCGCGCATGGCTCGTGCTCTACGGGCGAGCCGCGCTTCGGTGCTCGCCCCTGATCTTGCCCGCGACGACATTCGGAGCTAGCCCTGTGCGACAAGAGGTTTGGACCCAACTCATATTCGACTGGCCGGGAGAATGACCGATGTTTGAATTTCGGGATCTGTTTCAATGGGACCGCTTTATCACGCCCACTATCATCAAGACCTTTTACTGGCTGGTCATCGCATTGATCGTGCTGTTCGGCATCTCTGGCATCTTTAACGGTTTGGCCGCGATGGCGATCAGCCCGTTCGGCGGATTCATCTTGTTGTTGTCCTCTATTGCCGGCGTGGTCGTCGGAATCATCTCGTCGCGCATCGCCGCGGAATTCATTCTGATCGTGTTTCGCATCAACGAACACCTCGGCGCGATCCGCGACCAGGGACAGGCGCATTAGACGCATCTTAAAGCAGCGTCTTTTATGCATTGAATCGTCATGGCCACGCTCGTCCCGGCCATCCACGTCCTTGTTTTTTAAAGTTCAAAGGAAGACATTCATGCCCGGCACAAGGCCGGGCATGACGAGGATGAAAACGTATCAACCTGCTTTGCGCTAAGTGTTGAACCTGAAATGCATGACGTCGCCGTCGGCGACGACATATTCCTTGCCTTCCAGCCGCAACTTGCCGGCGTCGCGGGCGCCCGTCTCGCCGCCGAGCGCGACGTAATCGGCATAGGCGATGGTTTCGGCGCGGATAAATCCCTTTTCGAAATCGGTATGAATGACGCCGGCAGCGGCTGGCGCCTTGGTGCCGCGGTTGATGGTCCAGGCCCGCGCCTCCTTCGGACCGACGGTGAAATAGGTGATGAGGTCGAGCAATTGATAGCCGGCGCGGATCAGGCGGTCGAGACCGGCTTCCTCCAACCCGAGCGTGTCGAGAAACTCGGTGCGCTCCTCGCGCGACAGCGTCGCGATCTCCGATTCGATCTTGGCCGATATCGCTACCGCGACCGCGCCCTCTTTTTTGGCGTGTTCGAACACCTGCTTTGAAAAGCTGTTGCCTTCCTTGGCCGCGCTTTCCTCGACGTTGCAGACGTACAGCACCGGCTTGGAGGTCAGTAGCCCGAGCATGCCGAAGGCACGTTCTTCCTCGGGCTTGCGGTCGAGAAACCGCGCCGGTTTGCCGTCGCGCAACAGCACCAGCGCGCGGTTGACGAGGTCGAGTTGTTCCTTGGCGTCCTTGTCGTTGCCCTTTGCTTTTTTGGTCAAATTGTCGACGCGCTTCTCCAGGCTGTCGAGATCGGCGAGCATCAGTTCGGTCTCGATGGTCTCGATGTCGGCCAGCGGCGCGATCTTGCCTTCGACATGGGTGATGTCGGAATCCTCAAAGCAGCGCACCACATGCGCGACCGCATCGACCTCGCGGATGGTAGCGAGAAACTGGTTGCCGAGGCCCTCGCCTTTGGAGGCGCCGCGCACCAGGCCAGCGATATCGACAAAGGTCAGCCGCGTCGGAATGATCTGCGCTGACTTCGCGATCTCCGCGAGCTTGTCCAGCCGTGGATCGGGCACCGCGACCTCGCCGACATTGGGCTCGATGGTGCAGAACGGATAATTCGCCGCCTGCGCGGCCGCCGTTTCGGTCAGAGCATTGAACAGGGTCGACTTGCCGACATTGGGCAATCCGACGATACCGCATTTGAATCCCATTTCGTCCTCAACGTCTTTTCTTCGTCACGGCCGGGCTCGTCCCGGCCATCCACGTCTTATTTCTTGCAAAGCCCTAAGGAAGACGTGGATGCCCGGCACAAGGCCGGGCATGACGGCGGAGTATGCGTCGCGAGAAGTCAGTCCTGCTTCTCGCCGCCATCTTCCTTTGACGTAAACCCCTTCGCCTGCATCGCCAGATGCACCTTGTTCTGGAACGTCGAATCGCGGTTCGTCGCGAGCAGTCCGGCGTTATCGGCAATTGCCTCACCGAGCGCTTCGACCCAGGGACGTTCGTCCTTGGCGAAATCGGATAGCACATAGCCGTGCACCAGTTCCTTGACACCGGGGTGGCCGATGCCCAGCCGCACACGGCGATAGTCATTGCCGATATGGGCCGAGATCGAACGCAAGCCGTTGTGGCCGGCAATGCCGCCGCCGACCTTGACGCGCACCTTAGCCGGCGGCAGTTCGAGTTCATCGTGAAACACGGTGATCTCGCTTGCCTCGATCTTGAAGAAATTCGCGGCATCCTGAACCGCGCGCCCCGACTCGTTCATGAAAGTCAGAGGTCGAAGCAGGATCACGCGCTCGCTGTCGAGCGCGCCTTCCGCGGTCTCGCCCTGAAAACGGCGGCGCCATGGTGCGAAACCATGACGCTGCGCAATTTCATCGACGGCCATGAAGCCGATGTTGTGCCGGTTATGCGCGTATTTCGCGCCGGGATTACCGAGCCCAACAAAGAGTCGCATGACGCGGCATCCCGCGCTAGCGCGCGATTAGCAAAAGTGGTGGCCGGTTTTGCGTCCGATCGCGCGCCAACCTATGAATTGGTGCATGATCTTTCGCCAAACCGCTCACACTTTGGCGGATCATGCGCTTTACTTCTTCTTGTCGCCACCGCCGGCAGGCGCTTTGGCGCCGGCCGCAGGCGCTTTCGCGCCGGCTGCGGGAGCGGCACCCGCCGCCGGGGCGGCACCGGCCGCCGGAGCGGCACCGGGAGCAGCAGCAGCCGGACCGGCCGCAGCGGCAGCCGCAGCCGCCTTGATTTCTTCGGCGTAGCCGGACGGCGGTACGATGGTCACCAGCGTCACATCTTCACGCGACAAGGACCGCACGCCGGTAGGCAGCTTGACGTCGGACAAATGCAGCGAGTGGCTGATTTCCAGACTGCCGACATCGGCCTCGATATATTGCGGAATGTTATCGACCGAACATTCCAGTTCGATGGTGTGGGTGACGATGTTGACGGTACCGCCGCGCTTCACGCCGGGCGCCGCTTCCGCGTTCTGGATGCGCAGGGGAACGCTGACGCGGATGGTCGCGCCTTCGCCGAGCCGCATGAAATCCACATGCAGCGGAAAATCGCGCACCGGATCGAGATGGAAGTCGCGCGGAATCACGCGGTGCTTCTTGCCCTCCAGGTCGATATCGTAAATCGTGGTGAGGAACCGGCCGGCCAGGATGCGCTGGCGCAATTCGGCATCGTCGACCGAGATGGTCACGGGGGGCTGGTTGTTGCCATAGATCACTCCGGGCACTCTCCCGGCGCGACGCTCTGCCCGTGCGGCCCCCTTGCCGCCTGACGGACGTGCGGTCGCCTTCAATTCCTTGACGGTCGCCATTTGCCTAAGTCCTTGTTTTCAAAAAGTTAAAGGCCGCATCGCGGCACATTTTTAGCTCGCAGCAAGCCTCCAGGGGTGCGGGGGCTGCGGACGTGGCGGCGTTCTAGCCCCAAAGTCCGGAAATGACAAGGAAATGCGGGGATTTTTCTTAACTTTGCCTTCCAAACCGTAGGAGTGAAAGGGCGCTGGATACACCAGGTTCCGGTCGCCGTGCTCTCTTCAGGGCTTGGATTTCTGCGGATGGATGGTTTTGCCCTCGATCAGCATCGTGACGTATTTCTCGATCCGGGCCATCCGGGTCTCGACCTTTTTCGCGTCGTGGATCCGGTGAAGGATCGCGTAGCGATTGGTGCTATCAAGTGTTTCGAAAAAGCTTTTCGCCTTTTTATTTTTCGCCAAAGCGGCACGGAAATCATCAGGCACCTGCGCCGTACTTTGCGGCGCATAGGCAGCCTTCCAGCGCCCGTCCTTTTCGGCGCGCTCGATCTCGTTCAATCCCGCAGGCTGCATGCGCCCCAACTCAACAAGCTGAAGCGCACGGGCGCGATTTTTCTCGGACCATTTGCTGGTGGATTGACGCGGCGTGAATCGGATCAGCCAATAATTGTCATCGAAACCGTCGAGTTGGCCGTCGATCCAACCGTGACAAAGCGCCGTATCAATCGCCTCCGGCTTTGAGACACTGGCTATGCCGGACGACTTTTTCGCCAGTTTCAGCCACAGACCCTGCGACCGAGCTGGCTGCGACCCCAGCCACTCATCCCACCCCTGCTGCGATTTGAAGGCAATAACCGGCAGATCGCGTTTGGCTTTTCCCATAGGAGTGAGAGCGCAATCAGCCGTTCGTCTTCAGGCTGCTATTGTCCGCCGACGGGGAAACCCCGAGCTTGGCTTCCAGCGCCGCAATGCGCGCCTTCAGCGCCTCGTTTTCCTCGCGTGCCAGCCGCGCCATGTCCTTGACCGCCTCGAACTCCTCGCGCTTGACGATATCGAGGTCGCGCAGGATTTTTTCGGCCTGATTGCGAACCACGGTGTCGACCTCGCGCTTGACGCCCTGGGCGGCGCCCGCGGCATCGTTCATCAGACGTCCGATCTCGTCGAAAAACCGATTGCTGGTCTGGGTCATTTCTGGGATCTCCGGTCGGCTGCGAAACGCGTCGGTCAATCAGACAATGGCGATCCGGACGGCGCGGTTCAAGGCCGGCGGTATCCCCTCCAGGGCAAGTCTCAAAGGGCAAGTCGCCTTGTCATGTTCCGGTTTCCCTGTAATCGTACCGATGCGCCCAATAAGAAACCTGGAAAACGCGAGCGAAAAGAAACGCCATGATCGACCAGCAGATCGAAATTCCCACCAAGGACGGCCACACCACCACCTTCATCAGTCACCCCGAGCGCGGCGGCCCGCATCCCGTCATCCTGTTCTACATGGATGCGCCGGCCATCCGTGAGGAACTGCGCGACATGGCGCGGCGGCTGGCGACCTCAGGCTATTACGTGATGTTGCCGAATCTGTATTACCGCTCCGGCGTCATGGAGCTTGGGCCGTTGCCGGCAGATCCGGAATCGCCTGAGCGCAAGCGCATGTTCCAGTTGATGGCCTCGATCAACATTCCCCTTGTCATGGAGGACACAAGCGCTTTGCTTGCCTATGCCGACGGCCAGGCCGCCACGCGCAAGGATGTTGTGGGCGCCGTCGGCTACTGCATGAGCGGGCGCTATGCGATCAACGCCGCAACGCACTTTCCGGGAAGGGTCAAGGCCGCCGCATCGATCTACGGAACGCATCTGGCCACCGACCAGCCCGACAGTCCGCATCTCGCCGGGCAAAAGACCAAGGCCGAACTCTATTTCGGCTGCGCCGAGACCGACATTTACGCGCCGATGGAGACAGTCGAGAAAGTAAGACAGTCGATGAAGGGCACCAATGCCGAGGTCGAGATTTATCCGGGCACCCATCACGGTTTCGCCTTTCCGAAGCGGCCGGTTTACGATCGCGACGCGGCCGAGCGGCACTGGGAGCGGCTCCTGGCGCTCTATCGGCGCAACCTCTCGGCTTAAGCCGCAGGCACACCAAATGAGATTGCTCGCCTTTTCGGACATCCATCACAATCTGGTGGCTGTCCGAAAATTGCGGGCGCTGGAGCAGAACTCATTCGACGCGATAATTGTCGCCGGTGATATCGGCAGCGAAAGCGCCGCTGCTTTCTTCAGGATTCTCGCGACGTTCAAATGTCCCGTCATGTACGTCTATGGGAACTGGGATAATGAGTTAGGCTACAAGACCTCTTTTGGGCGCCACTGCCACCTCATTCATTCGAACATCATCACGATCGGCAACATCAGCTTCACCGGTTTCAGCGGGTGCCCGACACATTGGGGGAAAAACCCGATCGTTCGAAAACTTTATCGTCAAATCGAAGCCGAAAACAAAGGCGTGGTTGACGCCTTGAGGAGCGGAACCAGGCCAGCCCAGGGAATTCGACGCACCAAGGCCTATCAAAAATATACGCGCCAACTTCGATCAGCCGGAAATGAAGTGCTTAAACTGAACAGGGAAAGCATTCGTCATGCGATAAGGAAGGCGGAGATTGATCCTCGCAGGTGCGTGATCGTAACCCATCAACGCCTCACTCGACTGAGCGAAGAAGTTCCCGGAGCACTCCTTCATCTGTTCGGCCATCTTCATACATTCTCCGAACACACTTTCAAGGCGACGAAGTATGTTAACGTTGCGGCACTGGACCGCCCCGTTTCCGCTCGGCCCCGCGCCAACGAAAAATGGGGAAAAGAGGATTGTCGCAATTTCAATGCCGGCAACTACGCCACAATCGAGATCAACTCATCTCTGGCGATAAAGATAAAGTGCGTAAACCTCCCACATGAGTATCTGAACTGGATTCCATTGGAAGATCGCGGCTACAACGGAATCGAATGGATTCCGGAGGAAGCGAAATGGACGAACGCTTCAGACGTACCAATCGTTCGATATGACGTACGGCGAAGCCCGAAGATAGCTGGACCACATGCCGCTGAACCACATGCCTCTGCGTGAAACCCACTGATGCCCTTCCTCACCATCGCCTTTCCGGTGTTCGATCCGATCGCGATTGCGATCGGGCCGATCGTGATCCGCTGGTATGCGCTGGCCTATATCGGCGGCATCGTGCTGGGGTGGATTTACGCGCGCGCGCTGATCAAGAACGACAAGTTATGGGGCGGGCCGGCGCCGATCACGCTATTGCAAATGGACGATTTCATCCTCTGGGTGACGGTCGGAATCATCATCGGCGGCCGCACCGGCTATGTGCTGTTCTACAATCTGCCGTTCTTCGCCCAGCATC
>JAQGKC010000403.1 GCA_028290305.1 Bradyrhizobium sp.
CTCGAACGCCGCAATTCGGGCCTGGAATTTCGCTTCAACAAGGCTTGCGTCCTCAGCGACCAGCGCGTTTTTTGAGGGAAGAACCCGGTACGCCCAGTTCGCCGCATCTTCTGGAGACTTCAGGCTATCTAGCTCCGCCAACAATCGATCGCGGCACTCCGCCGATTGATCGGCGGCCAGCAGGGGCTTTGACAGCGGCGCAGCTTGTCTGCGTCCTGAAGTGGCGTTGCGGGCGGGGCGTCGGCTGGTCACTGTGCGGCCATCTGTCGCTCCTTCAGAGGTCTGCTGCCCGTGTTCTCCCACGGCACCGGCCGATGAGATATCCGGCGCGTCTAGATCGTCCTCGCCCGCAATACCGACCAGGGTGAAGAGGGCATAGCGCCTGGCATAGGTGAGGGCGGCGCCCAGTCTATGAGGAGCGGAGGTCTCGCTGATCGGGCAGACCGGCCAGTCAGACGACACCCATTCCCCGGAGGAGTGCGCCAGCACAGTGGTGAGGCGGATGAGACCTGCGCTATCATCGATCGAGGTCGTCTGCACCGTGGCAATCTCGTGCCGGCCGAGGCTCTTGCGGACCAAATCAAGGCCGCTTGACAGCGAGGCATAACGAAAGGTCCGATCGGCTTCGCGAGGAAAAGGCGAAGCGATTATCGCGGTCAGCGATTTCTCTGGGTTATTGAGTTCGATCTGCGCCTTGGCGAGCGCGCCGGCAATGGCGCCAATCGTTTCACTAGAGCGCTGCATGATCTGCCTCCCCCTCGACCAAGTCGAAGCTGACTGCCCCCGATCTGGAGCGTTTGGCCCGGACACCATGACCGGCCGCTTCTTTGGCATCTTCAGGGACCAGTTTCTTCAGCTCAGCCTTGGCGGCCTCATGCTCGACGAAGGCCGCGCGGGTCCGGCAGTAGACCCCGGCAAACTCCGCCCACGAGTTCGAAGTGCTCATGTCGACCGTCCGGACGGCTTCCAGTCGTGGTCGTGGAGGCTCCACGCCGAACAGACGAGGGGTCTCGCCGCTCTGAACGCAGCGCCAGAACTTCTTCTCCGCGGTCAGCAGCAGGTGCTGGTACAGTGGATCGGCCGGAATGGTCATTTCTACCCATTTGCCGCCGCCGGTGATGATCGACAGTACCGCGGTTCTGGCGTTGGCAACCCACATGTTGTGCTGTAGCTGCGCCATGTGCTTGGTGGCTGCGCCTTCTTCCGAGAAAGTCCAAGGCAACATGAACTTGGCCTCAAAGACCGCGCCGGATGGCTCGACCATCCCGTCTAGGGTTGCACCCATCCACTTGATGACGGGGTGGCGCACATGCCGCTGCACCTGCTTCACCGCCCAGCCGGACTGGCGCTCGTACCAGCGGCGATTGAGATCTTCCGTGGCGTTGCCGAGCTGTACGGTCAGAATTCCAGAAAGATCCTCCGGCTCGAGTTCGCCTCGCTTTTCGCGCCAAAGGCGGAGCAGGGAGGATTCATCGTCGCCCATGATTATGCGGGCATCGGAGCCGCCGATAAAAGAACGCCTTGAAACTGAATCAGCTATCGTAACTGTTCGAACAGCCATTTTTCACTCCATGATGTACCTGTCGCCATGATGTAAAATACATCATATTATATAAAAGATCAAGCTATGGCCAAAAAGATATTCAGCTCCCAAATGCGCGCGGCGCGCGCGTTGCTCCGCTGGAGTGCTCTTGATCTCGCGGCCGCCTCAAAAGTTGGCGTGGCGACAATCCGACGCGTTGAAGTAGTTGAGGGTGAGATCCCGGTCACCGATGCGAATGAGGCCGCTCTGCGACACGCGCTCGAAGCTGCCGGGGTCGAATTCATCGACGAGAATGGCAGTGGACCGGGTGTGCGACTGAGGAAGGGCCACACAAAAAAGCTCAAGCGGTAGGCGCGAACACCGCTCATACCCTTAGCGAGTGCTAAAGCTTTCCGATCAAGCTCTTTACCGCGCCAAGGCCGATGGCCAAACTACCAATATGTAGGGTCAGTAGGAGCGGAACCTCGGTTTGCGCAGAACGAACATGTCTGTTTTGTTCAAAGAGCTGATGTGCTGTTAACACTCGACATGGCACGTCAATTTTTCTTGCCCTATCAGATCCCGCCGGTCGGCTTGTTGCCACGGCCGCCCGTTGCGAGCGGTCGCATCAGCGCCTAATTATCTTTGTCGATGGGGCGAACGCGGGACACGCGAGCGAGCGGTGGAACGCGAGCCAAACACGTCGGACCGCCAACGGAGCGACAAGGATCAAAAAGCCGGCGGCGATCGCAAAAATCCAGGATAACTCGGTTTACGTGGATAAATCCCGGCCGGACCGATTCGTTTGGTTATTTTTTTTAATACAAGGCCTGTAACCTCAAATTTGCGATTCGATTCCCGATGTCCGTTGGCGCACGTCACAGTTGTGGTTGAACGGTACTCGGTCATCTCGGATGCGGAGGGCGTTTTGAGCTCAATAGGAACGACCTGATATGTCTAAGGCTAAACCTAAAAAGCTACCGTTGTTGCGATCGGAATCCTCTGCGGAGTACTTGGCGCTCTTCAGCAGGCTGCAAGAAGAAATCCGCCCCCGCGGCGCGGTCGAGGAAATCTATCTGGAGGACGTCGCGGCGCTGATCTGGGAGATCCAGCGGATGCGCCATTTCCGGACGATCACGATTCAACAGTCATTGCCGCAGGCTATGCAAGCGGTCCTGCAGCAATTGTTGTTTACGCCCGATATTTTGCAGGGGATCGAAAACGAGACGGAGGCCAGGCGGCTCGTCGAGGGATGGATTGCCAATAATCCAGACGACAAGAAGCAGGTCCGCGAGCTGCTACGTCGATTTGATCTCGACGAGACAGCCTTTGAAGCGGAAGCGATGCGGGTTTGCGCTCATCGGCTGGAGTATCTTGACCGGGTGTTGGTCTCGGCGCGCGCGCGTCTCGACAAGGCGTTGCGGTTGATCATGGATTATCGCGACAGTTTCGCCAAGCGCTTACGCCAGCAATCCGATCAGCTGTTGCAGAACAATCAGAGGCCCACGCCGATCGTCATCGATCACGATGCCAGCGACGACCAGCAGGAGGTCGCCTGAGCGTGGCAAGCGAAAAAAAGATTGCCGCTAACCGCCGTAACGCGGCAAACAGCACGGGCCCGCGCTCGGCGGCCGGCAAAAACAATGCACGGCGCAATGCCCGGACCCACGGGCTGTCTTCGCTGATCGAACGTACAGCGATCCGGAAGGAAATCGAAGCGTTGGCGCGCGAACTCGCCGATGGCGATGACAGTGAAGTCGTCCTCGCCCACGCGCGAAGTGCTGCGGAAGCCGAGTTTGACCTTGGTCGGGCGCGACGGGCCAAATTGGCCTTGGTCGACCGCGTCGCGGACTTTGGCAGCCTTGAGCGGCCGCGCTTTTTTGCAACCGATGTTCAAGAAGTGCGGTGGGCGATCAAGATGGACAAATGGTTCACCCTCAGAGGTGGAAGACGGCCAAACAGGCCGGTCCCAGAAGACTTGTTGTTCGGCATGCCGGACAAGGGGCCTGAGCGCAGCCTCGAGGCCATGCGGCGGGTGCTACCGGAATTGGTCAAGCTCGGGCGCTACGAACAACGCGCCGCGTCGCGCCGCAACCAGGCCATCCGCAAGATCGCCGAGTTGAAAGATCGCGGCTGATGCTCATCGCGCGCCAACTGCATATTTGAGGAAAACGTATCTGTCACATGCGCGGTCGGGTTAAACATCAGTCGCGCGCTTTGCATGCTCGTCGCTCGACGCTGTCAATGGCGGCCTCATCACGGCGTCGCGTAAGACGCATGATGTTTTTCAACATCTAAACTTAGTCAAAGCGCGCAGACCGTTCCTTGACGACGGGTGTCCGAGCAATAGTGCGACTGCGCGCTCAAAAGCTTTGCGTGCAAATCTAAAAAGGACTGATGCTCTCTCCACGTTTAACGCCGCCTTCTGCGACGCCCGTGTCGGATCCGCGTGGTATCGCTTTATGTGGTTGACCGCGGCTTGCGCGCGCGTTCAGCACGACGTGGAGACCCGAGCATATAAGTAACAGAGTACCTCTTAGCTTTTGCAATTTGGCAAAACGAAGCCAAAATATTCAATTGTATTAGTCGCTTGTAGCGCTGAGCTTGGAATGACCGGATCGATCCAGTCGACAGCTTCGTTGCCGGCTGACGCTAGCTGCTTCGGCGCAGACCAGGCCGATAGTCAGCCGATGCGACCGATCAGCTTTCTCAGGCAAGCCGTACGCATGACTCGGATGACCGACGGCTCGGTCGGCGAGGGAGATCGATCGATTTGAATGAGCGGACCGCGTGCTGTCAAAATCATGGTCTCGCGAAGCGCTATTGGAAAAGCTCGCCGACGAAGTGCAAGGCTGTTTCAAAAACAAAATAGAGCCAGCCACCCGTTGCAACGATCACCGCGACGGCCCAACCGATCGTGAAATATCTGCGCGGCATCGGGGGCGTGGACAAGCTCATGTCGTGTTTCCGACTCGCGAGGGTGCAAGCCAGGACCTTTGAGATCGCGCTGCGAGTGTTTCGACCAGCAAACGGTTACTCGGGAATCGAGAACGACATAAGGAGGATTTCTTGGCTGGCTGCGCTTTTTTTCAAACTGTTGCGAAGGCGCCGCTGTTCCAAATCGACCATTTTCAAGAGGGAAAAGTCCCTTTGTGGCCGGCTCTTAAGAGCGCGGGGCTTCGGCGGTCGCGTTGATACCTCTTCGGTCACAAGTGCTCGTCTTTCCTATCTTCGGCTCACGTGCTAAGTTCCTTCCATTATTTTGATGTCCGTAATTGGTTGCCACGAACCGCCGTAGCTTTGGTGTGGCCATCGTCTTGTCGTGGCGTGAGACGACCGCGGTTCGCGATTGTAAAAGTCTAGGATTTTGGGGCAGTTCGATGAGGTTCTTGAATCTGATCATAGGGCTGGTTTTGGCCCCGGGCTTTTTGTGGCCGATCGACCCGGGACAAGCGACCAGCTTGGATTCCATCGAGCAAAGCGAGAGCGCCACAACGACGGCTTGGCGTATCCAGGCCAATCCGTACGCCATCTTCCATACACGTGGGCAGCCGCTCACACGTGGGCAGCCGCTCAGCAATTCCGAACTAATCGCGAGGGTTCGGGAGGTATTGATTGCCGACAAATCGGCATTGCAGCCGGTAATTGCGGCCGTTGCGCTCGCCACCACAGAGGAAAAAGCGGCGATCGGAAGCGGGCTTGGGCAAGCGATGCTGGCCGTTGTCAGCAGCGATCCATCCTATGCGACCGATATGCTCTCCGCGTTGGCTGCAAAAACAGACCGGATTACGATTGCGGCATTTGTTGCCGTCGCTGGCGAGCTGGTGCACGAACCAGCATCGAAGGACGCCAATGGCGGGAGCGCCAGTGCCGGCGATCGTAACATCGGACCTGGCGACAATGCCGCCACCGGCAGCATCGGAGGAGTGGTTGCGTCGACGCCCGCCGGTGCCCACCAGGCCCGTAACTGCCGCGCTGCCACCAGCCCAGGCCGACACGAGGCCAACAGCGCCTGAAGAAGCGCATACACAGGATCACTCCGCAGCAGCGGTCAGGCAAATTGACGCCGTTCAGCCAGCGGAGCTCGCGCAGCGCGCAGAGGCCATCAAGCCTACCGAGATCAGCCAACCGACAGAAGTCGCCATCGCGCAGAAATCGCGCAGCCGGCCGAACCGATCAAGCTCGTCGAGCTCGCTCGCCCGACAGAAGC
>JAQGKC010000455.1 GCA_028290305.1 Bradyrhizobium sp.
AGCCGCCTTGACGGCACGGACCGCGAGGCTCGGAGAAGCGCTCTTCTTTTTGCCGACTTTCTTGGTCGACTTCTTGGCGGCTGCTTTCTTGGCAACGGTCTTCTTCGCTGCCTTTTTCACCGCCGGCTTCGCCTTAGCTTTGGCAGCCTTCTTTTGCTTCTTGGCCATCTGAATCTCCAATAACTGTAGCTGTCTCGCCCGCGAAAGCAGGCGTGCGTTATTTCTTCTTCAACACGCTCTGCGGGTTGAGATTGCCGATGCGGCCGCTCTCGCTGCCTGCCGCCGGGTCGATCACGGCGTTGATGAGGGTCGGCTTGCCGGAATCCATCGCCGCGTTGACGGCGCGCTTCAGTTCATCCGGTGTCGTCGCATTGACGCCGACGCCGCCGAACGCCTCCATCATCTTGTCGTAGCGCGAGCCCCTGACGAACACCGTCGGCGCCGGGTCGGCGCTGACCGAATGGACGTCGGTGCCGCGATAGATGCCGTCATTGTTGAAGATCACGACGCAGACGGGAAGGCCGTAGCGGCAGATCGTCTCGACCTCCATGCCGGAAAACCCGAAGGCGCTGTCGCCCTCGACCGCGAGCACCGGCTTGCCGGTTTCGACGGCGGCGGCGATGGCGGAGCCCATGCCGACGCCCATCACGCCCCAGGTGCCGACATCGAGCCGCTTGCGCGGCTGGTACATGTCGATGACGCCGCGCGCGAGGTCGAGCGTGTTGGCGCCTTCGTTGACCAGGATGGCGTCGGGCCGCTCCTTGATGATGGTGCGCAAGACGCCGAGCGCGCCGTGATAATCCATCGGCGAATTGTTGTTCATCAGCCGCGGTGCCATCTTGGCGATGTTGTCATCGCGCTTCTTCTGCACCGAACTGGTCCAATCGGTCGGCGGGGCCGGCCAGTTGCTGCCCATCGCGTCCAGGAACGCGCTCACGCAGGAGCCGATATCGCCGACCACCGGAGCCGCGATCTCGACGTTGGAGTCCATTTCCTTGGGCTCGATATCGATCTGGATGAACTTCTTAGGCTGATCGCCCCAGGCCTTGCCCTTCCCGTGCGACAGCAGCCAGTTGAGCCGTGCGCCGATCAGCATGACGACATCGGCATCCTTCAACACGGTCGAGCGCGCCGCACCGGCGCATTGCGGATGCAGATCGGGCAACAGCCCCTTGGCCATGCTCATCGGCAGGAAGGGCGCGCCGCTCTTTTCGACGAAACTCTTGATCGCGTCATCGGCCTGCGCGTAGGCCGCGCCCTTGCCGAGGATGATCAGTGGACGCTTGGCGCTCTTCAGCAGATCCAGCGCGCGCTTCACGGAGGAAGGAGCGGGGAGCTGCGCCGGCGCGGCATCGATGACTTTCACCAGCGACTTGGCGCCGGCATCGGCGTTGATCACCTGCCCGAACAGTTTTGCGGGAAGGTCGAGATAGACGCCGCCTGGCCGGCCCGACACCGCGGCGCGGATCGCACGCGCCAGACCAATGCCGATATCCTGGGCGTGCAGCACGCGGAACGCCGCCTTGCACAAAGGCTTCGCAATCGCGAGCTGATCCATCTCTTCATAGTCGCCCTGCTGCAGGTCGACGATTTCGCGCTCCGACGAACCCGAGATCAGGATCATCGGGAAGCAATTGGTGGTGGCGTGGGCCAGCGCCGTCAGGCCGTTGAGGAAGCCGGGCGCCGACACCGTGAGGCAGACGCCGGGCTTCTTGGTCAGGAAGCCTGCGATCGCCGCGGCATAGCCCGCGTTCTGTTCATGACGGAACGAGAGCACGCGAATGCCCTCGGCCTGTGCCATGCGGCCGAGATCGGTGATCGGAATCCCCGGCACGCCGTAGATCGTGGTCAGCCCGTTGAGCTTCAGAGCATCGATGACGAGGTGGAAGCCGTCGGTCAGTTCCTGCTCGGTGCCCGGTGCTTCGGTGCCCAGTGCGTCGGTCTTGGCGGCGGTATTCAGCATGGGCATGATCTCCCTTGTCGTTTCTTCTCGATGACGAATTGATCGTCTTCTGGTGCGAATCTTCCGTGGTGAAAGCGGTATTAGCTGAACAGTTCCTTGCCGTGCGCCTCGACATAGGCGGCAAGGCTGAGCGTGTGGTCGCGCGCGAGCTTCTCGGCATGCTCGGTGTTGCGTTCCTCGAGCGCCTCGATGATGGCGAGATGCTCGGGCAGCGAGGCCGCAATGCGCTCGGTGCGCCCGATGGTGAGCTGCCGGTAGCCGCGCACATGCAAAAGGATGTCGTTGGTCATGTCGACCAGGACCGGCGACTCCGACAGCGAGATCAGCGCCTGGTGAAAGGCGATGTTGGCCTTGGAATATTCCTCGACGTGATCCTGCGGCAGGCGGTCGGCGTTGAAGTCCTCGAAGAAGTCGCGCAGCGCCGAGATGTCCTTCTTGCGCGCGATGGTCGTGATCAGCCGCGCCGCCATGCTCTCGAGCGCGGCCCAGGCGCGGATCATGTCGACGATTTCGCTCTTGGTCCGCCGCACCACGACGATGCCGCGGCGCGGAACCGTCTTGACGAAGCCGTCCTGCTCCAGCATCGCGATCGCCTCGCGGATCGGCGTGCGGCTGACGCCGAGGCGCTCGGACAATGCGCGCTCGTCCAGCATGACCGGATCGGGCGTCGCATAGATGTCCATTTTCAGGATCGCTTCTTTCAAGGCTTCATAGGCCTTGTTCTTGAAGCTGGTCTCCGGTGCAATGCGGACAATTGCAATCTCTGCCTCGGCCATGGTTGGCGGCACCTTGGTCTGTTTCCGTGTGAGCACGACAAAATCTCCTCGCTGGGAGATCGTCTTTTAGCCGATATAAAGTTGAACTGGTTTTGGCATGCCAAATGCCAGACTGTCAAGTTGCCAGCTATTTCAGCGTTTACAGCAATACCTTGCCTTGACAATATCTTTTCTGGCATACCAAATGCCATAAAACGACGATGCCGAGGAGGAAACCTATGTCGAATACCAAAGATGCGGTCCGCAAAGTTCTCGATCAGGTCAAAGCGGAGAAACGCACCAGTCTCACGGCGCCGGAAGGCAAGCTGGTGTGCGACGCCTACGGAATCCCGGTTCCCAAAGAGGGCGTCGCCAAGTCCGCAGCCGACTCCGCGAAGCTCGCGACCGGCATGGGCTTCCCGGTCGTGATGAAGATTGTCTCGCCGGATATCCTGCACAAGACCGAGGCCGGCGGCGTCGTGGTCGGCGTCAAGACCGCGACTGACGCCGAGAAGGCCTACGACACTATTCTCGCCAACGCCAAGAAATATAAAGCCGATGCCAAGATCGAAGGCATCCAGGTGCAGCAGATGCTGGCCGGCGGCACCGAGGTCATCGTCGGGTCCATCACCGATAATTCGTTCGGTAAGCTGGTGGCGTTCGGACTCGGCGGCGTGCTGGTCGAAGTCCTCAAGGATGTCACCTTCCGCCTCGCGCCTGCCACCAAGCAGGACGCGCTGTCGATGCTCGACGGCATCCAGGCCCACGAGATGCTCGAAGGTGTGCGCGGTGGGGACCCCGTCAGCCGCGAGGCGCTGGCCGACGTCATCGTGAAAGTATCGCAACTCGTCAGCGACTTCCCGGAAATCGTCGAGCTCGATCTCAACCCGGTGTTCGCGACCAAGACGGACGCCATCGCCGCCGACGTGCGCATCGTGGTGGATTTCGACTACAAGCCGCGCCCCGCGCCGCGTTCGAATGAAGAGATCGTCACCGCGATGAACCGCATCATACAGCCCAAGGCGGTCGCCGTGATCGGCGCCTCCGCCGAGGACGGCAAGATCGGCAACTCCGTGATGAAGAACCTGATCAACGGTGGGTACAAGGGCGAGATCTATCCGATCCACCCGAAGGCGGCCGAGATTCTCGGCTACAAGGCCTACAAGAGCGTCAAGGATGTGCCCGGTGTGATCGACACCGCGGTGTTTGCTATCCCTGCAAAATTCGTCGCAGGCGCGCTGGTTGAATGCGGCGAGAAGAAGATTCCCGGTGCGGTTCTGATTCCGTCGGGCTTTGCAGAAGCGGGCGCGCCTGAACTGCAGGAAGAAATCGTCGAAATCGGCAAGAAATACAACGTCCGCCTGATGGGGCCGAATATCTACGGCTTCTATTATACGCCCGCCAATCTCTGCGCGACCTTCTGCACCGCCTATGACGTCAAGGGTTCGGCGGCGCTGTCGTCGCAGTCTGGCGGCATCGGCATGGCGATTATCGGCTTCTCGCGCTCCGCCAAGATGGGCGTCTCCGCGATCGTCGGCCTCGGCAACAAATCGGACATCGACGAGGACGACCTGCTGGCTTTCTTCGAGCAGGATCCGAACACGGCAATCATCGCCCAGCACTGCGAAGACCTGAAAGACGGACGCGCCTTCGCCGAGGCCGCCAAGCGGGTCTCCAAGAAGAAGCCGGTGGTGGTGCTGAAGGCGGGCCGCACTTCTGCGGGCGCCAAGGCCGCAAGCTCCCACACCGGCGCGCTTGCCGGCAACGACAAGATCTACGAGGACGTGTTCGCGCAGTCCGGCGTGATCCGCGCCCGTTCGCTGCGGCAATTGCTCGAATTCGCGCGGGGCGTGCCGGTATTGCCGACGCCGAAGGGCGAGAACATCCTGATCATCACCGGCGCCGGCGGTTCGGGCGTGCTGTTGTCGGACTCCGTGGTCGACAACGGCATGTCGCTGATGGCGATGCCGCCGGATCTTGACGCGGCGTTCCGCAAGTTCATCCCGCCGTTCGGCGCCGCCGGCAACCCCGTCGACATCACCGGCGGCGAGCCGCCGATTACCTACGTCAACACCGTCAAGCTCGGGCTATCAGATGAGCGCATCCATTCGCTGATCCTCGGTTACTGGCACACCATCGTCACCCCGCCGATGGTGTTCGCCCGCAACATGGTCGAAGTGAAGAAGGAGATGGAGGCCAAGGGTTTTGTGAAGCCGATCGTCGCCTCGCTCGCCGGCGACGTCGAGGTCGAGGAGGCCGCCGAATATCTCTACCAGAACGGCATCCCGGCCTATGCCTACTCGACCGAACTGCCGGTCGAGGTGCTGGGCGCCAAGTACAAATGGGCGCGCGGCGCGGGCCTGCTCTGACACGTTGAACGACGATGCCGCTTCGGAGCCAACCGAAGCGGCATTCTTGATCCAGCGCCTACTACAAGAAAGCGGAATTTGCCGATCGACCAGCCAACAGTCTGACCACGGATGAAATGCAGGTCGCGATGAAGCGAAACGTGATCCGCCGCAAGGCCATCGAGCCGAAATCCAACGCGGACCATGACGCCGATTCTCGCGATAGCGGTGTCCAATCCGTCGATCGTGCACTTTCGATCATCGAAACCCTTGCCGAAGACGACGAAGGCTATCGCCTCAGCGATCTCGCCATCCGCACCGGCCTGTCGACCTCGACCGTCCATCGTCTGCTGGCGACGCTGGAAAGTCGCCGCTTCGTGCAGTTCGACCGCGCCGAGTTGAAATGGCATGTCGGCGCGCGGAGCTTCACGGTGGGCGCGACCTTTGCCCGCCGCCGCAATTTCACCGCGCAGGCCGTGCCGTATTTGCGCAAATTGCGCGACCTCACGCGTGAGACCGCCAATCTCGCCGTCGTCGACGACGAATTCATCGTCGTGCTCACCCGCATGGAAAGCCGCGAAATCATGCGCTCGCTGACCAAGGTCGGCGGCCGCGTCGCGATGGTGGCGTCCGGCGTCGGCAAGGCGGTGCTGGCGACCTATTCCGACGAGGACGTGAGCGCGATCATCCGCCATCACGGCATGCCGCGGTTGACGGAAAAGTCGATCGTGCGGCCGGGCGATCTGTTCAGGGAGCTCGAGCGGGTCCGCCGCCAGGGCTACGCCGTCGACGATGAGGAGGCCTGCATGGGGCTGCGCTGCATCGCGGCCGTGGTCTACAATGATTGCAGCGAGCCGCTGGCGGCGATTTCCGTTTCAGGCATGACCAGCCGTCTGACTGACCATCGTTTGTCTGCGCTCGGCCAGACCGTTCGCGAGGTGGCGGCCGAGCTGACGGCTGCGCTCGGCGGCGTGATGCCTGAGGCTAAACCCTCCTGAGCGGAGCCGGGATATTAGCTGTCTGATATGCGCCGCCCTGATCCGTGACGGTCCTTCAGTCGGAAATCGAATCCCGGTCAGGATTCACAAATCGATGACGACGTCACGAATCGGTTGTGAGCAGCAAACGAGAAGGTTGCCGTCGGCGGGCTTATCGAGTGGCTGCGGTCCATAGGCGACCGCGCCCGAAACCAAACCGCTCTCACAGTTGTGACAAACACCGGTCCGGCACGACCAACGTACCGGGACGTCACACGCCTCGGCCAGCTCCAAAATGCTCTGGTAGGCTGACGCCTTCCAGTGTACGGCGATGCCACTTCGCGCGAACGATACCAGCGGACCGGTATTGGCGTCGTCCCTGGGCAGATGTGGAGCTCGCGTCGCTGCGCCGACGACACCAGGAGTCATCGACTCGCTGCCGTTGAAGATTTCGACATGAATCCGCTCCGGCGCCACGTCCAAGGCTGCGAGCGCCTCTTTCATGTCTGCCATGAAGCGAGTCGGCCCGCAGAGGTAGACATCCGCCTCTCGCGGGATGCCGACCTCGTCGAAGACCGCTCGCGACAGGTGACCGGTAGCGTCGAAATCCTCGCCCATCTTGTCGCGCGAGCCCGGCCTGCTGTAGCAAACATAGCTGCGGCCGTGGGTGAGCACGAGCATGAGGCGGCGGACTTCGGCGGCAAATGGATGATGCTGCCGGTCGCGAGCCGCGTGCAGCCACAAGACTGGTCGTGTCGAGCGGGCCGCCGCCAGCGCGTACAGCATCGCCAGAACAGGCGTCGCTCCGATTCCCGCACTGAGCAACACCACGGGCCGCTCCCCGGACTGCAGGATGAAGCTTCCGCGCGGCGAGCTGACGTCGAGAACATCGCCCACCCGGACATGCTCCCGCAGGTAGGTTCCAGCCGCCCCATTCGGCTCGATCTTCACGCTGATCCGATAGCGCTCCGTCGAGAGGGGACCCGAGAGCGAGTAGCTGCGAAAGAGTGGCGGGCCGCCGCCGGTCCGTCGAAGACGCAAGACTACGTACTGACCGGGCAGAGCCGGCCGTAGCGGCTGACCGTCCGGATGCCGCATCGACAGGGAGAGGACGTCCGCGGACTCCTGATCGATCGCCGCCGCCGCGAGCGGCCGAAATCCTGGTGCAACCGGATGCGCAGCAGCTGCCGGCGCGAGCCCCGCGTTGCCACTCCCGGCGGCAGTCGTTTGGCTCTGCAGTAATGCCTCAAACGACGAGCGCCATCCGGGCGAAAGCGCCTCGATCCGCAAGGCGCGCTCCAATCGATCGCGCGCATGATTGGGCGAATAGAGAAGCGCGTTGATCTCTGCGACGGTCATTCGCTCGTTCGCCTCTTCCACCTTCACGATTTCGTCGCCGGCGCCCACCTCGCCTTCCTGCAGGACGCGGAAGTAGAACCCCGGCCGTCCGTTGGATGTCAGCAATGCCGGCATCCGCGGCTCATTCATCCGAATGCCAACGCGATAGCAGGTAACGCGAGGCTGAGTGACCTCGAACACTGCGCCGCCGATTTGATAGCGGTCGCCGATGCAAACGGCATCGTCAGGCAATCCTTCGACCGTGAAGTTCTCGCCGAACTGTCCGTGGACGAAGTCGGTCCTCTTCAGCTGCTCCTGCCAGTAGCGATATGATTCGATCTGGTAGACGAAGGCGGCTCGCTGCTCACCCCCGTGACCGCCCAGGTCGCCTTGACCGTCTCCGTCCAGATTCAACCGGCCGACCCGACAGCGGCCACTCACGGGATTTTTCCAGATCCCGGTGTGTACAGTGCGACCCTTCCACTCGATGTCGCGCGGAAGTCCCACGTTCACCGATAGTAGCCGAGCCATGTCCCGCTCCGCTTTGATGGGGGACCGGAAGCCACCTAGTCGCTCGCGGCCGCTGCGGGCCCGCCACCGGGTGCTCGCTCATGGCCGTTTGCAGGTTGGACCACCTCGGTGAGGTCCAGGTTGCGATCGGGGCCGTGCGGAACCACCGTCTGACCCGGCTCAAGATGGAGCTGAGCGCCATCGAGATGTACCGAGACGGTGTCCGGTTCGAATGACACCAGGGAGATGCGGCCGACCTCAGGATAGGCGTCAGGATACGACCATGCCGCCAGACGTGCGTCACCGATGGAGTAATAGCTGCAGAGCCCTTTGTATGGACAGAAGGTCTGGAGTTTCACGGGAGTGAGGGCGGACTCATCGATGTCAGCGCGTCGAACGTACCAGCGCGGCGCGAAGCCGGACTCGTAGAGGACCACCGGCCGCTTGGTATCGGCGATGTTCCGGTCACGATAGCGGACCACCAGGTTACGGGAGGCCTGGCGAATGTCGATGCGGTGGTAGCTGTCAGCGGCATGGCCCACGATCCGTTCGTCTTCTTCATAGAAAGCGTCCATGGCCCGCCAGGCGAACGCGACGCGTGCCTGCAGTTCGCTCGCGTGGGCGGGCAGGCTGGTGTGCTGCCACGCCCCTCGCGGCGCGATGTGCTGCTCGTCCTCCCAGACGCTGTACCAAGACGTGAGCCCGAGATCGGGGTGTTGGGTGGTATGCTCGGTGCGCTCCAGGACGTGTGGAGAAACGTCGCTCTCCGGGAAGTAGGCTACCGGATAGCGGCCCGGTTCGAAGAGCAGGAGGACATGCTCGCTATCGGCGATCCAGATTCCCCCGAAGCGCACGCGCATGCGCCTGCGCAACCGTTCGACGTACAACAGTCTTTTGGGCAGCGGTTCGGGCACGAGGAACCGGCCGATTGCCCCCGTCGAGAGCGGACCTTGTTGCCAGGACAGTCCCACTGCTCTCTCCGCATAAGTTCGATGATCGAGGCCGGTCGAGGAACGCAGACCCGGCGGCAAGGTTCCACGAGAGCATGGTGACCCGTCCGTCAGATCCCACTGGAACAGGCCTGCCTCATGGCTTCGTGCTCGCGTGTTGGTTCCGGAAGGCCGCCTCTCCGGCGTCCGACACCTCGACCCACTTCTTGTTGGGCGCTGCGTCTGCGACGTAGCTGTCGTGCCAATTCCACCACTTGTAGGTCGGGGTTTGAGGATAGCCCTGGGGCGAGTCCTCCCAGACCTCCTGCCGTCCCAGCGGCGTGATGTCGAGGTAGTTCCAGGTGCTCCCCATCTGCTCGTCGCCGCGGTTGTTGATGAAGTAGGTGCGGAACACGCGGTCGCCGTCGCGGTAGAACACGTTCGTGCCGTGCCACTCGTCCACGCCGAAGTCGGCGTCGAAGCTGTCCGTGAGGGTGAACCACGGCGTCTCCCAGCCCATCCGCGCCTTCAGCCGCGCGATGTCCGCCGGAGGCGCACGCGAGACGAAAACGAGGGTGGTGTCACGGGCGTTCAGGTGGGCGACGTGGGCGACCTGGTCGGCCACCATGGAGCAGCCCCGGCAGGCGTGGTCGGGCCAGCCGAACACTCCCGGCTCGAAGAAGGCGCGGTAGACGATCAGCTGACGCCGACCGTCGAACAGGTCGAGCAGGCTGGCCTTGCCTGCAGGCCCCTCGAATGCATACGCCGTCTCCACGGCCATCCACGGCATTCGCCGGCGCTCGGCGGCCAGGGCGTCACGGGCGCGGGTCTGGGCCTTTTCCTTCACGAGCAACTGCTCGCGTGCCGCCTCCCACGCCTGCGACGACACGACCGGCGGTGCGTGCATGGCAGGCTGTCTGCCTTTCCGTCCGTTCTCGGCTGATGTAGTCATGGCTTTCTCCTAATTTGGGCGAATTCCCACGCCTCGTGGCTGAAGCGCGATTCCATTCGCGGCTCATCGCTCGTTGTTGGTCTTGAGATAGTTTGGCACCGGAAATCCACCGGTGGGAGTAACAAGTGTGGCGGTATTCAGATGGAGCCGCTGATTACAGTCGCGGCGCGTGCACTCGAAGCGGGGGATCCCCTCGGCGCCTTGAACCGCGTGGCGTTGCGCGACGATGCTCCTGCGCTCGCGCTTCGAGGTATCGCGATGGTCCAGCACGGCCGCTTCCGGAACGCGATCCGATGAGCGCTAGGTCCGGATTGGGGTCATGAGCTGAAAGGTCAAGCGGAGCAAGTCTTGCCGCTTTTCTGGACAACTCGGGCGCATCGCGCCGCGGGAAGCGAAGCCGTGTCGGCCCCGCGGCCATAGGATTGTTTCATTGTGCGGCCGATCCAACCGTCTGATCTGGCGCTCTTTTCGTCAATCATTCCACATCGCGGGAAACAAATTCAATTCCGTTGTGATCGCTGACATCAGCCGCAATGATCGCTCTCCGAACCAAAATAATTGAGCAGGGTGTGAAATGGCGAAAATGCGAGCAATCGATGCTGCCGTGCGTATTCTGGAGAAGGAGGGCGTCGTTTGCGCGTTCGGTGTCCCGGGTGCGGCGATCAATCCGCTGTATTCAGCCTTGAAGAAGCGCGGTTCGATCAACCACATATTGGCGCGTCACGTCGAGGGTGCGTCGCATATGGCAGAGGGCTATACCCGCGCCAAAGCAGGCAACATCGGTGTCTGCATCGGCACATCAGGCCCGGCCGGCACCGACATGATCACGGGTCTTTATTCGGCGATTGCAGATTCGATTCCCATCCTCTGCATCACCGGACAAGCGCCTCGCGCCCGCCTGTACAAGGAGGACTTTCAGGCCGTCGATATCGAATCGATCGCCAAGCCAGTGACGAAGTGGGCGGTTACCGTGCGCGAACCGGCGCTGGTGCCGCGCGTATTCAGCCAGGCGTTCCACGTCATGCGTTCGGGACGGCCCGGCCCGGTGCTGATCGATCTGCCGCTCGACGTGCAACTCGCGGAAATCGAATTCGACGACGAAACCTATGAGCCGCTGCCCGTATACAAGCCGGCCGCAACGCGCAGACAGATCGAGAAGGCGCTTGATATGCTCAACGCCGCGGAGCGTCCGCTGATCGTGGCGGGCGGCGGCGTCATCAATGCCGATGCATCCGAGCTTCTCGTGGCATTCGCCGAGATCGCCAATGTTCCTGTGGTGCCGACGCTGATGGGCTGGGGCGCAATCCCGGATGATCACGTTCTCATGGCGGGGATGGTCGGATTGCAGACCAGCCATCGCTACGGCAATGCGACGATGCTTGAATCCGACTTCGTGCTTGGTATCGGCAACCGTTGGGCCAACAGGCACACCGGGTCGATCGAGACCTACACCAAGGGCCGCACCTTCGTGCATGTCGATATCGAGCCGACACAGATCGGACGCGTCTTCAATCCCGATCTCGGCATTGCATCAGATGCCAAGGTTGCGCTTGAATTGTTCGTCGCCGTTGCAAAGGAATGGCGAAAATCCGGCAAGCTTAGGGAACGTCAGGCATGGCCCGCCGCCTGCCAGGATCGCAAGCGCACAATGCTTCGCAGGAGTCACTTCGACAACGTGCCGATCAAGCCGCAACGGGTCTATGAGGAGATGAGCAAGGCGTTCGGACGCGACACCTGCTATGTCAGCGTCATTGGCCTCTCGCAGATCGCCGGTGCGCAATTCCTCGGCGTCTACCGTCCGCGCAACTGGATCAACGCCGGACAGGCCGGTCCGCTGGGCTGGACGCTTCCTGCAGCGCTGGGCGTGCGCGCGGCCGATCCAGATCGTGAGATCGTCGCGCTCTCAGGCGATTACGATTTCCAGTTCCTGATCGAGGAGCTCGCAGTCGGCGCGCAGTTCAAGCTGCCCTATATCCATGTCGTCGTGAACAACTCATATCTCGGGTTGATCCGTCAGGCGCAGCGCGGGTTCGACATGGACTATCATGTTCAGCTGTCGTTCGAGAACATCAATGCACCTGAACTTGGGGTCTATGGCGTCGATCACGTCGCGGTCGCCGAAGGACTCGGCTGCAAGGCCATCCGTGTCACCGATCCGAAAGATGCACAGGCGGCTTTCGCGACGGCGCGCGAGTTGATGACGCAGTACAGCGTGCCGGTGGTGGTCGAGTTCATACTCGAACGCGTCACCAATATCGCGATGGGAACCGAAATCGACAACATCGTCGAGTTCGAAGAGACCCTCGACTTGCCGCTCGATGACACGCCGATAAGTCCGGATGCGCCGCTGCAAGGTAGACTGCTGCCGGCCTGAGCGTTGACGAAACCGACCCGAACTTCAGATCACTTTCGCCCTGACCGCACGCAGCCGCTGCATCGTCCAGTCCAGTCCAGCGGCAATGGCCATGCCGGCGCAGGCTGTCAGCGCGTCGACCATGAAATCCTCGAACCTTGCATGCCGTCCCGGCGCCCACAGCTGCAGGATTTCGAGGAGACCGATCATGACGACGGCAATTGCCGTGGTGAGCAGCCGGTTTCGCGTATAGGCCAACCCAAACGCCAGTCCGACCAGAACGAACGCAAATCCATGCTCGCCGTCCTGACCGAGGTCGGAGTGCGGGCGCAAGCCGGGCGGACCAAGCGTCGCGAACGTGACGGCAGCAGCCAAGAGCCAGGCGAATACTCTAAGGATAGTTGTCATCGGGACGAGATATCACAATTCAGCAATCAGGTGTCGCTCTCACATGAACTTGCGACGCCGTGTAGTTAATGAAGCCCGTTAACGCGTGTTCCGCAAAAGCACGCCCTCGGACTTGATCGAAGCTAAAATACCGGTTTTGGCTCGCAATCAAATTTGGGCAGATTAAGTAGACTTAATCAGCCGTAGAATACGTGCAAATTATGAAAATGGAGCATTTTTCTTGCCACAAAGCGGAAGCCAGATGTCGGAAAATGCTCTGGGATCAGAACTCTTGCCGCACCCCGAGGCCGAGCATGAAGCGCTCCCGGATCTGCACGGGATCGCGCCGGGTTGTCCCGGTTCCCGGCTTGTCGTCGATGCGCACTCCGATCAGCGTCGGCCCGGAAGCTGACAAGGATTGATCGACAAGCCGCTCGAAGTCCTCTTCATCGGCCGCCCAGGCGCTGTTGGTGAGGCCGCAGCCGGTTGCGATGGCGACGATATCCGACACCGCGGCGGCAGGGGTCGGTTGCGCACCGGTGATCTGGTAAACGCCGTTGTCCATCACGATCATGCAGAGGTTTTTCGGCGCCTGGGTCGCGATGGTCGACAGGCAGCCCAATTGCATGAGGAGCGAGCCATCTCCTTCAAGCGCGAAAACGCGGCGCTTCGGCTGAGCCAGTGCGACGCCGAGCGCGATGGGGAAGGCGAGGCCCATGCTGCCCAGCATGTAGAAATTCTGCGGGCGATGGCCGGCAGCCCACAGGTCGAAATTGGTATTGCCGATGCCGCCGATCACGGCTTCTTCGTTCTTGAGCTTCGCGACCAGGCGCGAAGTGAGATCGAATCGGTTCATGACCTTGGTGTTGCGGGCAGGGACGTTGGCTGGCTTGTCCATGGGGTCGCTCACTTCTCCAACACCTTGCCGCCGGTCAAAAGCGGCGACAGGATCAGCGCTACCGGCGCCTGGGTCGTAATGGCCTGCTTGATCGATCGATCGACGATGAATTCGAATTCGTCGAGCCGGGTCGCGGTGTGATGCTCCATCGCCAGCGAGTCGAGCACCGGCCGCATGGTGCGGCAAACCAGCGACTGCCCGTAATTGAATTCGCCGAGGGTGCCGCGCTCGGACACGAACATGATCAGTGGAATCTGATACGGGATCGCCAGCGAGGCCAGCACGTTTGCCAGCGTCGCGAAGCCGCTGGTCTGCATCAATACGGCGCCGCGCACGCCGCCCATCCAGGCGCCGGAGACGATGCCGACCGCTTCCTCCTCGCGCGCGGTGGGAAACGTCGTGAAGAACGGATCGGCGTGAATATTCTTGATCAGCGTCGTCAGTACGCGGTCGGGAACGTAGGGCACGAGCTTGATGTCGTTGCGCTTGAGCGCCTGCAGCACCACCTCGTGCCAGGTTTGTCCCTCGGCAGCCGCCATCGAATTCTCCCTTTAGCTCGCGACGATTTTGGTTCGCAACGTGATTGCGGCCGTCCTGTCGAGGCGCCGAAACTTGACGCGATCGGCAAGATTGTCAACATGCCTGATCGCTGCCGTGACCTGCGCCGCAAGCCGATGCGGTCGGTAGGCCGGCATGCGAAAAGAGAAGCAACGAAAATATCGGGAGGGGTGCCATGGGCAGGTGGTTCCGGATGGTGGCCGTCGCAGCGGCCGTGTTTACCGCAAGCGGTATCGCGTCCGCTCAGTCGCCATTTCCATCCAAGCCTGTGCATATTTTCGTGCCATATGCCGCTGGCGGCGCGGTGGACATCCTCGCACGCACGCTCGGCGACGTGGTCTCGCGGCAATGGGGCCAGTCGGTCGTGATTGAAAATCGGCCGGGAGCGGGCGGCGTGGTCGCGTCGCAAGCGCTGGTGACGTCGCCGCCGGATGGCTACACTCTCATTGTCGTCGCGAGCGGTCATCCCACCAATCCGTTTCTGTACGCGAAACTTCCCTACGACACCTTCAAGGACTTCACGCCGATTTCACTGTTGGCCTCATCCCCCAACATCCTGCTGGTGCGCGCCGATTCTCCGTTCAAGACGGTGGGCGATGTGATTGCGCAGGCGAAGTCGAAGCCAGGAGGCCTGTCGTTCGGTCACGCCGGGAACGGCACATCGACGCATCTTGCCGGCGAGCTTCTGAAGAATCTCGCCAGGATCGATATTAGTGCGATTTCCTACAAGGGCGGCTTGCCCGCGATCAACGATCTCCTGGGCGGGCAAATTCCGATGTCGTTCAACAACGGACCGGAATCGGTCGGACAGCTTGAGGCCGGCACGGTTCGTGCGCTCGCCGTGACCACCGCTTCGCGGGCGCCGTTTCTGCCCAACGTGCCCAGCATGGCCGAGACCGTGCCGGGGTACGACACTGAAGTGTGGTGGGGCCTGCTTGGACCGGCCGGCATGCCTCCCGACGTGATTGCGAAACTCTCGCATGATTTCGTTGCGGCCTTGAACACGGAGGCTGTGAAGGAGCGCCTGACCAAGCTCGGTGCGTCGCAGATCGGCGGTTCGCCGGAGCAATTCGATGCCAAGATCCACGCCGACTACGAGAAATGGGGGCCCATCATAAAGGCCGCCGGCATGAAAGCCGAATGATGCCGGTGATCCCCGCCTGTCTGCCGCCGCGCGACGTGAGCGCCCCAAATATCCCACCACCGCCGAACGCCTGCGATACGCATGCCCATGTGTTCGGACCGGCGGATCGGTTTCGCTACGCTGACGATCGCAGCTATACGCCGCCGGATGCGCCGCTCGAAAAATATCTTGATATGCTCGACACGATTGGATTTGCGCGCGGCGTGCTGGTGCAGGGTAGCGCGCACGGCCACGACAATTCCGCGATGCTCGATGCGCTGGAGCGTCGACCGGACCGGCTGAGAGGTGTCGCGGTAGCTGGTGCCGATGTTTCGCCGGCCGATCTGCGCGCATGGAATCGTCTCGGTGTCAGGGGACTGCGCTTCAATCATTTCTTCCGCGACGGGCAATTGCACTATCGCGGCGGCGTACCGCTCACCGCGGCGCAGGCGCTCGCACCTGTGATGGCCGAACTCGGGTGGCATCTGCAACTCTGGATCGATGTGAAGGATTTGCCTGAGACGACCCCGATCCTGAAATCACTGGGCTTGCCGGTGGTGATCGATCATATGGGCCGCACCGACGCCGGCGCGGGCACTGGAACGGACGGTTTCCAGTCGCTGTTGCGTGCAGTCGGCGAGGGCTGGTGCTGGGCCAAGCTGTCAGGCGCCCACCGCCTCAGCCGCGACGCGCCTGACTATCCCGACGTGCGGCCGTTTCACGAAGCGCTGGTCGGTGCGAATCCGGAACGCCTGGTGTGGGGCGGCGACTGGCCGCATCCGCGCGTCGAGGGCGAGATGCCGGATGCCGGACATCTGTTTGAATTGTTTCGGCAGTGGACGCCCGATGTGGCGACGCAGCAGCGTATTCTCGTCACCAATCCCGCCAGGCTCTATGGGTTTCCAAACTGAAGGTCTTCTCGACGATGTCTGTCAATAACAAGCGCGTGTTCTACGTCAAATACCTCGCTCATCAGATTTACGCCGACATCCTTCGGGCGCAGCCTGACGTTCGGCTCGACCGGCTCGAGAACGAAAGCTCAGACGAGATTGCCGCGCCAGTATTGGCGGCGGCGCATGTCTATCAAATCGGTGCGGCGCGCGACGAACTAGCGCCCCACTTTCACGCCGGCCGAGAGCTGCTAAAGCGTGCGCCGAACCTCTTGATCGTCTCCAGCAATGGGGCAGGCTTTGATCCTGTCGATGTCGAGGCCTGCACGGCCGCAGGCGTGGTCGTCGTCAACCAGTCGGGCGGTAATGCCAATTCCGTGGCCGAACACGCGCTGGGAATGCTGCTCACGCTGTCGAAACGCATTCTCGAGGCGGATCGCGCATTGCGGCGCGATGCCAATGTAAATCGCAATTCCCTGATGGGCACCGAGGCGCAGGGCAAGACCATCGGCATCGTCGGGCTCGGCAATGTCGGCCGCCGCATTGCCGAACTGTGCAAGGGCCTGCTCCGAATGAACGTGCTGGCCTACGATCCCTATCTTTCGGCAACCGAGATGGCGATCCGCGGCGGCGAGAAGGTCGAGCTGGATGAGCTGCTGCGCCGTTCCGATTACGTGTCGATCTCCTGTCCGCTGACAAAGGATAATCGCGGCATGATTGGTGCACGCCAATTCGCGCTGATGCAGCCGCATGCCTATTTCATCACGACGGCGAGGGGCTTTATTCACGATGAGGCCGCGCTTGCGGATGCTCTGCGTAACAAGCAGATCGCCGGCGCTGGGCTGGATGTCTGGGCCAAGGAGCCGCCGCCGCCGGATCATCCGCTGCTACAGTTCGACAATGTGCTGGCGAGCCCGCATACCGCGGGCGTGACCAAGGAGGCGCGGGAGAATATGGGCCGGATCGCTGCCGAGCAGGTTCTCGATGCCCTCGACGGCAAGCGGCCGCCGCGCATCATCAATCCCGAAGTATGGCCCAGCTACGTCAGGCGTTTCGAGCGAGCCTTCGGGTTCGCGCCGGCGTAACGGTTCGGACGGGCGCATCGAGCAGGCGCGCGGAATTTTCGACAGAAAATTTCAACCGTTGCCGGCTGGATTGCGGCAGTTTCTCTCATGCCTGAACTTGGCTATTCTCCCGGTGCTCATTGGCATGGCGAGATACAGCCCGCCCGATCCGATTTCAGCTTTTTGCCGAGTGCGCCGTGACAAGGGGAAAAGTGCCAAACTGGATCCGACATACGCTGCTGTGGCAGATCTATCCCCTCGGGTTCGTCGGGGCCGAACTTGTATCCGCTGATCGGTCAGGGGTCGTCCATCGCCTTGGCCATGTGAAATCCTGGCTGGACTATGCCGCCGACTTGGGCGCGTCCGGGCTTCTGCTTGGGCCGATCTTCGCCTCGTCCACGCACGGTTATGACACCATCGACTATTTCCAGATCGACAAACGCCTCGGCGACGACGCTGATTTTGATGAGTTGATCGAAGCCGCCCATCGTCGAGGCCTGCGCGTTATCCTCGACGGTGTGTTCAATCACGTCGGTCGCGAGTTTCCTGCCTTTCAGCGGGCGATTGCCAACCAAACCCACGCTTCGGATGCGACGTGGTTCCGCCTGTCATGGCCGGCAGATCACTCTCCGGGCGAGGAGCCGGAGTATGCGACCTTTGAAGGCCATCGTCAGCTTGTGGCTCTAAATCACGACGAACCGGCCGTAGCGCACCACGTGGTCCGCGTCATGAGCCACTGGCTGAAACGCGGTGCTGACGGTTGGCGGTTGGATGCCGCCTACGCCGTTCCAAGGCGATTTTGGGCGCATGTCCTGCCCGAGGTGCGGGCCGAATATCCTGACGCCTACTTTTTTGGCGAAGTCATCCACGGTGATTATGCCGGCTTTGTTCGCGAGACAGGCGTCGATGCGGTCACGCAATACGAACTCTGGAAGGCGATCTGGAGCGCGCTGAACGATCGCAATTTTTTCGAACTCGCCTGGGCGCTCGATCGGCACAACGCACTACTTGATACGTTCGTGCCGCTCACCTTTGTGGGTAACCACGATGTCACACGCATTGCCAGTCAGCTTGTCGATGACCGACATCTTCCCCACGCGCTGGCCATTCTCATGACTTGCGGCGGCACGCCGTCAATCTATGCCGGCGACGAGCAGGCCTTCCGTGGCATCAAGGAGCATCGTTCCGGAGGAGACGACGCGATTCGACCGGCCTTTCCACCAGCGCCGGCAGATCTCGCGCCGTTCGGCTGGCCAATCTATCGGCTCCACCGGGACTTGATCGGAATGCGGCGGCGCCACGCGTGGCTTCACAACGCGCGGTCTCGCGCGGTGGATCTCAGCAATACTCATCTCATCTTCGAAGCATTCCATGCGGAGCATCGTCTGCTGGTAGCGCTAAATCTGGCTGATGCGCCGGTAACGCGGCGGGTTTCCTATATTTGTGACGTCGTGGCCGGAAACGCCGCCTGCAAACATACCGGACCTTTGCAGACGCAGATTACACTTGCGCCCCACGGCTGGGCGATCCTGCGCTGACACTCTCGGGCGGCTACAGTGACTTGGTCAGGCGGCCGACAGCATTGGCGATGGTGCTTTCGCCGGCCTCAAGGAGATGGGCGCCGTGAAATGTCAGATGGCGCGGGAGACGTTAACGGCCGCAGGGGTCCCCGGTATTCTCGCCCGATTGATCTCCACTTCGGCCAGGAGCCAGTCCCGGAAAGCGGCGACTTCGGCGCGGCCTGTATCGGTTTCGCGGCCGACAAGGTGATAGCTTTCCGACGTTCGCACGACGAGAGGATAGACCGGCGCAAGGCGGCCCGAATTGAGATCCTCCTGGATCAGCTCGACGTGCCCCATGGCGATGCCGAGTCCGTCGATGGCGGCTTGATAGGCGAGCGAGGAATTGCCGAATGTCAATCCCTCGCGAAGTTTGCCGGGAGCGACGTTCGCGGCGTCGAACCATATTCGCCAATCGTGAGGCCGTTTCATCGAATGCAGGAGCGTGCCATCGAGCAGGTCGCGTGGCTCTCGCAAGGCGGGAATTCCCTTGAGATGCGCGGGGCTGCAGACCGGAAGCAGCTCGATTGGAAACAGTGTGTCGTAGCGAATGCCTGACTTTGGAAGCTCAGGGATCTGGATGGTGAAGTCGATCTCTTCGGCTCCCATGTCCACGAGATCGTTGGCGATCGTGACCTGGACGTTGATAGTGGGATGCAGGGCATGAAACCGGCCGAGCCGCCCGATCAGCCACTTCATCGCAACGGTTGGAAATAACCGGATTCGGACCACACGATTTTGCGTGTCCCGGCGCTTCGCCTGCGTTGCAAATTCAATACGATCGAACGCTTCGCGGATGACGTTCGCATACTCCACACCCTGCGGGGTGAGCTTGACGTCACGTTGACCGCGGACGAATAGGCGCAGGCCCAGAAAGGCCTCGAGCTGCGCAACGTGCCGGCTAACGGCGCCTTGCGAGACGTTCAGGCTCTTCGCCGCCTTGGTGAAATTTCCGGTACGAGCGGCGACTTCGAACGCGCGAAGTGCATTGAGCGGAGGAAGCTTCCGTCCCATCAACGCCTCTGTCGTTCATCTGGAGGTCTGGACAGTCGGCTCAAGGCTTTGCTCTCAGAATAAGTCATCGTTGCAATGATAAAATTAGCATACACGGCCCACAACGTTCGGCCTATCCTAACCTCAAATACCGGCCGTCGATGCCGGAATCCTCGGGAGAAACGTCTGCAATGGCAAGTTCCGTTAGTGCTGCGGGTCGGCTCGACCGACTACCGATGGGGCCGTTTCAATGGCGGATCCTCAGCCTCGTCGGGCTCGGGATGTTCTTCGACGGATTCGATAATCAAATGGCGGCCGGCGTGTTGGGAGCCCTCGTGAAAGAGGGCTGGTCGACGATGGAGCTGAACGCCCACTACATTTCCATCACCTTCGCAGGTCTCGCCGTTGGGGCGCTGATGAGCGGATTGCTCGGCGACCGCTTTGGCCGGCGATTTGCGTATCAGTTTAATCTTTTGATTTTCGGCTCCATGTGCCTGTGCTCGATGCTGGCGCCATCGATGACATGGCTGACCGCGTTGCGCTTCGTCATGGGCATCGGAATCGGCGCGGAGTATGTGGTCGGCTACGGAATGGTCAGCGAGTTCGTGCCGCCACAACGCCGCGGCTGGGCGCTCGGCCTGATCAGCGTGGTGTCGATGGCATCGACATTCGCCGTCAATTTCACCGGTCTGTTCGTCATTCCCGCATTCGGATGGCGGCCGATGTACCTGATCGGCGGCCTCGGTGCATTGTGGGTCTGGTTCTTGCGGCGCAAGTTGCCTGAATCTCCGCGCTGGCTGGAATCGCGTGGCCGCAACGAGGAAGCCGAGAGGGTGATGCGGGAAATCGAGGCTGAGGCCTCGAAGGGCGGCGCGCCGCTTCCTCCCGTGACGGCAGTCGCGGCGCCCGCTCCGGTTTGGGTGCCCATTTCAGTACTGTTCTCGCGTGGGGTCATCTCCCGCACGTTGCTCGCCATGGCGGTCTGCATCACCTGCCTGGTAGGTTCCTACAGTTTCTCCTACTGGGTGCCGACCTTTTTCGTCAAACAGGGCATGAGCGTCACCAAGTCGCTCGGGTTCGCCACGGTTATGGCGCTTGGAAGTTCGCTGGGGCCGCTTGTTGGCATGCTGACGTCCGACTGGATCGGACGGCGGCGGGGCACCCTGCTGGCGGCATTGTGGTGCGGCGTGTTCGCGCTTGCGTACTCGCAGCAAACCGATCCGACGTGGGTGTTGGTCTTCGGCTTTCTGCTCCAGGGCGGAATGAGTCTGATGATCGGCTTCGGTCTCGGCGGCTATACGCCGGAACTGTTCCCGACGGAGTATCGGTTCCGCGGCTCCGGTATCGCGCAGATGACCGGGCGGATTGCCGTCATTGCCTCGCCCTACGTCGTCATTTCGCTTTATGACGCGTACGGTCTTCCCTCGGTGCTCTACGCCATTGCGTCGCTGTATTTCCTGCTGGCGCTTGGCGTTTTCTTCTTCGGCATCGAAACCAATCAACGTTCGCTGGAGTCGATCGCGCCCGAACGAGGCGGGGAAGCGGTGCTTGCTTCACGTTCCGCCGAAAGCGCGGTCTGACTTCAATCATGTGAATAACGCTTCTCACTCTCAACATCCGAGGCACTAGTGAAACAGGAAAAACACGTGGATCAAACACTTCTCATCCTGGGTGACACCAACATCCAGAACCGGCAGGATCCCGACAGTGCATTTGCCAATGTGCGCGACATGCTGTCGTCGGCAGATATCGTGTTCGGGCAATTGGAAGGGCCTCTGGCGGAACCGTCAGAAAATCCCGCGCAGCCCGACATTCCGCACAAAGCCGGTTGGCGCCACTCCGGAGCAAAGGTTGCCCCCGCGCTCAAGAAGGCCGGTTATGTCGGCGTGAGCTGCGCAAGCAATGTGGCTTATCCGGCGAGCGCGGCTGTCGCTAGCGTCAAAGTGCTGGATGAGTTCGGTATCCTTCATTGCGGCGTCGGCGAAACCCTTGCGGAGGCAAGGCGCCCGGTGATCATCGAAAAGAACGGCGTTCGCTTTGGCTTCCTGAGCTACACGTCGGTGTTTTGGCCCAGCAATCACGCAGCTTCAACCAATAGCCCCGGATGCGCCACGATCAAAGCGCACGCGGCGTATGAGCCGGGCCACCGGGCGCTCGAAATGCCGGGTGCCGAGCCGATCACGCATACCTTCGCGGATCCGGCCGAACTCGAGGCAATGCGCGACGACGTGCGCGCTTTGCGGCCAAAAGTCGATTTTTTGATTCTGTCCTGTCATTGGGGGGTGTCATCCAGGGAAGAACCGGTCGCGTACCAGCGGGAAATCGCCCGCGCTGCCATCGATGCCGGCGCGGATATGGTGTTCGGTCATCACCCGCATGTGGTTCAGGCGGCCGAGATCTATCAGGGCAGACCGGTCTTCTACAGCCTCGGGAATTTCGTGTTCGATTGGGATGTCATGCGCGGCCGCCACCTCGATGGGCTGGCGCTGCGGTGCTCGATTGCAGGCAAGAAGCTCGCTGGAATCGAGCTGTTGCCGGTCCGGCGTAACGAACACAACGATATCTGTGTTCACGGGGCGGAGACGGTTGCCGGCAAGGAAATCCTGAACCGGTTTGAGCAACTGAGCTTGAGGCTCGGAAAGACCGTCGCCTTGTCGGCAGGCAATTACCTGGAGATCGGATCCGGTCAACAGGCGAGTGCAACGCCGGGCAGGGTGCTGGCCAGCGCGTAGCGCGCTGGCATGTGCGGCAGGACACGCACTTCGTAACTGACGTCGGTTGCCCGCACATGGCGCCGATCAGCCGGCCGCTCTGGCTTATTCAGCCAGAGTGACTGGCTACTCGGCAGCGGTTGCGAATTTGTTCGGCTCCGTGTGGAAGGCCTTCAACAGGTCGGCTTCGTTGACCTTGGCTAAAGCGAGGTTCTTTTCCTTGATGTGGCCGAAGCCACGGATTTGATTCGGGATCGCTGCGAGTTGCACGGCGAGCTTGTGGCCGCGCATCGGCCGTCATATTTTCGCGTGGTTCTCGGATGGGCAGTAGAATGCGGCAGGCCAGAAGGCGACTTTCCGCGTGCCGCATCCGCCATCAATGCCGAGGAAATCAGCCGACGGAATCGCGATGCAATCTCTCGAAACCAAAAGCAATTTTGTCTTACTAAACGTCATTTTAATAGCGCGGGCCGTTATCCGATCTACGTTATGTGAGTAGCCGCGTCGGAGCGAATGCGGCTTTGGAAGAGTCCGCGTGTCCGGAAATCCAGGATTTCAATCCGACTTCTGGAAGAACCGCGAGCCGGCCCAACGTATTCCTGAAGTAAAGGACCCTTCATGACCCATCTCAAAATTTTCAACGCGGCAGCAATTTTGTCGGTGTTGACAGTGGCCTGGGTGTCCGCGCAGGCGGCGATCCAGGAACTGGGGCTTCTACTCTTTTTACCATCCCAACTCAGACTTAGGCCTCGGCGCGTCGTGGCCACGAGAACCCACCGGCGCCAGGGCCTCGGTGCCGTTCGGTAACAGCAACTCGTATGCCTATATGAACGGCGGCGCCCAGCATGGATCGAGGTCGTGCTCTTGCTCGCAACGTTATCGGTCCTACCACCCGGCGTCCGTTCCGCCCGTGAACGCGTAACAGCAAATGGAAAGGCGGTCAGGCGCCGCTATTTCCATTTGAGATCGTCGCGGACCGGCGTCTTGCTCTTGAGCGTCGATGGTGTCGTTGGCCCAACTGGTGCCGGCCACGCGCGGTCCGGAGAGGTCGCGGATTGCCAGCACGCGGGCCCGCAGTGACCACGCTGATTCTACCAGCGTTCAATCAGGAGAAAGCCTATGCTTGATCGTCAGCCCAGCTCACCAACAACAATTGCAGGTTCCAAGGCCCATCGCCGGGAAGACGGCGGCGCATCGGCCGACCGCTCGCCGACGCCTGGCAAGATCGGTTTTGTGGGGCTCGGTCACATGGGTACGGCAATGGCCGCAAATCTGGTGGCTGCGGGCTGTCCTGTGATTGGATATGTCCGCCGTCAGGACCAGATGGGCAAAGTCCGTGCGCTCGGTGTTTCCCCGACCATGGAGATATCAGAGCTTTTCGACTGCGAGATCGTCATCAGCATGCTGCCGGACGACGACGCAGTGCGAGGCGTCGTATTTGGGCACGAAGATAAATCCGGACTGGCGGCAGGCCTGGCGCCGGGTGCCATCCATTTGTCGATGAGCACGATCAGCACCGCCGCCGCGGCAGAGTTCGCAAGCGAGCATCTGCGTCGCGGTCAGGGTTATGTCGCAGCGCCGGTGTTCGGAAACCCCGACGCCGCCAGAGCCCACCAATTGTTCGTCGTCGCTGCCGGCGCCCCCGTCGATGTCGAGCGCTGTCGCCTGCTAACAGACAATCTCGGCCAGACTTTCGTCGTGGGCGACGATCCAGCGCAAGCCAACCTGATCAAGCTGCTCGGCAATATGATGACGGCTACGGCGCTTGAAGTGCTCGGCGAAATCGTCGCCGTGCTCCGAAAGCGCGGGCTCGATCCGCAAACCTTCATCGACATCCTGACAGGGACCATGTTCGGCGGCCGCGTCCACCGAATCTACGGTAGTAAAATCGTCGATCAGAGCTACGCCCCGGGACTGGCGCTGCCTCTCGCACTCAAGGATGTACGCCTCGCGCTCGCCGAAGCCGAGAAGGCGGGCGTGCCGATGCCGTCGGTGAGCGTGGTTCGAGATCGATTGATCACGGGGATCGCGCGGGGCTATGCCGGCCTCGACTGGACTGCGCTTGGCCTTGTCGCCGCAGACGAGGCCGGAATTGGAGCGCGCTTGCCCTGAGGAGGCTAGGGAAGCAGAGCGTCCGGGAGAAAGGGAGAGTTTCTTCAGCCTTTCTCCGGGAGGTGCGGAAGGCAGGATCGGCTTTGGTGCAGTTGCCGATATGCCGCGCGACGATTTCAGAGGTTGCACCCAGCGCCGCGCTTCGCTCGTTTGAAGCCGGTCATCGCGATCACGCCAACAGTGTCTCTCTCAACCAACAACATTTAGCTTTCTTGAGCCAGATTCTGCGGCGCTCGGCCATGCCGATCCGCGGATCACGCTGCAAAAATTGCCGCGCCTGAAGGTTGGGTCCTTGTCCGCGAGCACATCGGCCTTGACGTTGCCGAACGTCGTATCCGGCTTATGCTTGATCCCGTCGTAGAAGGCCTGGATGATGTCTTCCTTGAAATGGTCATCGCGTGGATGGGCGTGCACCACCGTCTCGCGTTCGGCGTTGCTGTATTCAGGATAGGTGAGGCCCAGCACGTCCATCTCGACGCCCGCGGTCACCAGCGCGACGACGGGATGCATGTGTTGCGGAATGCCCGGTGTCGTGTGCAGCGCGATCGCCGTCCAGACCGTATCGATATCCGCCTGCGAAATGCCGCGGCTGCGCAGGAAATCGCGGGCGGCATTGGCGCCATCGACTTCAAATCGCTCGTGAGCGCTGTTGTGCTCGTGGGTGAGGCCCATGTCGTGGAACATGGCGCCCGTGTAAAGCAGCTCCGGATCGAAGCGCAAACCACGATGTTTGCCGGCCAGGGCGCCAAAATAATAGACCCGGCTGGAATGATGGAACAACAACGGTGATTCGGTGTCGCGTACCAGTTCCGTCACGTCCCGCGCCAGTTGACTGTCGGGAATGCTGATCCCGTTGATAGATAATGCCATGAGATTCCTCCATCTGGACGATTGCACAGCCCAGATAATAGGAAGCGGGACAGTTGGCGCCAATTGACGTAATACGTCAATATCGGACATAGTCGGATCAGAACGGACACGGAAAGAGCATGGCGGTCAAAACCAGAACCGTAGCGATCCTCGCCACGCCCGGCGTCCAGTTGCTGGATGTGTCGGGTCCGCTGGATGTGTTTGCCGAAGCCAATGTGCAGGCGGGCAGGGCCGCCTATCGCCTGGTCATTGTCGCCAGCGCGCGCGGCAATCTGCGCAGCTCATCCGGGGTCAGGCTTGTCCCCGATTACGTCATTGGCGATGGGGTCGACGGGAAGATCGACACGTTGCTGGTCGCGGGAGCTCCGAACGCACCGGATGCCCGGCCCGACAAGGCTGTCGTCACGTGGCTCCGCCGTCATGCCCCTGCCGCGCGGCGCTATGGTTCGGTGTGCAGCGGGGCGTTCCTGCTGGCCGCGACGGGGTTGCTCGATGGACGCCGTGTGACCACGCATTGGGCGGTCGCGCAGCGGCTTGCGAAGGATTATCCAAAGGTCACCGTCGATGAGGATGCGATTCACGTCAGGGATGGACGTCTGCGGACCGCAGCCGGTGTGACCGCCGGCCTGGATCTGGCGTTGGCGCTTGTCGAAGAGGATCTTGGACACGAGATCGCGATGAAGGTCGCAGGCCAGCTCGTGATGTTTTTCAAACGGCCCGGCGGCCAGATGCAGTTCAGCCGCAGGGGTGAAGCGGCGCCGGCCGGCCGGTCGGCACTTCAGGAAGTGCAGCGCTTTGTTGCGGCCAATCCGTCCGCCGATCACCGCGTTGCCGACCTTGCCGAGCGAATGAAGCTGAGCCCGCGGCATTTTGCGCGGCTCTTCCACAACGAGGTCGGCATCACACCGGCGGCGTGGGTGGAAACCACCCGCGTCGCAGCCGCGCGGCGATTGCTGGAGGACGGTCAGAACGCGCCGAAGCAGGTCGCCGTGCTCTGCGGCTTTGCCGATGCCGATACGCTTCGCCGTGCTTTCGCACGTCACGTCGGCGTCAGCCCCGCGGAATATCGCAAGCGTTACGCCAAAGCCTCGGAGTGAGAAAGCGCCGCGGCTCAGCAGCCCGATGGAGGCGATACACCAGGCGTTGCTGCGGCGCCGGTGGCGTTGGCTGGCGCCATCATGCCGGGCGTCGCCAGATTCATCGTCATGCTCTCGGCACACGCCGACGTGTTCGGCGTCGGCACTACGGTCAGCGTCGGGTCGATGCTGGTGCTGCCAAGCTCCGTGATCGCGGGTTGAATCGCGCCAGGTGATGGGTTGCCCGGAATTTCCGGAGTTGAGAGCGGCAAAGCCGCGCCATTGGTCGGCGGACCTCCCGGCGTGGAGCTGCATATGGTCGTCGAGGAACTGCCAAGGGGGGGCGTTGGCGATATGGTCCCGGTCGTGCTGCCGACGCTGGCCGTGGGAATGGTGCCCAATGGTACCGCCGCCGTCATTGTGGTCGACGGCATCGTAGTGGCAGCGCTGCCCGCCATGGATGTAGAGACCGTGTTTGGTATCGTGGGCGCGGAAGCCGTAGCTGGCAACGCCGGCACGGCTACCACGGACGTTGGCGGCACCGGTATGGTCGTGCCGGGAAGTGTGGACATAAAAGATGACAACGGTGTCGCGGACAGCAACAACGGCGCGGTGCCGTTAGTTGTGGGCGTGGAGGAGGCAGGCGGTATGGCTGATGTCGTCGGTGC
>JAQGKC010000465.1 GCA_028290305.1 Bradyrhizobium sp.
CCGCTCACCGCTCGCCACGATCTTCAAACTTGGTCCGGCAGCGAGGAATAGCAGTGCAGCACCTTCTTCGTTCTGTTAGCTATTTCGAGCGCCCCAAGCCCTTCTCAAAATTCCCGGCCCAGATCATTGGGGCAAGGATGATCCAGCCTTGAGAATAAAAAAATACGCTCCTCATTTGCAAAGGCTTTGGATCTTGAAAGTTACGAGGCAGTCTGCGGAAGACATTTTCTGCAGGAAGACTCTTCTCCCGCCATTGCGTCCTCAATCGCCAGGTTGATCAAGCGCGCGTTGAGCAGTTCTGGGAATAAGCTTGATTAACTTCGGTTGTGTGGGCTCGGATGAACTCGACCTGAATTGGCCGACACAGCCGGATTCCCACATTGTCCGCGTTTCCGGTCCCATCCTCGACAAGGACGATCCGAAACCGAAGCGGCTGTTCTTCTTCGATACCATCAACGAGGCCGCAGCGATTGAAATGGATGCGGATGCCAGTCCGGGGTTTTGGCCCCGCGCGACCAACAAGCCCGCAGACGCCGGCGTCGCGGCGCCCCCGCAAAACGCCGTTGCGGCGGTCAGCGTTTCCAAACGTCCCGGCTTGGCCACCTGCCTGTTCGTTCTCTGGGTGCTGAGCGGAGCCACGCTGGCGTTTTGGCTCTGGCAGACCGGCGGCGTCATGCGAAATGCCGCCCTGAATTTCAGGCAGGCCGCCCCGGCTGAATGCGTCAACGCCGCAGATAAGAAAAAGAAAGAACTGGCCTGGGCAGCCGCATGCGAGGCCGAATGGCAGAAGGTTTGGAGAAAGCTCTACCCCGACGCCGAGGTTGCAGAAGTCCCGGCTCCGGCGGCGAAAGCTCCGCCGCCGAAGGGCGAGGAGGCCAAGACTCTAGAGGGCAAGACCCTTGATGCAACGGCCCAGGATGCAAAATCCGACGCCAAGGACGCAAAAGCCAAATCGCCGCGCACGATCGCCAGAATCCGGCGCGAGATCGGCGGCGTGACCGATACCATCCGGCCGGAGGTCGGCGGCTTCCTTTGGAATGACGATGGCCATCTGTCGCTCTTGACGCCGTTCGTTCTCTCGATGGCTTCTTTCGTGCTTCTGCTGTTGGCGGCGGGGCTGGCCAAGAAAGGGCTCTGGTTCGGAGTTCTGATTGATGATCGAAACCGGATCAGCATGTCGCGCACGCAACAAGTGGCCTGGACCGCGCTGCTAATCGGCTCGATGGCGATCATGGGGTGGTTCAACTCCTCGGGCGTTGGGCTGGTCGATGAGTCGGCGCGATCCGCTTGGAACGTTTTTCCGTACATGGCGCGTGCGCTGTGGGCCGCACTGGGAATCAACCTAGTTGCAACACCGTATCTCAGTGACGTGATCCTCAACAGAAAGGATCCTCAAAATGATGCGGCGCCGGGCAATTCGCCGGCGCCCGACGGCCAGCACGATCAGCCGCCGCAGCCACAGCCGTCGCCCGGATTGGGAGTCAGGCAACTCGTCACGCCGGCACGTCTCGACACCAACCCAGACCCGAAGAAAGCGGGCTGGATCGATCTCATCACCGGCGAAACCAAAGGGTCCGATCAGGAGCTCGACGTCAGCAGAATTCAGCATCTGGTCATCAGCGGGGCGCTCCTCACGACCTATTTCATGGCGCTCGCAGATGCGCTGGGAGATGTCGGCGGTGAGTCTATTATGTCTGCAATCGCTGTCAACCAGCCGGTCTTCACCAACATGCCCGGCGTCGGCACAGGAACGTTTCTCGGATTGCTCGGCATAAGCCATGCCAGCTACCTCATATTCAAAGCGAACTCTCCAGAAGGCAAGCCTTCGGCTGCTCCGCCGAAAAATGCACCACCGACATAACCGGAAATTTCGTTCCACACTCAAGCTTTTCGCCCACACGCAAATCACCGGAACACCTGCAATGGCAATATTTAGTACCCTGTGGAACAACTATCCGATGGAAGAGCCCGATGATCTATTCAACGACGTGCTCGGAGGAGGCTGGCCAGCCCTGATCGGCAATCCAGCCTATGAGAACACGTGCACGATCCGACTCTCGATCACGCTGAACCGCTCGGGATTCAAGGTCCCGTCGTCTTTCGGACAGAAGGATGGCGGCCTGACGGACAAGAACGGCGACAACATCATCATCCGTGTGCTGACCGGCGAAGCGCTGGTCCAAAGTCTGTTCGGCGATTCCTATTGGGGTGAAAGTCGACAGCCTGGAACGCCGATCGACATGACGGATGTGCCGTCTGAAACCGGAATTCTCATCTATCGTGTCCGGGCGGGCGACGCCGCCGGCCACATCGACCTGTGGAAGAACAACGACTGCCGGAAGGACTGCCATAGCCGTTTTGCAATGTCTTCATACCAGATCGCTCTATGGAAGCTGGCGTGAACCACGACGCCGCGTTCAGGCCGCTGACCCAAGCCGCCGCTCGGTGGCGCGCGTCGTTCCAGCCCGACAGTTTCGAGTTCTTCCTTGGTGACCTCGACATCGATATCGATGTCGACCTTGAATCCTTTCATTACCCTATGATCGACGCAGTTTGCACAGCCGAAAATTGTTATTGTGTTGTAGTTAGGCGACAGACTCCCGGACCCGCGGCGACTAATCTCAATCCAATTTCCATGCCGTCGAACTCGGACCACCCAGATTTCCAGCGGGCGAGCATTCTCTTGAATTCTTTTCGCGCGTCGACGAGTGAGACGACGCCGCTACTTTCTTTTTGGATCGCCACGGGAGGCGAAGCGTCGATGAAAGTGTTGCGGTTCGTTCTAATTGCCTGTCTTTGTGCCGCGCAAGTCGGATGCGGGACGTACATTCCTAGCCAACGGGACTGGCCGAATTCGCGTCCCAGAGACGTGGAAGACATGAACATCGCGCTCGTCCGCACCATCGTGTGCGAGTTGAGCTACGCCGTCACGGTCGCCATTCGGAACGACCGCGAAGGTGCCCGCCGCCGGCGGAGCGAACGGATCTACACCGGATTCCTCGATCATTGGGGAGTGGAGGTCGCGACCGATCTCACTGCCTCCGAGTCCTCGACCGTAAACCCTTCCGGATTATGGGCTCCGATATCGCCCGCGTCGGCCGTGTTCACGCTCGGTGGCGGCATCAGGGGCGCAGCGGTCGCGTCCAACGAAAACACATTCAACGTCTTCTATCCCTTGGCCGCGCTGTATCAACCGACCGTCTTCCCGACGGACGATCCGCAACGTCCGTGCCGGAATCCGACCGGAAACAAGGACGGCTCCCCTCTCGTCGACATCGACCTGAAGATCCAGCCGTTGCTCGAATCGAGGGCACAACTCGTCGAGATCGGCGTGGCGGAAGACCCGGACCGGCAGGCGAAGATATACAGCGTGAAGAATGTCCTCACTCAGACCGTCTCGATCAAGGAAACCGTGTCGGGCGACATCACCCCGACCTGGAAGTTCACCACGGGTTCGGTGAACCCGTCGGGCACCTTCTTCAGCACCAGCCGCGAGCGCACGCATCAGATCGTCTTCACGTTCGGTCCTTTGGCTGGCGACGGTCGATCCCTGACGGACTTGGCCGAGGCCTTTCACCTGAACGAGCAGCTTAAAGCCGGGCTGCGTAATTCTCGCTAACCGAAAATGGGGGCGGAAAATGAGCTCGACACAAAAGACCGGACCGGGAAAAAGCGACGCCAAGAAGTCGACGCCCAAACGAACCAAAGCAAAGAAGGCCGTGGCCAAGAAGGCGAGCGCCGCGAAAGCGCAGATCCCTAAAGCGGCCGACGACGACTCCGCGAGAGCAACCATTGCGGCTCCTGCACCCGCTCAGCCGAAGAACGAGGAGCAAATGCACTCGCTGATCAAGGGGATCGATGCTCCCTCGCTACACGACGACGACATCGCGACCACGTTGAAGCATCTCAACTCCGTGGTGGCTTTCCGCAGGGCCATCGGACAGCCGGGCGCCGCCTCGAAGAGGTCAGTGTCGGGCAAATGCTACCTAAAATCCGCTGGAGATCCGATCGTGAGCGTCTACGAAGGCCTATACCACGTCGGGTCGATGTCGGAAGACAGCGCAATCGCCCTAGGAATTCCTCGCTGCGGATGAACGGAGGCCGCCCTTGGTTCTGGAGGCGCCGAGGTACAATCGAGCTTCCGCTCCGACGAGACGAGCGCTGCCGTCAAAACCCGCCGCTCAAAGGGGCGCATTGCCTCATCAATAATGTTACCGGAGAACTGACCGTCAGGAGTGGGGCGGCGATACCGAATCGGATCGGTATCGCCGATGGCAGGAC
>JAQGKC010000466.1 GCA_028290305.1 Bradyrhizobium sp.
TCGGGAAATAACGTGCTCTGACTGCGGTCATCGCCAACGACAAAGCGCGTCATCGAATCCTCCGCCAAATCACAGGAGAATCATATCATTGAGCGTCGTTTTCACACAGCCTGGGTCAATCGCGTCGATTTTGGCATGCCCCAAGCATGTCCGGTTAGGGGGTAATCTCGGAAGCGCCGATTGTCCGGTTTTGCCGGTTGAAGGCATCGGTCTGAACGTGATTCAAGCGACCAAACGGGAGCCTCGAATCATGCGTATGAACTGAAGGACTTTGAATGGGTTGCCATCAGGTCGTTCCTTCCGAACAAGCCGCGTAGCACTCCGCGTGTTGACGACCGGCGCGTCCTGAACGGTATCTTTTGGTCTTGCGCTCAGGCGCTCCCTGGCGCGACCTGCCGGTGACCTATGCACGACTTGCTACAATCGCTTCGTTCGCTGGCGGCGGGCTGGCGTGTGGGACCTGATCATGGATGCACTGGCCCGCCGGTCGTGATGCGGCGGTGCAGATGATCGACACGTCGGTCGTGCGGGTGCACCAGCACGGAGCCTGTATCGCCGACAACAATCATCAAGATATGGGTCGCTCGCGAGGGGGCCTAACGAGCAAGATTCACGCGGTGGTAGACAGCAACGGTCTGCCGGTCTATCTCGCCCTCACGCCGGGTGAGGCGCACGACAATCGGCTCTGTTCGGTTCTTCTCAGCGGCTTGCTTCCGCACACGATGTTACTCGCGGATCGCGGATAGGACGCAGACTGGATCAGGGAGCTTGCCCGCCAGCAAGGCGCGTGGGCAAACATTCCTCCGAAACGCAATCGCATCGACCCGATATGCTTCAGCCCGTACCTGTATCGCGCGCGCAACTTGATCGAACGGTTCTTCAACAAGATCAAACAGTGCCGTCGCGTCGCGACCCGATATGACAAGCTCGCGGCCCCTACCTAGCCTTCGTCAAGCTCGCATCCATTCGCATCTGGCTGCGTGCTAATGAGTCCACGGCCTAGCTCTTGAGTGTGAGGGGAACAGTCAGGGCAGATTGATTGCCGGTGGTCGGATCGGTCACGATCGTCGTCAGCGTGGCTTTGCCGTCGCCGGTCAGCGCGAAGTTCGAAGCGCCGATCCGAAAGTTGTTCTTGGTTGTGATAAATGCCCTCGCATTTTGTAGGCCGTCGGCAACATCGTTGACCGTCACATTGGCTCGGAAGCCGCTGACCTTGGTGATCGATACCGTGACGGGCTGCTTTTTGTCGTCTGTGCCGGTCCAGGTGCCCTGCCATTTCGTCGGATCGACATTGGCGAATTTCGAACCCGGTGCGATGAGGCTCTGCGGCGTTGAAGCGTAAGCCGTTTGCAGGATGCTCATGATGTCTGCCATTGGAATCTCCGTTGGCCCAAGGATAGCGGGCGGCGAGAGCATCACTGCCAGAACAAAATTAATCGTTGATTAACCCTGCAGCGGCTGGAGGTCTTCCGCCGCAGATCGCAAGCGGACATTCGCACCGGACTCCGCACTTAACCCGCTGATCCGGTGGACCAGATGTGCGCGCGGTGTCTGATTCCTGATTTATGCACCGGCTGTCGGTTCGTCTCCCAGGGCATCGGCGAACTTCCGCATAAGGCGCACCAGTTCGTCGATGTCGTGCGTGTCCCACGACTCGAAGATGGCGCGGCCGATCCTCTCGCGCGCTGCATCAACGAGGTCAGTCATCGCCTTGCCCTTTGGACTGATGACGGCCTCGCGCACGCGGCGGTCGGCGACGCTGCCGTGGCGTTCCACCAGAGCAAGGCTTTCGAGCTTGGCAACCTGACGGCTGACGGTGGTGTAATCGCGCCCAACGCGGTCGGCCAGTTCCACGACGCCAATCGGCCCGAACCGCTCAATGCCAACAAGCAAGGGGAACAGCGCCCGGTCGAGCGGAATTCCGGCCTCCCTGATCAGCACCTCGTCGCGCTGTGGCCGGTTCATGGCGCTGACGATATCGAGCAGTGCCCCGTGAAGCCGGTGAAGCTGGTTGCCGATATGTGTAGTTTGCACCTTTTTTCTTGACGGCATCGATGGTCCCCGATATATGTGCATTATACACATATCTCGATGAGAGCCGAAAAGAAAATCGCCATGAAAGCAGCTATCGTGCTGGGAGCCGGGCAAACGCCCGTATATGGGGATTTCAGGGAGCCGCAGCCCTCCCCAAACGCCGCCCGCATCGCGGTGACGGCCGCCGCCATTAGCCATGTCGTCAAAAGCCGTGCCTCCGGCACACACTACAGCGCCTCAGGCCAGTTTCCCTTCGTTGTCGGCATCGACGGCGTGGGAAGGCTTGATGACGGAAGCAGGGTCTATTTCGTTCTGCCGCCAGCGCCTTACGGCAGCATGGCGCAACGAACCGTGGTGCCTCTGGCGCAGTGCGTGGCCCTGCCTGACGAACTGGACGACGTGACCGCGGCCGCCATCGCCAATCCCGGCATGTCGTCCTGGGCCGCCTACACGGAACGCGCCAAGCTCAAGGCTGGGGAAACCGTGCTGGTCAATGGTGCCACCGGCACGGCGGGTCGACTCGCCGTGCAGATTGCCAAGCATCTCGGAGCGAATAAGGTCATAGCGACGGCTCGCAACGCCGACGCCTTGACCGCTGTCGCGGCGCTCGGCGCCGATGTGACAATTCCGCTCGTCGAGAACGAGGCAGCTCTGGAGGGGCGCCTCAAGGAGCAGTTCGCCGAAGGCGTGGACGTCGTCGTCGATTACCTGTGGGGAAAGAGCGCGGAGCGCCTTCTGATTGCCGGTGCGAAGGCCGGACCGGATGCCGTGCCCATCAGGTTCGTCCAAATCGGGTCTGCGAGCGGCTCGGACATTACACTGCCAAGCGCAGCGCTGCGCTCGTCGGCGATTGAGTTGATGGGCAGTGGCATCGGAAGCATTCCCCTTGACCGCCTCGTCCTCTGCATCGGCGGGCTGCTGCAAGCAACCGGGCCCGGCGGCTTTAAAATTGCGGCCAGAGCGGTGCCGCTGTCAGAAATCGAACAGGCATGGCCGAACGACGACAGCACCCGGCGCACGGTATTAACGGTGGGTGTGCATAGCTCTTGAATTGCGCACGAGCGGGCTCGTGCGTGACTTGAGCAAATCGTCAGGCTTCAGATGATGCGTCGCATCAACGTTTCAGCCCGGGGAGGGCCGGCGTGCGATGAGGTCGATTTCGATCAAGGCGTCATACGCCAATCCGGTGACGCCGACACAGGTGCGCGCGGGGAGCCGGTCCTGCGCAAAATAGCTGCGATACGTCTCGTTCATCGCCGCGTAATCCTGCTTGAAGCGGGTGAGATAGATTCGCGACATCGCCACATGCTCGAAGCCCAGCCCGACGCCGGTCAATACCTTCTGAAGATTGGCCATCACGGCATGGGTCTGGGCCACGATACCCTCGGGCAGAATACCGGGCGCCTCCGGCGTATCCGGCATCTGGCCCGTGATGAGAACAAAGCCGTCGGTTTCGACGGCGTGGCTGAAGGGCGCAACCGGCTTCGGCCCGCCGGCAATCATATGAAATTTCATGAGTTGTTTCTTTGCTGTCAGAATTTGTCTGGTTTCGCGAACAGGCGCTTGCTCAACACGGCATGGACGCCCCAATTGCCGTCGACGACTTGCGTCACGCCGAAATCCACCGCCGCCGAGATCAGTGCGATCGCCTCGTCTTCGCTCAATCCCCTGGTGTTCATGAGAAATCGCCGCACCTTGCGAAACGCATCCTTCATCGCGAGATCGAGCGACGACTTCGCATAGACTTCGCTTTGTCCCTTGGCGCCGAATTCGGCGAGGTAATTCGGGTGACTGAATCCGGTCAGCACCCAGTCGGTTTCGGTTTCGATCAGCGGATAGGTCAGGTCCGCGAAGGGACGGCCGGCAAGATCGGCTTTCTTGTGGAGCACGACCTGAAACGTGCCGGTCATGGAACATTCGATCGCGGTGCCGCTCAGTTCTCCGTCGCCCTGGGCGGCATGCGGATCGCCGATCGAAAGCAAGGCCTCGGGAACGGAAACCGGAAGATAAACCGCGGCTCCCTTGCCGAGTCGCCAATTATCGAGGTTGCCGCCGAAGTAAGCCGGCGGCACGGAATCGACCAGACCGGCCTCGCGCGGAGCGACCCCGATGACGCCGAAATGCGGCCGCAGCGGAATCCGGATGCCGTCAAGCACGCCATGCCGTCGCCTGATCGTTCCGGCGGCGACGGGTACGCCAGGATAATCGTAGGTCTGGTGCAAGACGCCGGATGGATCGGTTTGCGGTTGCCATCGATAGGAATAGACCGCCTGGGCGTAGGGCTCTTTGCCCGTGAAGATCTCGTAAATCGTCACGGCTTCGCGGGGCTTCGGCTCCGAGAGAAACTCGTCATAATGGTATCCCCACCAGGCGGCGACGCTGCTGCCGAAAACCCGTCCCGCCAGATCCGGATTGCGGCTCGGGCGCGGCACCATATCGAGAATGCGGACCTCCAGTACATCGCCGGGTTCGGCGCCCTTGATCGCAATCGGTCCGGTGCAGATGTGGACGCCGAAACCTTCGCCTGCGCCGCGACCATAGATCGACGCGTCCATCGGACCGGCGCCGCGACGCTCGACGCCCTTTCCCTCACGCGTCCAGCGAAACACACTCTCCGCCCCGGGATCGCCGGTTATCATGAGCTCGGGATCGTCGGAGGCGTGCTGCGTCAGGGTCTCGACCGTGATCGTGTCGCCCGAAACAATCTCGACGAGCGGTTTCAGCGAGCGGCTGAAAAATCCCCAGTGAACATGTGTTGCGTCGACTGGAAGATGATGATGCGCCGGCCTGCCGCCTTGCGGGACAATCAACTCAGCCGGTTCCGGCTCAATCGGCGCGATCATCGGAACCAGCCGATGCGGACGCAGTTGCGCGATGGCATCCTGGGGCCAGCCGCGCTGCCCAGCCCGGACGCCCAGACCCGAATTGCGTTCGACTTGTTGTTGCCGGAATGCCGTCGGCGACAACCCGAACCGGTCGCGAAACGAGCGGCTGAAATGCGCCGCGTCGCTGAAGCCGCAACCGAAGGCGATATCGGACACGGATCGATGCGCCTCAGCCGGATTTGCCAGATCGGCCCAACAACGCTGCAAGCGTCGCTCACGCAGATAGTGCGTAAAGCTGTCCCCGGTAGTTTCGAACAATTTCTGCAGATATCGCTCCGAGATCCCCTCCATCTGTGCGATGCGCGCCGGCGTGATATCGGGATCACCGAGTTTGCGTTCGATCGCTTCATAAATACGATGAAGTAACGCGGCCTGGGTGCCAATGCCGATCGCCTCGATGGCGCTTGACAATTTCTGACGCGAAAGCGTGAGCAACATCTCGGCGAGGCTCAGCCTGATCGTGTTCCAGGCTTCCGGCGACAATGTTTCAAGGGCTTCCGACGTGGCTTCAAGCGTGCGGCGAAGCACCTCGGCCAATCCGCCCGATGAGACGATGCTGGCATCCCTGCAGTCCGGCAAACCGATCTTGCGCCCGCCGAAGCTTTCCGCCGTCACGGACAGAACGATCGCGCGCATGTCGCGCTGAAATGCCACCTGCCAGCCGCTCTGGCGGGGAAGCATGATGATGCGGCCGGCCGGAACGCTTTGTTGCGATCCTGCTGCCTTGAGCACGGCGCCATCCTCGGTCGGCATCAGAACGATGGGGAGGTCGGCGCGCCGCGGCAGCGGTGAAAAAACCTGCGGGCCCGCGGCGAAGCGCATCAGCCCGACACCATCCAGAGACGCCCGGGACAACGCCGTGGCATACTCGCCATGCAGCGCTGACATTGGCGAAGATCGCAGGCCGAATCCGCCCAACACGTCTTGCCAGGCTTCGATCCTGTCTCCTTCGGAGTACGACTCGCTGGTAAATGGGTGAATACTCATGCTTCGGCCAACGCCAACATAGCAATTCCGAAGCAACGGTCATGCCAAAAGAAGGGCACAAGCAGACCACCGGCGCTTCACGCGCCGGTATTACAGTCAGAGCCGGAACTGCCCTTAAGCAGTCAAAATCGGGAACTTCTCCTCAGGTACACGTAAAAACATTCTTTCGGATCGACCCGTGCACGCCCCAATTGGCATCGACAACCTGGGTCACGCCGAAATCCGCCGCAACCGACATCAGCGCGATCGCTTCGTCCTCGCTCATGTGGTGAACGGTCATCAGAAAGCGGCGGAGCTTTCGAAAGGCATCGCGCATCGCCTTGTCGAGGCTGGAATGGTTCGCGACGTCGGTCTGGGCGTCCGGGCCGAGTTCGGCGAGATAGTTCGGAAACGTAAAACCGTACATCGACCACTGCTGATCTGTTTCCAGCATCGGGTGCGTCAGTCCCTCCAGCACTGTGCCGCCGAGATCGCGGTGCTTGTGCAGGATGAATTCGAAATCGCCAGTCAGCGATGTTTCGATCGCGGTGCCGCCCAGTTCGCTGTCGCCCTGCGCCGCGTGGGGATCGCCGACGGAGAAAAAGGCGCCGGGTACCGCGACCGGATAGTACATCCGCGCGCCCTTGCCGATGCGCCAGTCGTCGATGTTGCCCCCGGTGTAGCCCGGCGGGATCGAACTCACGAAATCGGATTCCGCCGGCGCAAGCCCCATCGTTCCAAAGTGCAGGCGCGCTGGCACCTTGATGTTGGGCAGGATGTTCTCGCGTTTTCGGATCAAGGTATGATCGACGCGCACGCCGGGATAATCGATGGTCGGATGCGTGATGCCGTCCGGATCGGTCTGCGGCGTCCAGACATAATTATAGACTGCCTTGGCGAACGGCTCGCCGGAGGTGTCGAGTTCGAAGATCGTGATGACTTCGCGCGGCTTCGGTTCCTCGATCAGGTCGTGATAGTGAAATCCCCACGACGCGGCGGCATTCGAGCCGAAACAGCGGCCGGCATGGCAGGCATTGCAACTCGGACGCGGCCGGACGTCGAGAATGCGAACTTCCAGGATATCGCCGGGCTCGGCGTTCTCGATGGCGACGGGACCCGTCAGAAGATGCACGCCCACGCCTTCGCCGGAGCCACGCAGGAACGGTCCTTCGGTCGGGCCAGCGCCGCGGCGGACAATCGCTTTATGCTCCCTGGTCCACTGAAACACACTCTCGGCGCCAGGATCATTCGCGATCATCCGCTCGTAGTCGTCGTTGGCGTGATGCGTCAGCGTTTCGATCGTGGCGCGGTCGCCGGATTTCAGCGTCAGCGCCGGTTTGATCTTCTTGCTGAAGTAGCCCCACTGGACGTTGGCGGGCGAAACGGGAAGGAGATGGTGCTTCATGCAATGGCCTCGGATGACGCTTGCGGACGCAAGTTTGTTTTGAGTTCGGGGATGGTACGTGCGAAGGCGGCATGGCGCCGCTTCATGCAGGTGCCGCGGCTGGTTTGTCGGTCTCCATCACGCTGAGAAAGCGCGCCGTGGTCGGGTGGCGCGGGTTTGTAAGGACCTCGTGCGCAGGTCCTTCCTCGATAATGGACCCGCCGCTGAGAAACACGACGCGGTCCGCGACTTCGTCGGCAAAACGCAACTGATGCGTCGAGATGATCATGGTCAGGCCGTCCTCGACCGCCAGTCGCCGGATCACTTCCAGCACTTCATTGACCAATTCCGGATCGAGCGCCGAGGTGGGTTCATCGAGCAGGAGCACGCTCGGATTTGGAGCCAATGCGCGCGCGATCGCGACGCGCTGCTGCTGCCCGCCGGACAGGTGCCTCGGCAATGCATCGGCACGCTCGCTGAGGCCAACGCGCTCAAGAAGTTCGCGCGCGCGGCGATCGGCATCTACCCGCGAAACGCCATGGACCCAGCGCAGGGGGCCGGCGACGTTCTCCAGAGCGGTCAGATGACCGAAAAGATTGAACTGCTGGAACACCATGCCGACGCCGACGCTGGCGCGTTCTTCCGCAATCGCCCGCGGCGACAGCGGTTTGCCGTCTTCACGGAAACCCATACGGCGGCCGCCGACCTTTACGGTTCCGGCGTCCCAGCCTTCGAGGTGGTTGATACATCGCAACAGCGTGCTCTTGCCGGATCCGCTCGGGCCGAGTAGTGCGACGACTTCGCCAACCCGTACCGTCAGATCGACGCCGGCGAGAACGGGCTGATTGGTGTAGGCCTTGTATAAACCATTGACGTCGACCACCACATCGTTGCGCGTAAGGGTGGCCGATCGCCTGGTTCGATCCGCCCTCGAGACTTTGGCGTCCTTGGGGGGCGCCGTGTACGGAACGACTTCGTCGGATGGTGCGTGCGTGGCGGCAATTGACTGCGCTTCAATTGGCTCCAGCATCAGGGGTGCACGATACCAGGGCAGAAAACGGCTGAGACGGTTCTGCGTTGCCGGCCTGTCGAGATCGAACGCCCGTTCCACGAATAATTGGACCAGGCTGACCCCGGTCGTGAGGACGAGATAGATCAATCCGGATGCGAAGAAGATGGAAAAGAAGTCGAACGTCGAGGAAGCGAGCTGCGTGCTTCTCAGCGTCAGCTCTTGCACCGAAATCACGCTCGCAAGCGACGAATTTTTCAGGGCGCTGACGGTTTCATTGCCGAACGCGGGAATCATCGTGCGGATGGCCTGGGGCGCAATGATGCGCCGCATCAGCAATCCAGGCGTCATCCCGAGCGCCTGACCGGCCAAAACCTGTCCACGGTCGATGCCGAGCACGCCGGCGCGAAGCATTTCAGCGATGAAAGGCGCTTCATTGGCAGCCAGCGCCAGGCCGGCAGCGCCGATAGCGCTCAGCTTGAGACCGATCTGCGGCAACGCGTCGTAAGCAAATACCATCTGCAGGATCAGAGGCGTGCCGCGGAAGATGACGGTATAGCCCCGGGCGAACACAGCCAGCATCCAGAAACGACTGAGCTGCATCGCCGCGAGGGCCAGGCCGAGGATCAGTCCGCCGGCCAGTCCGAGTGCGGTCACCTCGACGGTGAACCAGATGCCCGAGATCAGGTACGGCAGACTGAGATAGTGAAGAAACAGCGACATTATTTTACCGAGAGAATGTCCGGTTCCTTGAAGTTGTTCGGATCGAGATCCCACTTCTTCAGAAGTTCCTTGTGAATGCCGGCCTTCTGGACTTCGATCAACGCGGCCATCACCGCATCCCGGAATTCAGGCTTGTCCTTCGGCACGGCGATGCCGACCGAATAGGGGATCGTCACCGCGATCGCCTTTTCCAGCTTGTCGGGATTGGCTTTCACGGCCTGGTCGACGGTGTTGACGTCGTTGACATAGGTGTCGGCGCGGCCGGCGAGGATCGCCTGGATGCAGTTGGCGTTGTTGTCGTAAAGCTGGAGTGTCGGCTCGGGCTTGGCTTCAGCCTTGCACTTCGGAATCAGGTCCTGAACCAAGGGAACTTCGACAAAACCAGTGTTCTCGGCCGCGGCGGCGCCGCACATCGACGTGTTGATGCCGGTGATTTTTTTCGGGTTGCCCTTGGCGACCAGAACGCCATCGAACACTTTCGAATAGGTTATGAAGTCGGCTGCCTTGGCGCGCTCTTCCGTCGCGTAGATGTCTGATATCACGATGTCTGCCTGCCCGCTCGACAATGTCGTCAGCAGGGCGGCGAACGTCACGGCCTTGTAGGTCAGCTTGAAACCGAGGCATTCGCCGATCTGTTCGCCGAGATCGATGTCGAAACCGACATATTTGTCCGGGTCTTTCGGGTCGATCGCTTCATAGCCCGGGGTATGGGGATTGATCGCATTGACCAGCGTCTTGCCTTTCCAGGCCGGATATTTCGCCTGCAGCGCCTCGCATCCGGCGGGTGCTGCCTGCGCCCGTCCTGAAATGCAGAGGACAATCAGGCAAGCACCGCCAATCGCGATCGTGCGGGAACGACTGGCAAAGCCGCGCATGTTCTCGAGAAAATTTCCTAACATCATGGAGCAGACTCCTCTGTTGCTGGCGAGCAGATATGCTCGGCAAGGCTGACGGGCGTCCCAAGGCTAGAATGAGCGAGCAGGGAAAGCTTGTCTGCAGGCGCACAAACCCTTGCAGCCAGCACTCCATTTTTTGTGCAGAGGCCGCATCTTTTCTAAGCTGCGCGCACAAATAGCGATCAGAGGCGGACCAGCTGTCGGAAGCGACCTAAGTGGGGGCCTGTTCCGGAAGTGGGGATACCGCGCGAACCTCGATGCCGTGTAGATGGATGGTCGGGGAGATTCCGAAATGGTTGCCGCCGAACACCCTGATGCGCCGGTCGAGTTCATCTTTCGGAATATCGAGAGGAATGTCGCAGATCGCCCGATAGGTGCGGCGGGAATATTTCCTGGCGCCCCACTGGATCGGAAGCGTTGGCGGCGGCGCCGCGTCGGTCGCAAGCGATTTCGCCAGGCGTCAGAATAATTGCGCGAGGTGAGCGTAAGCCAGTTCCTCCAGCGCTAGGACGGTAATGTCGGGTGGAATAGCAAACAGCGCGACGTCAGCGATCGGGCCGGCGTCGATTTGTTCGACCATGCCGATGTCAGCGCACGTCGCATGTGTGTCACGAGCAGGCACCGGTCAAAAATATGCCTAAAGAAAGCCGGTTTTTTTGCAAACGATGGACAACGGAAACTGGTTTTTGGTTGAGGGGAGATTTTGCATGAACCATCACATCTTAAACTCACAGGTAGTATCCGGTTGTCCGTTTTGCTCCCCGATCGATGCCGCGACACGAATTTGCGCACGCTCGATGACACGAGCCACTGGTTTTATCTGGCTATGAATACGCGGTCTTTCCCGGTCTGCCGCAATAGTCGCTGGCGGCATCGCGACGATCGATAGCCGCGCACTGCGGATCGTTTAACGGTGGTATCGCGCCCGAGTTGACCAGGTGGGCGCGTCAATCGCATCAAGTGGTCGAGTTCGGCGCGAATCCCCAACCCGGATCTTGGCTAACATTCGAGAGGTTTTTCATTGGACTCCTTGATCTCCGATCGTGTGAGGCAGCGTGCGGAAATTGCGCGATGGAAGCGCAGCGTACGGTGTCCTCGATGTTCGTCTTCACTGCGGAATCTGGGCGTTCAGCCTTCATGCTCCAACGCCGCTTGCGAATATAGCGGCGCCGGGTTTCCACTTGTCGACACGCAGCCAGTCCTGATCGATTTTGCAACCAGCATTTTCGACCGCGGGACCTACCGCGGCAACAATGGTTCGGTGTTCCAACGGGATGTGACCGGCCGTTCGGTCAGCTCGCGGCTGCATTTGTTCGCCGATGGCAGTAACCCGATCGCAGCGTCAAATTGTGCAAAATTCATCGAGCTTCTGAAGCAAGACTGCGAGCGGCCCATCGTCCTCGTGATCGGTGGCGGCACTATCGGGCTCGGTGCCGATGAACTTTACAGCAACAGTTCCATCGAGCTTGTGGGCACTGACGTCTACGCTTCACCGTACACCGCCTTGGTGGCCGATGCCCACAAGCTTCCTTTTGAAGACGAGACGTTTGACGGCGTTTGGGTGCAGGCCGTGCTCGAACATGTGCTGGAGCCTGCAACCGTCGTTAACGAAATTCATCGGGTGCTTCGGCGCGAGGGGATGGTTTATGCGGAGACGCCGTTCATGCAGCAGGTGCATGAGCGCGCCTATGATTTCTCGCGCTTTACGCAGAGTGGTCATCGCTGGCTGTTCAAACGATTTTCCGAGATAAGCGCCGGACCGATCGGGGGGGCGGGCGTGGCGCTGGTCTGGTCGATTCGTTATTTCTCCCGTGCTCTCGGCGCGGGAGAAAAATTATCACGTCTGATTTCCCTTCCATTCTTCTGGATCCGGTATTTCGATTCGTTTGCCCGCGGCCGCGCTGTTGCCGACGCCGCCAGCGGAGTTTTCTTTCTCGGACGGAAATCCGATGAGGCGATGGATCCCCACGCCATGCCGAAATACTACGACCGCCAAAAGTGACTTTCGCGGATCTACTCAGGAATGCATTGATCTTCCGGCGCGGCGCCGATGAGGCGTCATTCATTCAGCCATGACCAGCGCCTTCCAGGCGTCCTGTTGCTTGGACCAGGAAATGTAGTAGGCGACAAAGGTCATGATCGCGATGCCGCTCGCGCTCACCAAAATCTGCGTCATCACAGACCCCGAACTTATCGTTAGCGCGAAATGGCCGACGAAGGAGAGGAACACGCCGACGCCGAACACTGCCAGCGACTGCTCGCCGCATTTGATGAGTGGTCTGAAGATCGGCGATTTCAGCCCGGGCCAATCCTTCGATACAAATCGCGTCACCAGGAATACGACGACGACGAAATGCAACAGGCGATACGGCGCGAGATTCGTCCTGTCGTTCGGATTGAACGCGTCGAACAGCCATTTCGGAAATATGTCTCCGAATTCCGGGAAACGCCCCGCCGTCGTCATCGCAAGTGCAAACATCAGGTAGGTGATCGCGAAATAAATCAGGACCGGCGATTTGCGAATGGTGCGGGCTTCCTTTGCTTCGGCTGTCTCGCCGAGCGCGAGCCAGGCGCCGCACAGAAAAAGCAGTTGCCAGCAGAATGGATTGAAATACCAGCTTCCATCCGGAAAGGACGGCAAATTCCAGTCGAACTGGCGCGCCGCGACATAGAGCGCAAGCGATCCGCCCAACGTCAGTGCAGGTTTGCGCAACATCAGCCACAACGCCGGACCGAAGAACGCCATCAGCATTGTATAAAGCTGCAGCATATCCAGGTTAAGCGGCTTGGATTGCAGCAGCAGCCCATGGGCCAGTGTCCGGATCGCGTGGTCGATCAGACCGGCAACATTGAATTCATTGATGATGTCGGGAGCGGCGTATTGTGCCGCGACATACCCGATCGAAACGACGTAGATCACGAACAAAACAATGTAAGCGGCGTAGAGCTGCCAGACCCGCTCTAGGATCCGGGTGGTCCCGACAATGAAGCCGCGTTCCAGCATCAATTTTGCGTAGACGAGTGACGCGGTATAGCCCGAAATAAATATGAACACATCGGCTGCGCCGCTGAACCCGTAGTTTCTGGCCGTGATCCAGTTCACTACATTATTGGGGATGTGATCCAGAAAGATGAACCAATTTGCGACTCCCAGAAACAGATTGAGCCGGATATCGCGACTGTTCGCCGCCAGATTCGCGTGGAGGTCCATGGTCGTTGTTTCAAACTGTGGATCATGGAGGGCGCCGGCGAACGCTGGCGAGCCCTGCTGCCACTAGAACGATAGCCGCAAGGCGTTGCGCGGATAAAGTCTGCCCTTGCAGTTTCGCGCGCTCTTCTCTCCGCCAAACCCACATCATTAGCCATCGATTCACCGGAAGGAATATTGTAACGGTGTCAAGCGAACTAGGCAAAGGAACGTCGATCACGATCTGGTTTCCTGCTGTTCGGATAGGACGTTACCGCCATGCGACTTCCGTTCTTTTATGGCTGGATTATTATCGCCGTGACGTTCGTCACCATGGCGATCGGGGTCAACGCGCGCACCGCGTTTTCGCTGTTCTTTCCGCCGATCGTCGATGAGTTCGGATGGGAACGCGGCGTCACGGCCGGCGCCTTCTCGTTCGGCTTTGTGGTTTCGGCAGCCATGAGCCCGCTGATCGGCCGCTTGATGGATCGCTCCGGTCCCCGCGCAGTGATGGAACTCGGTGTCGCGCTGATGGCGGCGGGCTTGTTACTGGCGCCGCTGACGACGCAGCCCTGGCATCTGTATTTGACGATCGGCGTATTGGTCGGCGCGGGCAGCATCTGTCTCGGCTACTCCGGTCAATCGTTGTTTCTGCCCAACTGGTTCAATCGCCGGCGCGGCCTGGCGATGGGACTTGCCTTCGCCGGCGTTGGATTAGGCTCCATCACGCTGCTGCCGTGGGTGCAGCACATGATCGAGCAAACCGGCTGGCGAACCGCCTGCACGGCGATGGGGATTCTGGTACTGGTCGTGCTCGCGCCGATCAACCTGCTGCTGCGCAAGCGGCCGGAGGACATCGGGCTGGAGCCGGATGGAGACGCCACGCCTTCGGCATCATCCGCAAAGCCGATATCGAATATTGTCGATCCCGATTGGGCTGGCATCGACTGGACGTTGAGCCGCGCGTTACGCACCGCGCGTTTCTGGTGGCTTGCGACCGGCTATTTCGGCGGGTTGTATGTTTGGTACGCGGTGCAGGTTCATCAGACCAAATATCTTCTGGATATCGGCTTCTCCCCCAGCGTCGCGGTCTGGGCATTGGGTGCGGTCAGCCTGCTCGGGATTCCCGGCCAAATCCTGCTCGGACACATCTCGGACCGGGTGGGACGTGAATGGATTTGGGCCGCGAGTTGTCTGGGCTTTGCGATCTGCTTCGCGGTACTGATCGCGCTGGCAACCTTTCCAACATTGCTGCTGGTCTACATCATGGTTCTGGCGCAGGGCGCGCTCGGCTACGGCCTGACCTCCATCATGGGGGCGGTGGTTGTGGAGATATTTCAGGGCAAACATTATGGCAGTATTTTCGGTACCATCATGCTCGCGGCCCTTGCGGGAGGTGCGGCAGGTCCCTGGGTCACCGGTATTCTGCACGACCTTTCAGGGAGTTATACGATTGCCTTTGCGATCGGTATCGCGGTGAGCGGATTGTCCGCGGCCGCGATCTGGCAGGCGTCACCCGGTAAGGTTCGCGCCGTGGCCGGGCAACTGCATAAAGCACAGGCCAGCGCTGGCGCCACATGAGAAAGTAGCCAAATTCCATCTGCTCATGGCGAAGATTTCCGTCAGGCCGATGAAATTCCCGATGAAAGTCCCGATGAAAGTCCCATGGCTCTCTGCAGATCACTGATGGCACGCAGGAAGCTGTCAGCCGGTGTGGTCTCCGGATCGATCAGACGGTGCAGACGAAAGCCGTCCTCCAGTGCCAGCACTATCGCGCCGGTCCATGTTGGATTCAGAGATCCGTTCTTCCCGCTGTTCTTCAACGTAATCTCAACGATATCGGTGATCAGTTTTCGCCTGGCTTGCAGGCGCTGAGCGAGATCGGGTCTGCGCTTTTCGGCGCGCGCCACAAACAGGATCATCTCCATGTGCAAAAGCGGAGAACGACCGAGCGGATCCTGTCGGCTTCGGTCCATGGTCTTCAGCGCATCGATAAAATCCGCGAGGTTTTTGTGTCTGGCGAGAAGATCAAGATTGCGTCGAATAGATTGCGCGACGTGATCCTCCAGCATGGCGATGATCAACTCGTCCTTGCTCTTGAAATTCGAATAGAACGCCCCGCGCGTGAAGCCGGCCGCAGCCGCAATAGCCTCGATGCTGGCGCCCCCGATTCCCTGTTCCTCGAAGACGCGCGCCGCCGCCTCGAACAGCTTTTCGCAGGTATCGTCCCGGGTCGGTCTCGTTCGAACTCTTGACATCTTCCCGTTTTAGGTCAGAATGCAACTCGATACAATAGTGTATCGAATTTCTCGGCAACTAATTGAGGTCACCATGAACGAGCATGTTCAGACCGCAGCGACCGAGCCGCTTTTCAATCCGCTGTCGCCGGAGTTCATTCGCGATCCCTATCCCCATTACGAGCGGCTGCGCACCAGCGATCCGATGCATCTCACGCCGCTTGGCGCGTTCGTCGCGAGCCGGCACGCCGAGGCCAGTCTCGTTCTGCGCGACAAGCGCTTCGGCAAGGATTATGTCGAGCGGACAATCCGGCGTTACGGGCCACAGATCATGGAGGAGCCGGTCTTTCGCAGCATGAGCCACTGGATGCTGCAGCAGGATCCGCCCGACCACACGCGGTTGCGCGGCCTGGTGGTGAAAGCCTTCACGGCGCGCCGGGTCGAGGACATGCGTCCACGCATCCAGCAGATTGTCGATGAAACGCTCGACGCTATCGTCGGACAGGGCCACATGGACCTGATCGAGGATTTCGCGTTCCGACTGCCGGTCACGATCATCTGCGACATGCTCGGAATTCCCGAAGATCACCGCGAGGTCTTCTACAAAAGCTCGCGCGACGGCGGACGCCTGCTTGATCCGGTGCCGTTGACGCCGGCCGAGATCGAGCAGGCCAACGCCGGCAACACAATGGCCCAAATGTATTTCCAGCAGCTTTTCGAGCTGCGGCGCCGCAGCCCGGGCGACGACCTGACGACGCAGTTGGTGCAGGCCGAGGAAGACGGCAGCAAACTCTCCAACGAGGAACTGACCGCCAATATCATCCTGCTGTTTGGCGCCGGGCACGAGACAACCGTCAATCTGATCGGAAACGGTCTGTTGGCGCTGCACCGCAATCCCGACCAGCTCGCGCTGCTCAAATCTAACCCCTCATTGATCACCAACGCCATCGAGGAGTTTCTGCGTTACGATTCCTCGGTACAACTGACCGGCCGGGTGGCGCTGGAAGACATCGAGGACCTCGGCGGCAAGAAAATCCCGAAGGGCGAAAGCGTGCTTTGCCTGCTGGGTTCGGCCAATCGCGACCCGGCGGTCTATCCCGATCGCCCGGATCGTCTCGATATCACCCGCCCTAATGTGCGGCCGCTGTCCTTTGGCGGGGGAATTCACTTCTGTCTCGGCGCCCAACTGGCGCGCATCGAGGCCGAAATCGCTATCGCGACGCTGCTGCGCCGTCTTCCGGATCTGCGACTGGACAACGCCGAGAACCCGGAATGGCGGCCGACCTTTGTGTTGCGTGGCCTCAAAGCACTGCCCGCAAGCTGGTGACCGCGTCAGCCCGTCACAACAGGATGCTGTGACTTCGCCACAGTTGTCTCTATATATGGATATATGGCACTGCTCCGGCGTTGATTTCAGCGCAGCGGCGGGTGGGTGGCTCCGGCTCACCATCGCGATGGCGCGTCTTGCGTGGAGGATCGCCGCGTGATGCCGCGCAAGGCCAATACGCCGGAATAGGCTCAAGGGGAGACACCGTGCAGACGACGCTGCTCGGATTGGCGATAGCCTTTATCATTGCGCTGGTAGCCGCGCTGGTCGGGCCGTACTTCATCGACTGGAATCAGTTCCGGCCGCAATTCGAGACCGAGGCCACGCGGGTGATCGGCGCGCCGGTGCGCGTCGGCGGTGAACTCGACGCTCGCCTGCTGCCGACGCCGTCGCTGCGGCTGCGCTCCGTGGTGGTCGGCGGCGCCAACGATCTCGGCAAGGTTCGCGCCGACAAGCTCGATGTGGAATTCAGCCTGGGCTCGCTGATGCGCGGCGAATGGCGCGCCAACGAACTGACGATCAACGGCATGGCGCTCGATCTCGGCCTCGATCCGCAAGGACGGATCGATTGGCCGGCGTCGACCGGAAAATTCAACCTGGGTTCGCTGTCGATCGATCGCTTGAACTTGACCGGCCGCATCGCGCTGCATGACGCCGCGAGCCGCGGGACACTCGAGCTCAACGATATCGCCTTCAGCGGCGATGTGCGTTCGCTGGCCGGGGCGGTGCGGGGCGACGGCAACTTCATGCTGTCAGGTGTGCGCTACCCATTTCGGGTGTCATCCGGCGAAACTCCCGATCGCAGCGGCACCCGCATTCATCTCAATATCGATCCGGGCATGCGTGCGTTCGCCGCCGATCTGGAAGGCGTGCTCAAGTTCGAGGCGCGTGCGCCGCGCTTCGAAGGCGCCATGATGCTGGCCGCTCCGGCCGGCCCCAAGGCGAGCGCGGGCAGCGACGCGCCGCAGACGCCCTGGCGGATATCGGCCAGGATCAAGGCCGATCCGGCCGCCGCGGGACTCGAGCAGGTCGAGGCCAGCTACGGCCCCGAAGAGAGCGCGCTGAAATTCGCAGGCCTGGCGGACATCCGCTTGGGAACGTCGCCATTGCTTCATGCCGTGCTCTCCGCGAAGCAGCTCGATGCCGATAAGTTTTTCGCCAGCGACAACGATAAAGCCGCCGAACCGATCCGGTTGTTGCCGCGGCTACGCGCGCTGATGGCTGGGACTCCGCTGGTTCCGATTCCGACGCAACTCGAATTCAGCTCCGAGCAGATCATGCTCGGCGGGCGTCCGTTGCAGAACCTTGCTGCCGCGCTGCACGCTGATGCCAGAACTGACCCGAAATCCGATCCGAAATCTGATCTGAAGTTCTGGACCATCGACCGGCTGGATTTTCGCGCACCGGGAGCGACCCAGGTATCCCTCAGCGGCACCAAGGCGCAGCCCGCTTCGCCCGTCAGTCTGAAAGGCGCGCTCAGCGTCGAGTCATCCGATCCGGAGGCGCTGATGGCGTGGTTGCAGGGCCGCAGCGAGATCAGCTATCGCAATCAGAAGCCGCTGCGTTTGCGCGGCGATGTCAGTGTGGCCTCGGACCGCGTTGCCATTGATGCCATGAAGGCCGAGATCGACGGTGGCGCCGTTGAAGGCCGGGTCGCGGTCTCAAATCAGCCGACAGGCGGCGGCTCCCGGTTCGATGCTGAACTGAAGGCGGATCATCTCGATCTCGACGCCGCAACGGCATTCACGCGTTCGCTGGCGGGTCCGCAAGCCGAGTGGCCGGATGAAGCGCTGATATCGCTGGATATCGGCCGTGCCACGTCGGCCGGTCAGGAATTGCATCCGTTCATGGCGAAGCTGGGCTACGGTCCGAAGACGATCTCGCTGGATCGGATGAAAATCGGCGACCCCAATAGCGTGATGGTGGAAGGTTCGGGGAGTTTCGACCGTGTCAATGCGACCGGAAAGCTGGCGCTGAATTCGAGCGCTGCATCGCTTGGCCAGATCACCGGCCTGATCGCGCCGCTGGCGCCCGCGCTGGCATCGCGGCTCAATTCAATGGCGGCGAGCCCCGGTCCCGCGCGCCTCAAGCTGACGCTCGATCTCGATAAGGACTCTGAACACACCGATCGCGCCAGCGCGCGCGCCGTTCTCGACCTCGATGCGCCGCAGCTCAAGGGTGTCACCACCATCACGGCAAAGCCCGCTGTCGCGGCCCTGCGCGGGATCGACCTTGATGCGCTCCAGCGCAGTGAAATCGGCATTGAAGCGAAACTGTCGTCGGACCAGGGCAGTTCATTGCTGGTCTTGCTGGGGCTCGATCATGCGATCGCGGCGGGCGACGGCCCGGCCCAGTTTCAGGGATCGGTGACGGGCGTGTGGCGTGCGCCGCTGCGGCTGAAGGTCAAGATGTCGGGGAACGGGCTGGACTTCGAGGCGCAGGGCACGGCCGAACCGTGGGCGCAGGATGCCAAGGCCGGCGTCAATTTGACGGTACGACGCGTCAATCTCACGCCGCTGTTCGCTCTCACGCCGTCCGACACGCTCATGCAAAACATCAGCCTGTCGTCGCGCGTCTCATTGGCGGGCACAAGATTGACCTTCGATGATCTGGACAGCGCGATAGCCGGTTCGCGGCTGCGCGGGCGCCTGGCGCTGACGCTTGATGATGTCAGAAATGTCGACGGCGAAATTGGCCTGGACACACTCGATCTCGCGCCGGCATTCGCGCTCGCGATCGGCAGTGCGGGGCACGATGCAGCCGAGCCGCTCGGTTCCGGATTGTTGAAAGGCTGGCGTGGCCACATCGCGTTTCAGTCATTGCGCGGTGCGCTTCCGGGCGGCGGCGAATTGCGGCCCATCGGCGGTACGGTCAAAAGCGACGGCCAATCGCTGACCTTCGACGCCATCAAGGGCGGAATCGGCGGCGGAGAGGCGAGCGTCAACATCGACGCGAAACCAGCCGCGAATGGAATCGCGTTAAATGCGAGCGTTCAGCTCAAGAGCGTCGATGGCGCGGCGCTGCATTATCGGGGGTTAACGATGCCCGCAGGCCGCACATCCATGCAGATGACGCTGGCCAGCCAGGGCCGCAGCGCGTCGGCGCTGATGGGTGCCTTGTCCGGAAGCGGAACCGTGACGCTGGAATCCGCTACCATCGCCGGGCTCAATCCGCGCGCATTCGACGCAGCGATCCGCGCCAGCGATGACGGGCGGGCGACTGACGACATCAGGCTGCGGCAGATCGTCGAGCCCGTGTTATCTGCCGGCGCGTTGTCGGTTGCATCGGCGCAAATTCCGTTCAGTGTGAGGGATGGCCGGCTTCGCGTCGGCGCGACCACGCTCGATGCGCAAGGCGCACGCGCCATTGTCTCGGGTGGATACGACATTCCCGCCGACCAGGCCGACATTCGCGCCAGCATCGCTTTGACGGCGGCCGGACCCGCGACCAGCCGTCCGGAGATCCAGCTATTCGCGGTGGGTTCGCCCGACAGGCTCGATCGTACCGTCGATGTTGCGGCGCTGTCGTCATGGCTGGCGGTGCGGGCGATCGATCGCGAAACCCGCCGGCTGGATTCGATCGAGCGCGGCGAACCGCCGCCGGTCATGCCGGCGTCTATTCCACCGCCCGCGGCCTCGCAGCCGCCGGCCAGTACGCCGGACGTAGTCCCGCAAGATCAACCGCCTTCAGAGGTCCCGATTCCCGGCCGCGATCCGCGCCACTTTCAGTTGAGGCCCAGGGTCAGCATTCCGCGCCCGCCGACACCGCCGCCAAGCCCCAACCCACCTGTCGTGAGTCAGCAGGTTGCGCCGCTGCCGCCGCCGATCGAGGTCCGCCCTGTTCCAGGCGCCGTGCGGCAGCCGAGGCCACGGCCGCCGCTTGTGCTGACGCCGCCGGTTCCGGGTCCGCAGCGACCATCGTTCTAGCGCGAAAGCACGAACCCAAACATGGTGCCACGCGATCGGCGGCTGGATCGCACAGGAGATCGGTTATAGCGCGATGTTTCTTATTCTTGGCAGCTTTGCACTCGGCTCGACGGCGTTGTGGCTCGGTTTCGCTCCGATCCTGAAACCAGCCTGCGCACGGCGGGACGGCGCGAGGGATCGTCCGGCGGCGACCGCGTTGGTGGCCGCGCAGTGATATCACAGACCGACGCCGCGACCTGGGGGATTGCAGCTCTTGCCACCTTCGGCGTGATCGCTCGGCCATGGCATCTGCCGGAGTTCATCTGGGCGGTCGCCGGCGCGGTGTTGCTGGTGCTGCTCGACCTGTTGCCGTGGCCGGATGCGCTCGCCGCCGCCGGCAAGGGCACAGACGTTTATTTCTTCCTGATCGGCATGATGCTGCTGGCAGAAGTCGCGCGCCAGGAAGGGCTGTTCGACTGGCTTGCAGCGCAGGCGGTGCGGCATTCAAAGGGTTCGGCGAAGCGGCTGTTCCTGATCGTCTATGTCGTCGGCACCATCGTTACCGTTCTTTTGTCAAACGACGCCACCGCGGTGGTTCTGACACCGGCGGTCTATGCCGCGACCCGCGCCGCGAAGGTCGAGCCATTGCCATATCTGTTCGTTTGCGCGTTCATCGCCAACGCCGCGAGCTTCGTGCTGCCGATCTCCAATCCCGCCAATCTCGTCGTGTTCGGCAAACAGATGCCGCCGCTTTTCGATTGGCTGCGCACCTTTGCGCTGCCGTCGTTGGCCGCGATCGTCGCAACCTATCTGGCGCTGCGGCTGGCGCAGCGCCGCGCGCTCGATGCACCCGTCGCGGAGATCGGTGACATCTCTCCGCTGACGCGCGGTGGCAAGCTCGCGGCGTTTGGTATCCTGCTGACGGCATGCGTGCTGCTCGCGGCTTCGGCGATGGATCGGGATCTCGGATTGCCGACCTTCATCGCGGGCGCGACCGTGACCGTCATTATTCTGGTGATCGGACGACAGTCGCCGCTTCCGGTCTTGAAGGACATTTCGTGGTCCGTACTGCCGCTGGTAGCGGGCTTGTTCATCCTGGTCGAAGGCTTGAACCGGACCGGCGTGCTGCCGGCGCTGGCGCGCGTCCTGAAACAGGCCGCGGCTACGGCGCCACAGACCACATCCTGGATCGCCGGGGTCGTGGTGGCCATTGCATCGAATCTCCTGAACAACCTGCCGATGGGTTTGATCGCTGCGACCACCAGTCAGGCCGCGCAGGTTCCGACGCATGTCACCGGGGCTATCCTGATCGGCGTCGATCTCGGTCCTAACCTTTCGGTGACCGGCTCGCTTGCCACGATACTTTGGCTGATCGTTCTGAGGCGCGAGGGCGAGCATGTCGGCGCCGCGCAATTTCTCAAGCTGGGCCTTCTGGTGATGCCGCCCGCATTGTTGCTTTCGCTGCTGGCTCTTTCCGCTGTGTCGCGTTGAACGCAGGCGTCGCCAATAACAACTTCAGCCGGCGCCAAGGGCGTAGGCGATATTGTAGGTCGCAAGGCTTGCGATATAGGCGAGGGCGAGCATATAGGCGAAGGTGATCGCCATCCATTTCCAGCTTCCGGTCTCGCGGCGGATGACCGCCAGCGTCGAAGCGCATTGCGGCGCAAAGATGTACCAGGCCAGTAACGATAGCGCCGTTGCCAGGCTCCATTTGGTGGCAAGCACCTGTCCGATTTGTTCCGCCGCTTCCTTGCCGCCCTCGATGGCATAGACGGTTCCGAGCGCAGCGACCGCGACTTCCCGCGCCGCCATGCCCGGGATCAGCGCCACGGCGATCTGCCAGTTGAATCCGATCGGTGCGAGCAGCGGTTCTATCGCTCTGCCGATCATGGCGGCGAAACTGTAGTTGATGGCCGGATCCTGCGCGCCAGCCGGGGGCAACGGAAACGACGCCAGAAACCAGATCAGCACCATCATCGAGAAGATCGTAGTGCCGGCCCGCTGCAAGAACATCTTCGCCCGCGTATAGATGCCGATGGCGACGCTGCGCGCGCGCGGCATCTTGTAGTCCGGGAGTTCCAGCATGAACGGCGCTGGCGCGTAGTCACGCAACATGAAGAACTTGATCACGAATGACACGCCCAATGCGCTGGCGATGCCCGCCGCGTAGAGGCCGAACATCACCAAGCCTTGCAGATTGACCCAGCCCCAGATTTGCTTGGCGGGAATGAAGGCCGAGATGATCAGCGTATAGACCGGGATCCGCGCCGAACAGGTCATCAGCGGCGCGATCAGGATGGTGGTCAGCCGGTCGCGGCGATTGTCGATTACCCGCGTCGCCATGATGCCTGGAATGGCGCAGGCGAAACTTGAGAGCAGGGGAATGAAGGCGCGGCCGTGCAGGCCAGCACCGCCCATGATGCGATCCATCAGGAACGCCGCGCGCGCCATGTAGCCGAAATCTTCCAGCAGCAAGATGAACAGGAAGATGATGATGATCTGCGGCAGGAACACGATGACGCTGCCGACGCC
>JAQGKC010000018.1 GCA_028290305.1 Bradyrhizobium sp.
GGATGTAACCTGTTGTCATCACAGGTTACCATTTCGATGTAGTTTGCAAAAATTGCCTGTGATTTCAAAGGCGAAGATTTGACTACGAATCTAGGGGTCAGGAGTTCGAATCTCTTCGGGCGCGCCAATCTGCCATCACCCGGGAATAATGCCGGGCACCAAGGTACGCATTCGCGGCTATCTCCATTAAGGACGACGTTCGCAATGGCCGAGAAGCAGGATGAGCGGATCGTCCTTTGAGGGAATGAAAACCGCGCCGGATTTGCCCATCTTACAAAAACTACAAGAACCGTGTCGGCCACAGCATTGTGCGCCACATATGCGCTGACGGGCTGCTGTCGAGGCCGAGCCCCTCTTTCGGCTGCTTGAAATGACGGCCGATGATGTCCGTGAAGTCGTCAAGGTCGACCTTGGCATTGGGGTCGAATGAATAGAGATCGTGGAGGGTGATCAGGCGTGCCGTCATATAGTGCTTGTGATTGAGGGCGCGTTTGTATTCATCGACGACATAGGGCTCGGGCTGATAATCGGGACCAAACCATTTCACGTAGGTTTCCGGATATTGGTAGCCGACAGATTCGTCTGGAAAGAAGCGCAGCGCCTGATGGGCGCGCACGGCCCAGCTCACCTCCTCGTCCACATAAGGCTCGATCATCTGGGCGCCCCAGTAGCCGTGGTCGCACCTGATAAAACTCGCGACCGCGATGTCGTGCAGGAGGCAGGCCATGATGACCTTCTCGCCGTGGCCGGCCTTCCTGGCGTGCGCTGCGCTCTGCAGCAGATGAGAGGTCGATGCGAACCGGCATTTGAAGTAGTCGATCAGGGTGGGCTTCTCCGGCATTTTGGGAAGGCGCGGGTCCTCCTTCATGAGCAGGTATTTGCCGGGATTGCGCGCCATCAGGACCCCTCCGTCATCGGTCGTCACCTTGCCGTCGGCCAGGTTGAACAGCACCGACTTGGTGACGATGTGCTCGAGCTCGTGCATCATGTGCTCTTCGAGCGCATCGGCGCGTTCGGATAACGTCGTTGCTTGCGCGTGATCATTCATCTCGATCTCCTCGCTGTGCGGCGATCGGCCAGCGTGCCACGGGAATTCGGGACGGCCGAATCGAAGCTGAGTCGCAGTGAATCTATTTTATCAGCATCGCCCAATGCGCCGGCAGCTTTCAAGCGAATTGGCCTCGGCACCTGGATTCTTTGCACGCAAGCGGAATTTAATTACGTTCGAAGGCTCCGGTGCGAAAGGTTACGGCAACGCTGCATGTAACAGGTGAGCTTCGCGGCATTCGAAGACTGTCGACGTCCGGTTTTGCAGCCCGGTCAAATGGCCGGGGCGAACCCGGCCGTCCGGCCGATAGTCTGGACCTGCGGCATCGTCCAGTTTTGTCCCTATCTAAACGGATAGGAGTTGCCCATGACCGATCAAGCAGACCTCTTGGCCCAGTTCTCGAACGCTCTCACCGCGCGCGCGGAAGCTGCGAAAAACGCAGTCGTTGCGATCCGCCTTGCGCACGGGCGGCACATGACGGGCATGGTGTGGCGATCCGAGATTGTCGTCACCTCCGAGCAGTCGCTGCCGCGAAAAGACGATTTTGAACTTGTCGCGGCAGGCGGCCCGGTGCTGACGGCAAGCATTGCCGGTCGCGACCCCAGCACCAATATCGCGATTCTGCGGCTGGCAGAGTCGATCGCGTCGCCATCGATCGTCGCAGGCCAAGCGCATACCGGCGCCGTGGCGCTGGCGATCGGAGCCGACGGAACTGGTGGCGCGAGTGCGCGGCTGGGGCTCGTCAATTCTGCCGGCGCCGAATGGCACAGCAGCCGCGGCGGCCTGATTGACCGGCGCATCGTGCTCGATGTCAGACTTGCCCACCGCGAGGAGGGCGGACCGGTTTTCGACGCCGTTGGCGCTTGCCTGGGCATGTCGACCTTCGGACCGCGCGGCCAGGTCATTGCGATTCCGACCGCAACAATCGAACGCATCGTGCCGCTGCTGCTCAAGGACGGCCACGTCGCGCGCGGGTGGCTTGGCGTCGCCTTGCAAGCCGTCGCGGTGCCAGATGCGCTACGCGAGACCGCCGACCAGTCCAGCGGCTTGATGGTCATGTCGGTCGTTGAGGGCGGCCCCGCGGCGCAAGCAGGAATTGTGGCGGGCGACATCATCCTGAGTGTTGACGGGACATCGACACATCGATTCCGAAAAATCGCCAGGCATTTCGGTGCCGACAGCATCGGGCGAAAGGCCGATCTGCGGCTGATCAGGAGCGGTACGGTGATTACGGTGCAGACGACGATTGCAGAACGGCATGCTGCATGAGTGATGCGGCAAGCAAACTCGCGCTCGTGGGACGGCTGCGCGTAGCCGTCCACGCCGTGGATGTGCTGCGCCGTACCGCCTTGAGCAGAGTGGTCGCGGAGGCCGGGCATATTGTCGTCGGCGCGCAGGACGCCGCCGACGTGGTCCTGGCGGACGGCGACTGCCCGTCCGGCGAAACCCGCCCGGTCGTCACACTTGGAGGCGCTGATCATGACCTGCCCGGCGTGCTGTCCCGCCACGCGGGCGCGAGCCAGATCGATGCGGCAATACGAGCGGTTGCCGCCGGCTTGATCGTCCGTACGCCCGACGCGATCGATACCGGTTTTGGCGCGATGCGCGAGACCGATGGTCACGCACTTCTAACGCCGCGCGAACTCGAAGTGCTGGCAGCGCTTGCCGAAGGCATGACCAACAAGGCCATTGCGCGCCGATTGAACATCTCGCTGCACACCGTGAAATTCCATGTTGAATCCCTGTTCCGAAAATTGGGCGCGCGCACGAGGACGGAAGCCGTGGCGAAAGCCTCCGAGCGCCGTCGTTATGAGACGATCACGTTGTAACGAATAGCGCGACTGGAGAACCCCGTCGGGGCCAACTCGCTGAAACCTGGGTGCGGCGCCGCCGAACACTCAAGCGTGATGAGCACGGTGCTCATTTCTTTCCTACCTGAAGAATGAGGCGCTTGGTTTGCGTTCCCGACGATAATGAGGAAGGGACGCGAACGAGCCGGCCGTCATCGGACTTTTTCGGAACCGCACCATGAAATTTACCGCTGGTGGGTCTGAAAAAGTCGGGTTAACGCAAGCTCACAGCGATAGCGTCCTCGTGCCGCTAAACTTCAACGAATCGAAATCAGCTCGCTATGACGAAACTCGGAATTGGCGTTGGAATATTGACGACGGTCTTCTGCTTGTCAGTCGGGGCGCAGACCGTTAACGTAATGGTCCTCGATCAATCCGGAGCCCAGACGGTCCTGCAAGCAGCGAAGGAGAGCGCGCAGCAACGCAATGCGCCCTCAGCCATCGCAGTGGTTGATCCCTCCGGCGATCTGCTTGCTTTCCAGCGGATGGATGGTGTCCGCCCGGCGAGCGCGGACCTCGCCATCGAGAAGGCACGAACGGCTGCGCGGCTGCAACGGCCGACGGCGGAGATCGAGGACAACATCAACAAGGGGCGAACGGCATTCGTCACCGCCGGCATCGCGGCACTGCGCGGCGGCATGCCGATACGCGTCAACGGTCAGGTCGTGGGTGCAGTGGGTGTTGCGGGCATGAGCAAGGAGACCGACACCGAGATCGCGAACATCGCGGCGGCGGCTCTAAGCCCCCCACTGAAGACACCTCAGCATAATTGACGGCCTTACTGCTCGGTAGGATCTGTCGGCGCGGAAGATGATGCGATCGGAGCCGATCTTCGGCTTCGATCGGCTCTCGTCAGCGTATCTTTGCCCGTTCGAACGATGGTGCGGTATCGCCGTGGCCTGTGTTCCGGCGACGATCCGGCAGCCGAACGAAACTCTCGGTCGAGACGCTTCGCAACCGTTCGATCGGTTTCCGGCCGGATGTGTCCGCTTGCATCATCGGGTCCGCCTTGAAGGTCGATTTGAGAAAGCTGGACACGGCACGCCTATGAGCGCGCCATCTTTGGCGGCCTGACCGTCGAGGAGAACCTGCGCGTTGCCGCGCTGACCGCAGCGAACGCCTGGCCGTTCGAGCGGATCTGGCAGGTGTTTCCGCGGCTCAAGGAGCGGCGCAAATCGGCGGGCCGCCCCCTGTCCGGCGGCGAACAGCAGATGCAGGCGATCGCCCGCGCGCTGATCCGCGATGCCCGCATCATTCTGCTCGACGAGCCGTTTGAAGGCCTCGCGCCGCTGATCGTACGCGATCTCGTGGAGGTCGTCCGCAACCTCGCTGCCGAGGGCCGCACCGTGATCGTGGTCGAGCAGAATGTCGCGGCCGCCCTGAGCTTCGCCAACCGCGTCTACGGCCTCAACAACGGCCACCTCGTGTTCGAGGGCACCCCGGCCGGTCTCTCCGCCACGCCGGACCTGATGCGGGACTTTCTTGGTGTCGGCCTCTGAAACTCCGGGCCGTTGAAGGTGTCGGCGCTGGCTCGACGCGCGCGGCCGTTACCGCGGCAGCCGGTTCAGCTCAGATAGCCGCCGTCGATGGTGAACGCCGCGCCGGTGACGAAACTGGCTTCCGGGCTTGCGAGGTAGGCGATCAGGCTGGCGATTTCGCTGTCCTTGCCGATCCGGCCCAGCGCCAGCATCGGTCGCAGCATGGCGCGGATATTCTCGTCCGGATTCATGTCGGTCTCGGTCGGCCCGGGCTGCACCGTATTAACGGTGATACCGCTCGATCCGAGATCGCGTGCCAGGCCGCGGGTGAGCGCCGCGACCGCCGCTTTGGTCATGCTGTAGACCGACGCGCCGGGAAAACCGCTGCGCTCTGCCGTGACGCTGCCAACGGTGATAATGCGGCCGCCCTCGCCCATATGGGCCAAAGCGCTTTGCACGGCGACAAAAACGGCGCGGACATTGACCGCGATCATGCGATCAAAATCGGCAAGGCTGAAGGTGTCGACAGGGCCGCGCAGCAGAATGCCGGCATTGTTGACGAGAATATCGAGACGCCCGAAATGGCCAGCCGTCTGCGCCACCGCGCGCTGCACGGCCTTTGGATCCGCACTGTCGGCGTTGATCGCGAGCGCCTCACTGCCGTCGGCTTCGATTTCGGCGACCAGGGCTGCGGCCTTCTCGGTCGATACGGCATAGGTGAAGGCGACCGCGGCGCCATCTTTCGCCAAACGGCGCGCGGTGGCCGCGCCAATATCGCGTGAGCCGCCGCTGACCAGAGCGCTTTTGCCGGCAAGGGATTTTGTCATTATCGGACTCCTATTTTGGACAGTTTAGTCTAGAATAAAGCGCGCAAAAAATATGTGAGCTTCATGGTTGGAATAGCTAGCTGAGGCTTCGCAGCGCCATGCGCGCGATGTTGCGCAGCGTGTCCGTCGTAGCCCCACCCCGCGCCGCGACTTTCATGCCGGTCATGGTTGCCTTGACGAACTGGGCTGCCGCCCGGGGTTCGACGTCCTTGCCGATCTCACCCTTGGTCCTGGCCTCGGTGAGGCGGCGCTCGAGTGCGGACAACAACCGCTTGCTGCTAGTACCTATCAAACCGGATATCTCGGCGTCGGACTGGCCGAACTCGCAGGTCGCGCCAATCCCCATGCAACCGGGCGCACCAGCAGCCTTGGACGCCATCGCCAGCAGTACCACTTCGACGCCCTTCAAAGGGGAGGGTGTGGCATTCAGCGCTGCGACCTGGCTGGCGACATTGCCATCGATGTAACGCTGCAACGCCTCGAGATAGAGCTGCCGCTTGTCGCCGAAGGTGTCGTAGAGGCTTTGCCGGCTGATACCCATGTTGCCAAGCAGCGCCTCGGTGGAGGTGCCTTCATAGCCATGATCGCAAAACATCGCGATGGCGCCATCCAGCGCGGTGTCGCGTTCAAATTCTTTCGTCCTTGCCATGGCGGCAAGCTATCATATTGGACTGAATTGTCCAGAATAAAATCGCGCCGGTCAAACGGTCTGGTGATTCCGGTGACTGGCCCGGGGTCGCGCACGAAATTCCCGCTATCCCGGCGCGCTTGTCACAGCCTTTGCCGATGATTACGCTGGGCGGGATCGCATGATCGAACAAGGCCGGTAGCGGCTTTTGTGTGCTGGGAATTCTGACGAGAAGAACAATGTCTGCTGCGAACGCGATCTCGGCATCGGAAGCAAATGACGTTCCGGAGTGGCGCCTTGTCGGTGACTGGTGGGATTTGTGCAATTGCGCAATCGGCTGCCCTTGCAATTTCGGTTCCGATCCGACGCTAGGCTATTGCGAAGGCGTACTGACCTGGTTGATCCGTGCAGGCAACTACGGCGATCTCAAAATCACCGAGGATCTCGCCGTCGTGCTCATCATTCATTGGCGCGGCAACGTCATGGAGAAAAACCGGGAATTCGGCTTTCTCATCGATGATCGCGCCAATCCTGCCGAGCGCGCCGCGCTTGAAAAAATCTTCACGGGATATGCCGGCGGCGCGTTTGCCGCCTGGCGCGATCTCACACTGAGCCTCGACGGCGTCGAATTCGTGAAAATGACGGTCACGCACGACGCGGAGAACTGGCGAGTCGAGGTTCCCGGCATGGTCGAAGGTCTCGGCGGCCCATTCCGGAAATACATGGTCCCGGAAAACGATACCTGCCGGATCTACAATGCGCCGCGACCGGAAGTCGTGCCCGGATTCCTCACGGTGGGCCAGGCCAAGCGCAACGTCGTCACCGGCGCCTTCGGCCGCACCTGGGATTGGTCGCAACGATCCTCCAAGCATATTTCGTTCGACCTGCGCGGACCCAAGACATTCAGCTGGCGCCAGCCGCTGAAAGGCTCATGACCCGCGAAGCCAGCACCGATTCTACATCCGCACGCCTTGATCGGGTTGCGGTCGCGGCTTTGCTTGCGCTGGTGGTGGCTCTCGCCTGGGCTTTTACCGTTCACCAGGCTCAGGTCATGCAGGACATGGATGCCGCCATGCAGCGGGACATGGCCATGTCGATGAATGACATGCCGCCGGCCTGGAGTGTCGTCGATGGTATCCTCGTTTTCCTGATGTGGGCGGCGATGATGGCCGCGATGATGGTGCCCGGCGCCAGTCCGATGGTCGCTTCGTTCGCGACCATCAATCGAAGACGGCGACAGCGTTCAGCGCCTTATGTTCCGACCGCCACATTCCTGCTCGGATATCTCGCAGTCTGGTCCGGCTTTGCGCTGATTGCGACGGCGGCGCAGTGGCTGTTGCAGTCCTGCGGGCTGCTGACGACGATGATGGAGTCATCGTCCTATTATTTTTCCGCCGCGCTCTTCATCGCGGCAGGTCTCTATCAATTCAGTCCGTTCAAAGAGATGTGTCTTGCCTATTGCCGCTCGCCTGAAAGTTTTGTGTTGACGGAATGGCGTGACGGCACGCTTGGCGCCGTCATCATGGGCGTCCGGCACGGATTGTTCTGCATGGGCTGCTGCGCGGCGTTGATGATGTTATTGTTCGCTGTCGCCATCATGGATCTGCGTTGGGTCGCCGCCTTGACCGTATTGGTGACGGCGGAAAAGCTGTTGCCGGGCGGAAAAGTCTTGCAGGCGGTTATAGGTATCGTACTAATCCTCGCGGGCATGGGATTTGGGCTGGCGGCCCGCTAGGCCGTACACATATTACTATCGCGGGATCGCAGACGGATTGGTGGGGCGAAAGTACAGTTCCGCCGCGACAAGACAGCGTGACCAACTCGCCCATCGCGAATAGAATAGCAGACGCTCCAAGAGCTCATGATAAGGCCGATTTAATGAACACCCATGAACGCAACATCACGGCACCAATCGATCCCGTCAAACTCGACCGTTTGGCCGAAGTCGCCATCAAGGTTGGGCTGCAGCTCAAGCCGGGACAGGACCTGCTGGTGACGGCGCCGACGGTGGCGCTGCCACTGGTGCGTAGGATCGCCGAGCACGCCTATAAGGCCGGGGCGGGCCTCGTGACCCCGATCTTCTCCGATGAGGCGGTCACGCTGTCGCGCTATCGGTTCGGTCAGGACGATAGCTTCGACCGCGCGGCTAGCTGGCTCTATGAGGGCATGTCGAAAGCCTTCGCCGCCAACACCGCGCGGCTCGCCATCGTCGGCGACGATCCGATGCTGCTGTCGGGGCAGGACCCCGCAAAGGTCGCGCGCGCCAGCAAGGCCAACTCCATTGCGTACAAGCCGGCGCTCGAAAGGATCGTCAACTTCGACATCAACTGGAACATCATCTCGTATCCGAGCCCGTCCTGGGCGAAGCAGGTTTTTCCGCAAGACGAAGAGGACGTCGCCGTCGCCAAGCTTGCGGACGCGATCTTCGCCGCTTCACGCGTGGACAATGATGACGCCATCGCTTTGTGGGAGAAGCACAACGCCGCGCTGCGCAGCCGGACCGAATGGCTGAATGGACAGAGATTCAGCGCGCTGCATTACTCCGGACCCGGTACCGACCTCACGATCGGGCTCGCGGACGGCCACGAATGGGAAGGCGGCGCTTCCACGGCCAATAACGGAATCACCTGCAACGCCAACATCCCGACCGAGGAAGTCTTCACCACGCCGCATGCCCGGCGGGTCAATGGGCACGTCATCAGCTCCAAGCCGCTGTCCTACCAGGGTTCGTTGATCGACGGCATCGCGGTGCGATTCGAAGAAGGCCGAATCGTCGCGGCAAAAGCCACGCGCGGCGAGGAAGTGTTGAACAAGGTGCTTGACACTGATGAAGGCTCCCGTCGTCTCGGCGAAGTGGCGCTGGTGCCGCATTCCTCGCCGATCTCGAAAAGCGGGCTGTTGTTCTTCAACACCCTGTTCGACGAGAACGCCGCCTGCCACATCGCGCTCGTCCAGTGCTATTCGAAATGCTTCGTCGATGGCGGCAGACTGACGCCCGAGCAGATCGCCGCCCAGGGCGGCAACAAGAGCCTGATCCATATCGACTGGATGATCGGCTCGGACAAGCTCGATATCGACGGTATCCACGCCGACGGACGCCGCCTGCCGGTGTTCCGCAAGGGCGAGTGGGCCTGACATCGTTAACGGGCGGCGCAGCGGGTCGCGCGAATGCGCGCCCGATAACAGCTTATGGCGCCGCCCGATACCAAACTCGGCATAATTCGCCCGTAATGCTGCCGGTTGCGCCAATGCTGCCGGTCTTGCATGCAACCATAGGCATGGCGCTTTGCTCGCTTTTGCCTAAAGCAACCGCAATTCAATCAAATCCGCAGC
>JAQGKC010000038.1 GCA_028290305.1 Bradyrhizobium sp.
TGCGAGGCCATGAAGGCCGCCGGGATCAGCGACCCGACCGACATCGCCAAGGTCCGCGCGCTCGGGGTGGTCGATTTGCCGACCATCCAGAAGAAGCTGAACCTGCATTACACGCTGTCGCTCGATCTGTTCGGCTCGGAAGTGTCCACCAACGCCGCGAACGCCTTCAATTCCGGCATCAAGGGCCGCTTCCACGAAACCCAGATCCAGGACGATCACCGCCTCGAGCACGACACCTATCCGGTGCTCAAGCTGGTCAATGGCGAGATCAAACGCGTCGACGAGCCGGCGCTGACCGCGCTCAACATGCGGCTGCGCGACGATTACAGCCAGGACTGCGTCAAGGGCATGCTGCGCTGGAACAAGATCATCTCGACCGCCGGCTACGATTTCAAGCTGTCGCTGCCGAACGTCGCGTTCCACCGCCAGATCGGCGAATTCAAGGATGTCCACGCCACGCCGGACGGCATCCTGATCGACGACGCCACCTGGAACAAGCGCAAGAGCGACTGGCTGCCCTCCACCGACGACGGCGATTTCATCAGTTCGCTGATGACGCCGGTGACCGAGGTCGGCGGCTTCGCCCCGTGGATCTCGCCGCCCAAGGTCGGCATCGACAACAAGCCCGGCGATTTCGAATATGTGAAGATCGAGACGTGAGGGGGCGAATGGTGAATAGCGAATGGCGAATGGAAAGGTCTATTCACCACTCGCTACTCGCGATCCCCTAATCCCACCCGTCGCCCTTGATCCCCGGATTGGCGTAAACGATGCCGCCATCGACCGCGATGGTGGCGCCGACCACATAGTCGCCGGCGCGGGAGGCGAGATAGATCGCGGCTCCCGCCATGTCCTCGTCGGTGCCGATGCGCCCCGACGGCACCCGCGTCGCCACTTCATCGGCGTTGTCGCGCGCGGCCTTGTTCATGTCCGACTTGAACGGCCCCGGCGCGATCGCCGTCACCACGACATGGTCCTTGATCAGTTTTGCCGCCATCCGGCGCGTCAGGTGAATCAGGCCTGACTTGCTGGCCGCGTAGGAATAGGTCTCCATCGGATTGACGAAAATGCCGTCGATGGAGGCGACGTTGATGACTTTGGCGGGCTTCTCGGCAGTGGCGGCGGCGCGCAACTGCGGGGCCAGCGCCTTGGTCAGAAAGAACGGCGTCTTGAGGTTGAGGTTGATCACCTTGTCCCAGCCGCTCTCCGGAAACTCGTCGAAATCCGCACCCCACGCCGCGCCGGCATTGTTGACCAGGATGTCCAGCTTCGGTTCGCGTTTCCTGATCTCGGACGCCAGCATCTCGATGCCGGCCATGGTGGAAATATCGATCGGCAGCGCGATGCATTCGCCGCCATATTCCGCCGACAGTTCCTTGGCGGTCGCTTCGCAGGGAGCGGCCTTGCGCGCGGTGATGTAAACCTTTGCCGCGCCCTGGCTGAGAAAACCGGCCGCGATCATCTTGCCGATGCCGCGCGATCCCCCCGTGACCAGCGCCACGCGGCCCTTCAGCGAAAACAGATCCTTGAACATGCGTTCCTCCTTTGGATTTGCCCACGGTTCTGGGCGCGGCCATGGAGCGTGTCAAGGAAGCGGATCTACCTCCGCCCTCATCCTGAGAGTATGACCGAAAAAGCAGTCGGTATTTTCGGGCTTCGGCTAGTTTGAAATTGATTCCATTTCCGTCATGGCCGGGCCTGTCCCACGGCTGTCCGGTTTAGATTTAACATAGACTTAGGCTCATCTGCTGCTGATCTTCGAGGATTGGGGGCGGTTCGACCAAGTTGTCGATCGACCTGCGGTGCATGAGGTTGGCGCGGATCAGTCTGGCGAAGACGATCGGACTTTGAACGTGTTTTTGAGCGGCCTGGGCCAGACGCAGCAGCAAGAAGGCGATGAGTGCGACAGCAATCTGGATACGTATGGCATTCTCGGAGGTGCCGACGAAGCGCGTGATCTTGAGGGCCTGCTTGACCCAACGGAAGAACAGCTCGATGGCCCAGCGTCGGCGGTAGAGATCGGCGATCTCTTGTGCGCTGGCATCGAGGTCGTTCGACAAGATACGCAGCACCTTTCCGGTGTCGGTCGCGACCCGCACCTCCCGCACCGCATCCTGCATGGGGTTGCGACGGCTCTTGGCTTGGCGTACGGGCAGGAAGCCGATGCGGTCGGAGAGGATGTTGCCGCCTTCGGTGACCGCCAGTTCCTCCACCACGCCGAGCGGTGTGTTGGATTTGAACCGGGTGACGATCCGGCAACCGACGGCGTCGAGTTCAGCCCACCAGGCATAATCGTAATAGCCAAGATCGAAGACATAGGTGGCACCCGGCTCGATCGGCATTTGCTTGGCCATGGTGACATCGTTGACGTTGGCCGCGGTGACAGCGGCGTAGATCGGGCGATCGGCATCGGCATCGTAAATCACGTGCACTTTGGCACCGCAGACCCCGGCCGAGAACCGCGCCCAGCCGGCGCTGCGCTCGTTCAGCCGCGCGCTCGTGGCATCGATCAGGTAGGTCGTCTCGGCAAGCTTGCGACGCAGCCCGCGATGGGCCTGCTTCATCATCATCGCCAACAGGTCGGTGAAAACTGCGACAGGTCGCTGCGCGTTCGCATCCGCGAAGGTCGATCGCCGAACCGGGTCCGCGCCCACATGGTAGAGCCGCACCGCATGGCTCGAAAGTCCTGTCACGATCTCGCGCAAGCTCGCCGCACCCGAAAGCTGGCCGTAGAGCAGCGCCACCAACTGGCTCTTGGTCGAAAGTCGGCGCACCCGCGCATCGGCACTGTGGTCTTCCACAAGGCTTTCGAACCGATGCCACGGAACGTGCTTTAGAAGCCCATGAAATACGCTATTCTCATGCCGCATGGCTTGATCCTTCTCCGTGTCCCAAAACGTCGCCAAACGCTTGGAACACAGAAGAATCAACGCCATGCGCCTTGTCCACAAAAATCCAACCGGACAGCCGTGG
>JAQGKC010000063.1 GCA_028290305.1 Bradyrhizobium sp.
ATCCAGGCGCGCTGCGTTACATCGTGATGCTGATGGCGCTGTACATGCACCTCGGGCCGTTCTCGAAGCGCGTGATCAGTGAGATTGACCGCCGCGTTGCCGAGCTGGACGGTATGCCTCCGGTGAGGGCCACGGGGTCGTCTGCTCGTGCTCGTTCGTTAAACGCCACGGGCAATAATAACCTGAGCAATGAGCAAGTTTCGGCCGTGAACTCATAAAGATGCAGTCGAATAGACGGCAAGGTCCGCTATCGCTCCGATAGTTGCCTGGCGGAATCACCTGCGGGCGGAAGGATCAACTCCTTGGGGGTGTCGCACTGTCCCATGAGGACTGTTCCACTGCTCTATCGGGTGAGGGACATCGGTTCGCTCATCGCCAGCGGCGGTGTAGCCACAGCCACTGATCGGGATATTCACGGATCCAGCCCTCGATCACCGACGTGACCGCCTGCATCGTTCCCTGAATGTCGATTTGCCCGTCGGCGTCGCGGAGCGGCTTCACTTCTTCGGACAGTTCGCCACGAAAGCGGTGTCCGGGCAGGCGGACGATGCGTACGCCATGAACCGGGCACTCGATCTGCCGCAGCAGCCGGGCCAGCATGGGATTGGCCCTGGTCTTGCGGCCAAAGAAAGTGACCTCGACGCCGTTGGTCAGATACTGGTCGACCAGTATCCCGACGTGCTGACCGTTTTTCAGGGCCTCCGCAAGTTTTAGGGGCGCGTCACGGCCAGCCGGAATTAGGGTGCCCATTTTTACGGCGCGCATATCCTGGATGATGCGATCGGCCGCCGCGATGTTGGGCCGGCGATACAGAATCGCCGTGTCCAGCCCGTGCGCGACGGCAGCCAGAGCGGGAAGTTCCCAGTTGGCGAGATGGCTTGCAAAGATCAGCGCCGGTTTGCCGTCGAGTCGCAGCTGCGTAAACAATTCGTAGGAGCGCGTCCCGATTTCGATCCGGCTATCCTCGGAGCGCGCGGGATCGTGCTCCCAGATATGATCGAGGTGCGCGAATTCGGCGCCGACGCGACCGAGATTGTCCCAGACGCCTGCGAGAATGGCCTCGATCTCTGCAGGCGATTTCTCCGGAAATGCGGCGGTCAGATTGGCGCGACCGATCTTTTGCTCCCGCATCAAGGGCCCGATCGAGCGGGCGATCCGGCCGAACAGGTTGGCGGTCTTGATCGGATCGAAATAGCGGGCGGTACGCAGTATTCCGATCGTCAACGCACCCACCGCGGCTTGGCCCAGCGGCTTGGTCGTGTCGCGAAGTCGGGCCTTGGCGCGAAGCAGCAGACGTTGCATTAGAAACCAACGACGATCTTGCCGAACACTATTCGGCTTTCCATGTGCTTCAGCGTGCATCATTATACCAGCGCTGGCGATACGATCCAAGACATTAACGAGTTGCGCCGCTTCGCTCGTTGTCGCTCGCGCGCTCGTCCGGAAGCGAGAACTGCGCGAGCAGGTCGAGCCGTCGAATCCCCGAATGGCCGGCGGCGCAAACGTGCAACCGTTGCTCATTGCGGGTCCTTACCGGCCGCCTTCGCCTGAACAGGTTGCCTGCGATATACGGACTGAGAGAGTACGTGGACGCCGGGGGTCTCATAGACTACGGGGCAAATCTTGCTGACTTGTTTCGGCCAAGACGCTCGGCGCCGATATTCCGCCGACGCTTATTGCTCGGACCGACGATGTCATCGAATAGCGACGCATTTTGCGGCGCTGCATGAGTCCGGAATTGGCACATCGCGACATGTGGCTCTGAAACGGACATTGGTCGCTTTTGGGGCATAGCGGGTATCGCGTCGTCCGTTGCTGCTTACCTGGCGTTTTCGAGCGAAAGCCCGCTACCGGACTTGATCCGGGGTGGATACGCGGTTCGCATGAAGAAAAACGCGTCAAAATAAGAACTTTGGAGTCTGGCCCTCGTTCAGTCAGAAGCCAGCAGGCTCAGCGCGACACCCGCGCGGCGGAGCGATGGATCGCATCGCCGCGGCGCTGCTGGGTAGGCGCTATTCTGTCCTTCATCAGCGCGAGGATTTCCGGCGGCGCGGTCTCGGGCGAGCCGGCGTTGAACGGCGGCGCCGGGTTGTATTCAAGCCTGAGCTGGATCGCCTCCGCGGTCTGCCGGTCGATCAGGATCGACACCAGCGTCAGCGCGAAATCGATTCCCGCGGTCACGCCGCCGCCGGTAACACGGTTGCGGTCGACGCAGACGCGGGTTTTTGTCGGCGTCGCCCCGAACTCGCTAAGAAATTCCATCGCGGTCCAGTGCGTCGCCGCGCGGTAACCGCGCAGCAATCCGGCCGCGCCCAGCACCAGCGATCCCGTGCAGACCGAGGTGATGTATTTCGCATCCGCCGCCTGCTTGCGCAGGAAGTCCAGCATCTCCTCGTCATTCACCATGTCGTCGCTGCCGGCACCGCCGGGGACGCAGATCACGTCGAGCTGCGGGCAGTCCGCAAAAGTGATGGTCGGCGTGAGCGTCAGCACGGAATCGCTGGCGACCGGCTCGATGCGTTTCCAGATCAGGTGCACCTTGGCGCCGGGGACGCTTGAAAATACCTGCAGCGGTCCGGTGAGATCGAGCTGGGTCACCTTTGGAAATATCAGAAGGCCGATCTGAAGCGGCGCGGACATGATGAGAGCCTCCGAGGTTTTGCTTGACGTTGATATTCTGGCATGATGATCTCTCGTCTGAAATGCCATATTTCCCTCATTTTAAGACATTGCTTAAAACAGGGCCTGAAGCATGATCGGCATCCTCGTATTTCCCGATTTCCAGTTGCTCGATGCGGCCGGGCCGATTTCGGTGTTTGAGATCGCTGCGCGCTACGCCGGGGCGGAACAAGCGATCAAAGTTCTGGCGGCGACGCCGGGTCCGATCCGTAGCTCGTCCGGCGTCGAAATGCTGGCACGCGGCCTCAAGCCCTATGGCGCGATCAGTACCCTGATTGTCGCTGGCGGCGAGGGGGTTCGAACGGCCGCGACATGCGAGAAGACGCTGGGGTTCGTGCGTGCGATGGCCAAGCGTGGCGCGCGTGTCGCCAGCGTCTGCTCGGGCGCCTACATCCTTGCCGAGGCCGGACTGCTCGATGGCCGCCGCGCCACCACGCATTGGGGGCGCACCCGGCACTTTCTCAGTGCCTATCCCAAGGTGAAGCTGGAGCCCGACCGGATATTCACCCAGGACGGCCCGATCTGGACCTCGGCCGGCATCAGCGCCGGTATCGATCTCGCGCTGGCGATGGTGGCGGGGGATTTCGGCGACGAGGTCGCACAGAAAACCGCGCGCCAGCTCGTGCTCTATCATCGCCGCAGCGGTGGACAGTCGCAATTCTCGTCGCTGTTGGAATTGAAGGCGCCGACGGGGCGCTTCGGCGCGCTGCTGACATGGGCGCGGGAACATCTCGATGCGCCGCTGACGGTCGAAGATCTGGCCGAGCAGGCCGGCATGAGTTCGCGGCATTTCGCCCGCGCGTTCATTGCGGAGACCGGCACCACACCGTCGAAGGCGGTCGAACGCTTGCGGATCGAAGTGGCGCGGCAGCGGGTGCAATCCTCAAGCGAAGCGATCGAACGCGTCGCGCAATCCACCGGCTTTCGCGATCCGGAGCGGATGCGCCGCGCTTTCATCCGCGCCTTCGGTCAGCCGCCGCAATCGCTGCGACGCGCCGCGCGGGCGGGTTGATTTCAATCAATCGAAAATTTGACCTAGTTGAATCAGGCTTTGGCATTATCCTTTTGTTTGTATGCAAGGCGTGCGCCGCGTTGGGAAATTTTTCTAACATGCTTGGAGCCACCCCTACAGATGGTCCGTGAAGCCGAAGAGATCGCGTGATGGTCGGCAATTCGATGACCTTTAAAATTCTCTTTCCGTCTAGCTATTCGATCGAGGTGTCCAAACTTCGGCAGCAACTCGACGAAGCGCACCTGGCTTGGTCGAAGGAGTGGAAAGAACGACAGGCTGATTTCAAGATCGAGAACATCTGTTTCGCCCATGATCCCCGCTGGAACAAACGGTTTTTCAGCCTGCAAGCCGCGCATGATGGAGAGACTTGGTTCTGGCAAGCCACGCATATGATCGTAGTCTCTGGTGGATTATCGATCTGAACAAAGTGAAAATCAGATCGCAGTATCACATCCGCAAACCTGCGGTGGAGAGGTCGCGGAGGAAGTGACGCAGCCGCTAGTTCTTCTCCAGCAGCCCGAGCTTGCGTCCCAGCCATTCGGTGGTCGTCGCCTGGATCAGGATCGTCATCAGAACGGCGACGAAGGTGACCGATGCGATCATTGGCGCACCGGGTGCTTTCATGCCCAGCAGCAGGCCGGCCAGTGCGGCCGGAATGACGCCGGTCTCGCGCGTCCAGCACATGAACAGCATCTCCCGAAAACTCCATCGCGCGCGACGATCTGGCAATGCACACAGGAAAACCGTCGCCGGCCGCGCCACCAGCATCAGAACAGTGACGACGGCCACGCCGCCGAGCCAATATTGCCCCATCAGGGTGAAATCGACCTGCGCGCCGAGCAGAATGAAAATGAAGAGACGCATGATGAACGCCGTGGTCAGCACATATTCCTCGAGCTTTTGCGCTTCGCCGGCCTCCATCTTGAAGCCGAACGATTCCTTGTTTCCGAGCACGATGCCGAACACGAACACCGCCATGAAGCCGCTGGCCTGCAGGCCGTCGGCGGCGAAATAGGCGCCGATCACGGCGACCAGCGTCACAACCGGCGCATATTCCGCAAGGAAAGCCCATTTCTCGTGAGCGATGAGGAGCGCGGCGAGGTATCCGAGCACGATGCCGGCGACAATGCCGATGATGGATTGCTTGAGCAGGTCGAATATCGAGTCCATCAATGAGAACTCACCGCTTCCCATCGCCACCCCCAGCACACTGAAGGTGACGATCGCAGCCATGGCATCGTTGAAAGCGGACTCGCTCATGACGGTCTGCGCCACCCGGTCGCGAATGCGGACCTGCCGGAAAATTGGCACCAGCGTTGCCGGATCGGTCGAGGCTATCGTCGCGCCCAGCAGCAGCGCCACGATTGCGGGAATGCCGAGGATGTAATGGGCGGCAATGCCGGTGATGACAGCGGTGATCAACACGCCGATCGTGGCCAGGATGACAATGGTGATCCAGACCTGCTTCAAGACATTGAAGCGCAGCGAAGCGCCGCCGTCGAAAAGAATGTAGCTGGCGCCGAACAGCAGGATGATCTGGTTCAGTGCCGAATCTGCCTTGACCTGCACGAGGTCCAGCGCCTGCGGGCCGATCGCGATACCGACGATGAGAAACACCGCGACATCGGGGATTCTGATTTTCTGCGCAAACAGGCCGGCGACGGTGCCGATCGCCAGAATAAGCCCGCAGGACAGCAGAGTGTGCTTGGCGATCTCAATCGAGGCCGACGCTTCCAATTCGTTTTTCCTTCTCACGCGGCGTCAATAGTTGGTGCGCGTGTCATTTTCGCAGATCATACTTTGCGAGAAGCGACGCTGCCCGACGCGCCGCGAAATGGCAAGCTCGCGCCAATTCCACCATGGAAACGCCAACATGAATTTCATGCATCGGCACAAGCACGCAGGCAGGTTCGTTCTGTGCCTGATCGCTGGAATATTGACTGCGGCTGCGCCCGGCTTCATCAAAACAGCGCATGCCCAGATCGTGGCTCTGGGCGCCAGCAATGTTGCCGGCCGAGGCGTGGACAGTTCGGAAGCTTTTCCGGCACAACTGGAGCGGATGCTGGCCGCCAAAGGCTACAACGTCCACGTCTCCAACGCCGGCATTTCAGGTGATACCAACGCGGGAATGTTGGGTCGTCTGGATCAGGCCGTTCCCGAAGGCACCAGAATTGTGCTGCTGGGCACGATAGGCGGCACGTATAACGCGCGCAGGTTAGGTCAGGGAGATCAGAAGGCGGAGTTTGCGTCGATCGTTGCGCGGCTTCGCAGCCGCGGCATCAAAATCATTCCGGTGACCGGAAGCGGTGTCGGGCGAAAGTATCTGCAAAGCGACGGCACGCATTTGACGGCCGAGGGACACGCTTTTCTCGCAGCCCGGCTTCTCCCATCCGTTATCGGGGCGCTTGGGCACTAGAGCTGTCGGGCATTAGCCAATCTAACGGTGAGGGTCGTGCAAGAATAAGATAAGGTGCGAAGATCGGCTCCTCGCGATAACGATGATCCCGGGCCTGACGCATTGAACGCTATTTCCCAACAAAAAGGGAAGGGGGAAATGGTGGGTTGGATTCCCGGCCAGGACCATTGCAGGAGCCAATTGGTGGAGTGGCTTGCCGATGTACTCCGAGAATGTCTGTTTATCGGGGCGGATCGGAACTGATCGGCCAGCTGTCAAAACGGCGCTTCCGTTGCGGACATTTCGCGCTACCGCCAAAATAGCCTTCTTAATGGGACCCAAGAATGGGAAGTCGCAGTGAACCAGAAGGAGCACAAACACCTTTCCGCGATATGCCAATGCGGCAAGGTGAAATTCGAGGCAGTCGGCCCGCCGATTCTGAGCGGCTCCTGCTATTGCACGTGCTGCCAAGAAGCCGGACGCCGGTTGGAGCAGCTGGTTTCTACGCAGCCCATGCTCGATCCCGACAGTGGAACAGGCTTTATCCTATATCGAAAGGATCGAGTGCGATGCGTGCAAACGCCGGCCTGCCGCCAACGGACAAAGCGATTATAGCAAGTGGTGCGGGGACCATAGGACACCGGCAGGTCGCGCCAGGGAGCGCCTGAGCGCAGAACCCAAAATATGCCGTTCAGAACGCGCCGGTCGTCAACACGGGGAATGCCACGCGGCTTGTTCGGCAGAAACGATCTGATGGTAGCCCATTCAAAGTCCGTGAGTTCATACCGCATGATTCGAGGCTCCGGTTTGGGCGTTTGAATCACGTCCAAGCCGATGCCTTCAACCGGCAAAACCGGAGGATCGGGATTTCCGAGATTACCCGTAACCGGACATATCCCGGACATGCCGAAATCGACGCGAATGACCCCGGAACTGACATGAACGGCCGCAGCGCACCAGGGTCCAGGCGAACTATGCCAACGCGCTGCAGGAGTTGACCAACCACTATCCGGGCCGCGACCGCAGCTTTCCACGAGCTGCTCGCAAAATGGCCGTAGTTTTCAGCAATTGAAGGCGGTCATCGAATTCGACGGATTGGTCGAGG
>JAQGKC010000134.1 GCA_028290305.1 Bradyrhizobium sp.
GCCACAAACTGGCGATCAATGTCGGCTTCGACGAAGCGCGCGGCGTCACCGAACTGACCATTCTGGCGGTGGACCATCCCTGGCTGCTGTCGATCATCGCGGGGGCCTGCGCCTCGGCGGGCGCCAACATCGTCGACGCGCAGATCTACACCACCACCGACGGGCGCGCGCTCGACACCATCGCGATCACACGGGAATACGACCGCGACGAGGACGAGGGACGGCGCGCGACGCGGATCGGCGAGATGATCGAGGATGTGCTGGAAGGCAAATTGCGCTTGCCCGAAGTGGTGGCGCGCCGCGCCGCGGGACGCGGCAAGGCCCGTCCGTTCGTGGTCGAGCCGGAAGTCACCATCAACAATCAATGGTCGGACCGCTACACCGTGATCGAGGTCTCCGGCCTCGACCGGCCGGGCCTGCTGTATGAATTGACCACCGCGATCTCCAAACTCAACCTCAACATCGCATCCGCCCATGTCGCGACATTCGGTGAGCGCGCCCGTGACGTGTTCTACGTCACCGACCTGCTCGGCGCCCAGATCAACGCGCCGACGCGGCAGGCCGCGATCAAGAGCGCGCTGATCCACCTGCTCGCCAACGATGAAGCTGCCGCGAAGCCCGCGGCCTGATCCTGCTTCCCGCCGGAGGGCGGATCGGCCGCTACTTTTATAATTGGGTAATCGGCTCCAGCGTCTCGCCACTGCGGAGCGCCCGCAGCGGCGCTGTATCGCAGTAGACCTGTTCCTCGATAATTTTGCCGGCCCTGATGCGGAATTTGTCGACGCCGCGCCAGTCAAACCGCGCCCCATTGATGATACGGGTGGTCTGCCACTCGACGATCACCACGTCGCTGCGCGAGGTCCAGTCCAGCAATTGCCAGACGAAATCCGGCGCCGCCGCCGTTTGCACTTCCAACAGGCGATCGAGCTCGCTTCCCTTGACCGCTCTGTTCACCATCGGCGTGTGCAGCAAACCGTCGGGGTGCCACAGATCGAGAAAGGCCTTGCCGTCGCGGCTCGCCCACGCCGCTGCAAATCGCGTTACAAAATCCTGAATTTCTGCGTCCGTCATCGACCGTCTCCATGCTGTGTGTGATGGAGACGCTAGAGGCATCGTCAACGTCCGTCTGGCGGTTTACGGACCTGACGTTTCCCTGACATTTCCCGGCCGCAGAAATTCAGGCGGCCATCGGCTGCTGTCCCGAACTCGATTTCAGCACCACACCTTCATGCTCCAGCAGCCATCGTTTGCGCTCAAGCCCGCCGCCATATCCGGTCAGCGAACCATCGGTTCCGACGACGCGATGACAGGGCACCACAACACTGATCGGGTTGGAGCCGTTGGCGTGGCCGACTGCACGCACCGCCTTCGGCAAATCGAGTTGTGCCGCCAACGTACCGTAGCTCATCGTCGTGCCGGCCGGGATTGTCGGCAGCGCGGTCCAGACTTTACGCTGGAATGTCGTGCCGGCCACGCGCCATTTGATCGCGCTCAGGGAAACAAGGTCGCCTTTGAAATATCCTGATAACGCTGCCCTGGTATCGTCAGGAGCTCGCATGTCTTCCAGAACCACCGCGCCATATTGCAGCCGCAGCAGCGTCCGCAGGCGCAGCTCATAGTCCTCCCAGTCCAGCGCGCGGAGAACGCCATCAACATCAGTGACAAGCAGGGCGACACCGATCGGCGTTTCGAAGCGATCGAGACCAAATGTTTCAGGCGGCTTCGCGTTCATGGGTTTTCCTCGATGAGATGGGCTGCTGGATTCCCGCGGCCCACAGATGCAAGGCCGCATAAGCGCGCCACGGCCGCCATCGCTCGGCGCGCGACAACAATTCGGTGGGCGACGGACGCCGACCATCCGCCGTCGCCATCGCACGCAGCAATCCAATGTCGGCGGCGGGAAAAGCATCGGGTTCGCGTAACTCGCGCATCGCGATGTATTGCGCGGTCCACTCGCCGATCCCCGGAAGCGACCTCAACGTGGCAATCGCCTCTTCGAGGCTTGCGCCTCGGTTGAAAATCGTCGGATCGGCGGAAATGGCTGCCGCCAGCGACGTCACCGCCATCGCCCGCGCACCCGGCATGCCCAAAAGCGCGAGATCGGCCCTGGCGATACGCGTGGGCGATGGAAACAGATGGCTAAGGCCCTCAACATCTTTTGCCGCCGCGGGAAGCCGCGCGCCGTGGGCCAGCACCAACTTGCCGAGCAATTTGGTCGCCGCCGAAACGGTAATCTGCTGACCGAAGACCGCGCGCACCGCAAGTTCGAAGCCGTCCCATGCGCCGGGGACACGCAAGCCCGGCCGTGCCGAGACCAGCGGCGCCAGCACCGGATCAAGCGAAAGATGCGCCCCGATCATATCGGGATCTGCGGCAAGATCGAACACCCGCCGCACCCGCGCGATGACCTGTGGAAGCGCCGCCATGTTTGGAGATCGCACCGAAACATTGACCCGGTTCTTGTCGGCCGGCGCGACGCTGATGACGCCAAAGTCGTCGCCGATCGCAATCGTGCGCCGATAGGTATTTTCCGAAACAATCTCGACACCGGGAATCGCGCGCGCTGCGAGAAATGACAACATCGCTTCCCAGTCATAGGGCGGCCGATAGGCGAGACGCACCGACAACGCGCCGGCTTCGCGCTTTGTCTTGTCGTGGATGCGTCGCAGCTTGGCTGGCGATCGTCCGAACAATTGCAAGAACGTTTCGTTGAAGCGACGGATGCTGTTGAAACCCGCGGCAAGCGCGACCTCGGCCATCGGCAACGTCGTCTCGTGGATCAACTGCTTGGCCAGCAAAACCCGCCGCGTCTGCGCTACTGCGATCGGCGAGGCGCCGACATGCTGGCGAAACAACCGCCGCAATTGGCGCGCGCCGACGCCAAGCCGATTTGCCAACCCCTCGACATCGGCCTCATCGAGGCCGCCGGTTTCGATCAGCGCGAGTGCGCGGGATACCGTGTTGCTGGTGCCGCGCCAGAACGCGAGATCGGGCGACGTTTCCGGCCGGCAGCGCAGGCATGGACGAAATCCGGCCTCCTGAGCCGCCGCTGCGGAGGGATAGAACGATACGTTGGCGAATTTCGGGGTGCGCGCCGGACAAATCGGCCGGCAGTAGATGCCAGTGGTTTTGACACCCACAAACAACCGGCCGTCGAAACGGGCATCGCGGGTTGAAATCGCGCGGTAGCAAGCGGTGCGGTCCATATCCATGATGGAAGCATCGTCCATTAGAGCAGGCTTGTCTCGCGGTTTTCGGACATCGTCATTTTAGCCGGAAATGCCGGCCGAACGATCATCTCTCAAAAATCAGGCACGTGGTCGTGCCGTGGGCGAGCAAGCGCCCCTTGGGGTCTGTGATCCGTCCTTCCGCGGTGCCAACTCGTCGGCCCCGGCTCAACACAATACCCTCTGCTTTGATTTGTCCCGTCTCAGGGGTAATCGGCCGCACCAGTGAAATCTTGAACTCGAGCGTCGTCTGGCCGACGCCCTTCTCCAAAGTCGACTGGACGGCCAGTCCCATGCAACTGTCGAGCAGCGTGGCCGCGAGACCACCGTGCACCGTGCCGGCGGGATTGAGATGGATACCGATCGGTTCTGCAGTGACGACGACGCGTCCACTCACCGCTTCCGTTACATCATAACCCAGGGTCCGAGCTATCGTATTGAGAGGAAGCGTCCCGTCGACCAACCCTTGGACAAATTCCAGGCCGCTCATCTCCTTCTGTCTTTCGGCACCAACGGTCCCATAGGTCTTGCTGGCGATATGGCTTGGCATCGGTTTCATTTCCTGATCCTCCAAAGATTGGCTGACATCGCGTGGTAACGGGCGGCGCGGCGCGGCTGATTCACCAGGGCATCGTCGGCCGATGCAGTAAATTTGTCTGGCGATTTCCGGACATCATCATTTCACCGAAATACCGGCAGGCCGGCGCACTTTTCATGAGGAGCGTGCTAGCGTCCACCCGAAATCTGGGGGGAAAGCAACATGATTTGGATCGCCAATGGTTTGGTGGCGCTGGTCGCAGCGCTGCATCTCTATTTTCTGGTTCTGGAGATGTTTCTCTGGACCAAACCGCTGGGCCTGAAGACTTTTCACAACTCGCTTGAGAAGGCGACCGACTCCGCGGTGCTTGCCGCCAATCAAGGTCTGTACAACGGCTTTCTGGCCGCCGGACTGATCTGGGGGCTGGTTCAGGGCGTTCCCGCCTTCGCGTTCGAGATCAAGGTGTTCTTTCTGCTCTGTGTGATCGTCGCCGGCATCTACGGCGCTGCGACGGTCAGCCGCAGAATACTTTTCGTGCAGGCGGCGCCAGCGGCTGTCGCGCTGATCCTGCTTTTGTGGGCCTGAGATCGTTCACCGTTCCGGCCGGCCTCGTCTTGCATTGCCGTATCCGTTCATTCAGTATCTTGCGAACGATGGCGTCCGCCGGGACCTTGACAAGGCCGCTGGACAAGACCGTCGGGCCAATCACACACATGAGGAAACGAGCGACATGAGGAACGGCATTTTTCGCCTGATCACCGGGACGGTGCTTGCAATCGCGCTATCGGCATCGTTGGCCTATGCGCAGAAGAAATACGATACCGGCGCGACCGATACCGAAATCAAGATCGGCCAGACCGTGCCGTTCAGCGGACCGGCCTCCGCCTACGCGACCATCGGCAAGGCCCAGGCGGCCTATATCAATATGGTCAACGAGCAGGGCGGCGTGAACGGCCGCAAGATCAACCTGATCCAGTATGACGACGCCTACAGCCCGCCAAAGGCCGTCGAGCAGGTGCGCAAGCTGGTCGAAAGCGATGAAGTGTTGCTCACCTTCCAGATCATCGGCACGCCTTCCAATGCGGCAGTGCAGAAGTACCTCAACGCGAAAAAGGTGCCGCAATTATTCGCCGCCACCGGCGCGTCCAAGTTCACCGATCCGAAGAATTTTCCGTGGACGCTGGGTTTCAACCCCAATTACTTCGTCGAAGGCCGCATTTACGGCCAGTACATTCTCAAGACTTACCCGAACGCCAAGGTTGGCGTGCTCTACCAGAACGATGACCTCGGCAAGGATTATCTGAACGGCATCAAGGCCGGCCTCGGTGACAAGGCGGCCAGCATGATCGTCGCCGAAGCTTCCTACGAGGTCTCCGATCCAACCGTCGACTCGCAAATTCTCAAACTGCGGGACGCCGGTGTCGACCTGCTATTCAGCGCGTCGACCCCCAAGCAGGCCGCGCAAGCGATCAAGAAGAACGCCGAGCTCGGCTGGCATCCGGTGCATATTGTCGACATCAACGCCACGTCCGTGGGCGCGGTGATGCGGCCGGCCGGTCTGGAAGCTTCCAAAGGCGTGATCAGCGTCAATTACGGCAAGGATCCGCTTGATCCGGCCTGGAAGGACGACGCGGGCATGAAGAAGTATTTCGACTTCATGGCGAAATATTATCCGGACGGCGACAAGAACTCCAACTTCAACACCTATGGCTACAGCACCACGCAGATGCTGATTCACGTTCTCAAGCAATGCGGTGACGACCTGACCCGCGAAAACGTGCTGAAGCAGGCCACCAACCTGAAGAACGTCCAGCTCGATCTGGCGTTGCCCGGAATCCTGGGCAATACCACGCCCAACGACTATCGGGTCAACAAGCAGCTTCAGATGATGAAGTTCAACGGCGAGCGTTGGGAATTGTTTGGCCCAATCCTGGAGGACACCGGCGCCGCAGGGTGAGCGAACGCGCCTGATTGCAACGTGACTGCGCTCGAATCACGACGTCATGGCCGGGCCCGTCCCGCCATGACGTCGGAAATTTCACGTTGCCGGTAGGGTTAAGTGGCTCTAAATGCCTTGCTGATGAGGCACTTGCCGGCCCCGCGCGGCAGCACGATTAACCATCGTTTAACACGGCTTTAAACCCGTCCCGCTAGTCTGCCGCATCGGGTGGTGCGAGCATCGTTGCGTATGGCGTGGGGACGGAAAAAAAGCGGTGGACGCAAGGAGCCGCAGTTCGGGCTCGCCGCGTCGCTGGCGGAGTTGCGCCTCGGCCCGCAGGATCGCGTCGCGACCGCCGACGACAAGCCTAAGAAACCATCTCCCAAACGCAAGACCAGCGATACCGACGATGACGCCCCGCGCGAGCCAAGGCCGCGCGCGAACAGAGGCGGCAGCAAGCGCAGGTCCAAAGCGCGCGCCCGTGGCGGCTTCTATCGGCTGTTCTATTGGGGCGCGGTGCTCGGCCTGTGGGCGGCGATCGCACTCGTCGGCGTCGTCGTCTGGGCGGGCGCGCATCTGCCGCCGATCCAGGCGCTTGAAATTCCGAAACGGCCGCCGACGATTCAGATTGTCGGCCGTGACGGTAGCGTGCTGGCGACGCGCGGCGAAATGGCCGGCGCCAACGTCTCGCTGAAGGATCTCCCGCCCTATCTGCCGAAGGCCTTCATTGCGATCGAGGACCGCCGGTTCTATTCGCATTACGGCGTCGATCCCCTCGGCATCGCGCGCGCGGCGGTGACGAATATTTTGCACCGCGGCGTGTCGCAAGGCGGCTCGACGTTAACGCAACAGCTCGCCAAGAACCTGTTCCTGACGCAGGAACGCACCCTGCAACGAAAATTGCAGGAAGCCGAACTCGCGCTCTGGCTGGAGCGAAAGCATTCCAAAGCCGAGATTCTCGAACTCTACCTCAACCGGGTTTATTTCGGTTCCGGCGCCTATGGCGTCGAAGCCGCCGCGCAACGTTATTTTGGAAAATCCGCCAAGAACGTCACGCTGGCGGAGGCCGCGATGCTGGCGGGCCTGGTCAAGTCGCCATCGCGGCTGGCGCCGAACCGCAATCCGGAAGGAGCGGAGAAACGCGCCCAGATCGTGCTCGCCGCGATGGCGGACGCCAAATTCATCACCGACGCGCAGGCCCAGGCCTCGATCGGGCATCCCTCCTATAACGTGAAACCGGCGGGCGCCGGCACCGTGAATTACGTGGCGGACTGGATCGGCGAAGTGCTCGACGATCTCATCGGCCAGATCGACCAGAACATCGTCGTCGAAACCTCGATCGACCCGAAACTGCAGAGTATCGCTGAAGCATCCGTGATCGACGAACTCGCAGCCAAGAGCGTGAAGTTCAATGTCAGCCAGGGCGCGCTGGTGGCAATGACACCGGATGGCGCCGTGCGCGCCATGGTCGGCGGCCGCAACTATGCCGAGAGCCAGTACAACCGCGCGGTGACGGCAAAGCGCCAGCCGGGCTCAGCATTCAAGCCCTTCGTCTATCTGACGGCGATCGAAGCCGGCCTGACGCCGGAGACGATCCGGCAGGATGCGCCGCTCGACGTCAAGGGCTGGAAGCCCGAGAACTTCAGCCACGAATATTTCGGCGCGGTGACGTTGACGCAGGCGCTGGCGATGTCGCTCAACACCGTTGCGGTGCGGCTCGGCCTGGAAGTCGGCGCCAAGAATGTGGTGCGCACCGCGCACCGGCTCGGCATTTCATCAAAACTGGAAGCCAATGCTTCGATCGCGCTGGGCACCTCGGAGGTGTCGTTGACCGAACTGGTCGGCGCCTATGCGCCGTTTGCCAATGGCGGCCAGGGTGTCAGCCCACATGTGGTGAACAAGATCCGCACCACCGAAGGCAAGGTGTTATACGCCCGGCCCGCCGATCAGCTTGGTCAGGTCATCGAACCGCGCAACGTCGCGATGATGAACACCATGATGCAGGAGACCCTGCTCAGCGGCACTGCGCACAAGGCGGAAATTCCAGGCTGGATGGCCGCCGGCAAGACCGGCACCAGCCAGGATTTCCGCGACGCGTGGTTCATCGGCTACACTGCCAATCTCGTCACCGGCGTCTGGCTCGGCAATGACGACAACTCGCCGACCAAGAAGGCGACCGGCGGCGGATTGCCGGTGGAAGTCTGGACCCGTTTCATGCGCGCCGCCCATCAGGGCGTGCCGGTCGCGGCCTTGCCGACCTCGCAAGCCGGCGGCTTCTTCTCGAACATCGTGCAGGCTTCTTCGCAAGTCAGCGCGCCGACACCACCCGCGCCGATGCCAGTGAGCGGTGCCGCCAGGCCGCCAACGGCGCGAACTTCGGTGCGCCCGGAAGCGGCGAGCGGATTGGACGGCTGGCTGGTGGACCGGTTGTTCGGGCGGTAGATTTTTCGTCCGAGCGCATTCTCTTCATGAGACCCGCCTGTGCCGAATAGGAACTAAGGCATAGGAACTAAGGCATAGGAACTAAGGCATGCACTCATAAATCCCATGAGCGCTTGACCGATGTCCGTTTTGCTGGATGCTCCGTCGGGTCGCTTGCATGTGATCACGATGCTGAGGAAGATCATCTACGATCCCTTCGAGAAATGGCGCTGCATAAACCAGACGTAAGAGATCAGGCCGTGGCGACGCCGGTGCGCATCGTCGCGCTCGACCGCGCGCGTACCTTCATCACGCTGTTGGTCGTGCTGCACCACTCGGTCATCAACTACACCCACTTTGGCCATGGCGACAGGATGCGCTGGCTCGGCTTCGATCTGGTCGTGCTGTTCACCGACAGTTTCTTTATGGCCTGCATGTTTTTCATTTCCGGACTGTTCGTCTGGGACAGCCTGGCGCGAAAGGGATCGGCGATCTTCCTGCGCAATCGCGCCTGGCGGCTCGGCGTGCCGTATCTGGTGTCAGTTTTCGTGGTGATGCCGATTGCTTATTATCCGACCTTTCTGCGCTATCATTTGCCGGGCACGACGGATTTAAATTTCCTGCTCTTCTTGTGGCACACGCTTACCGTGGGGCCGTGGCCGTCAGGATCGGCGTGGTTCTTGTGGGTCTTGCTGGCGTTCGATGCGATCGCCGCGCTGCTGTGGGCCGCAGCGCCCCGAGTGATCGAAACGCTCGGGCAATTCATTTACGCCTTGCGTGACCGGCCGATGACCGCCTTCGTTGCGTTCCTGGTCTTCTCGATCATAATCTACCTGCCGATGCGCCTGATCTTTGGTGATTCAGTTTGGCTGGTGCCCGGCCATTATCCGCTTCCAATTCAGACCAGCCGCATTCTGCTCTATGCCGGATATTTTTTTGCGGGCGTCGGAGTCGGTGAGGTCAGCTTAAGAGCCGGGGTGCTTGCAGAGAATGCGGCGCTGGTAAAACGCTGGATAGTGTGGCTCGCCTTTGCGATTGCCTCCTATGGCGCAATCCTGCTCATGGTCTACTTGCACCACAGTGGTCTGGTAGACTTCAATTCACCGCCGCTTTGGTGGCACACGGCCTATGGTCTCGCCTTTGCGATGTTCAGCGCGGCGATGACGTTCACGGTCCCCGCGGTTTTTCTGCGCTTCGAGCGATCTTCGTTTTGGCTGCTCGACGCGATGCGGCCCTCGGCTTACGGCATTTACCTGCTGCACTTCATTCCCCTGATCTGGCTACAATACGTCGTTTACGATCCAGCCTTCCCGGCATTCGTCAAATTCGCGATCGTGTTCATCGGCACGCTTTCTATGAGCTGGGCGCTGACCGTCCTGCTGCGAAAAATACCCGTCGCAGCGCGGATGATCTGACGGCCATACAAGACCTGTCGAATTTGATCAGCTGCGGGAACCTGAGATGGACCCGATCCATCCACTCTGACCCGGCGCGAGGACGACGACGCTCGCGCCTTGCCTCACCCGATCGAAGAGATCAATGACATCCTCGTTGGTCATGCGGATGCAGCCGGATGATATGGCTTGGCCGATATATTCCGGCTGGTTGGTGCCGTGGATGCGGTACAGAGTGTCCTTGTTGCCCTCGTAGAGGTAGAGCGCCCGCGCGCCCAGTGGATTAGCCGGACCTCCCGGAATGCGCGGCGGGTAGGGGCCGAGCCGCGCCTGAATCTCCGGCGTCGGGATCCAATCAGGCCACTCGGCCATGCGGCCAACCGTAGCGACGCCGGACCAGGCCATCGCTTCCTCACCCACCGCCACGCCGTAGCGGATCGCCTTTCCTTCCGGCAGGACGTAATAGAGATAGCGCGCGTCGGTATCGACCAGGATCGTGCCCGGCGCCTCTCTGCGCGAATAGTCGACGATATGCCGGCGATAGGGCTCCGGAATGGTCGCTTGCGCATAAGGCGGATGGGCCAGCAACTGCCGGTCCCTTGGGGTCAAACTGGCATCCGACGACGGTGCAAGCGTCGTTTGCATGCAACCGCCGAGTACGAACCCGAGCAGCCCTACGAGCAACAACGCGAGCCCAAATCTCGGCACCGCCTGTCCTCCAAACGTTACATGGCTCCATTTGCTTCTCGAATAGTGCAGAAATCAAGGCGTCATGGGCGGCAACCCCGCGAGGCACGACTTTTTGTCGGCCAACGTCGACGGCGTGGTCATCCATGATCAACCTCCGGATCGGTAAGTCTGGTCTCCAGTTGCAGGGGGACATCATTCAATGACGTCGTCGGCGCGAATCATGATCATGGACGGGACGGTGAGGTCCAAGGCCTTGGCCGTCCTGAGATTGACGACAAGCTCGAACTTGGTCGGCTGTTCGACCGGGATGTCAGCCGGCTTTGCGCCCTTGAGGATGAGGTCGACAAGCTCCGCGCCCCGCCGCCATTGCGCGCCATGGTCGGTCCCGTAGGACATGAGACCACCTGCCTCCGCGAACTCGCGGTAACCATAGACCGCTGGCAACCGCAGGCGGGCTGCGAGTGTCGCAATCTCGCTCCGCTGATTGAATGTAAGAGGATCCTCGAGGATCACGAGGCCGCCGGCCCCTGCTGCCTTGCTGGCCTCCAGCTGCGGCGCGGTCTCCCCGGGGGAGCGCACTTCGAAGGCCCGGAGCTGGACCTTTGCGACGTTCGCCGCTGCCTCGAGCTCTTTATAGGCGAGGGCCGCGTATGGCGTGCCCGGATTCAAGACCACCGCAAAAAGAGCGGCGGCAGGGGCGATTTCGCGCAACAGCTGAAGCCGGTTGCCCTGCAAGTGAGCTGCAAGGTCCGACAGTCCGGTGACGTTTCCGCCCGGTCGGGCGAGGCTTTCAACGACCCAGGCGCCGACCGGATCGCCAACAGCCATAAAGACGACGGGGATGCCGCCCCCGGCTGCCTTGCCCGCCTTGGCGGCAACCGTGCCAAATCCGGTGACAAGCACATCGGGCTTCATCCGAACGAGGTCGGATGCGAGGTCTGGCAAGAGCTCCGGCCGGCCTTCCGCGGAGCGATAGACGAAGCGCAAGTTCTGTCCATCAACGTAACCAAGCTCATTGAGACGGCGCACAAACATCGCCACGAAATTCATACGATCCTCACCCGGAAGAAGGGCGAGATAGGCGATGGTGAATGATTTCGCTTTTTGCGCGGCAGCTCGATGCTCGACGCCCAGGAGCGCAGCACCGGCAAGTATTCTCATCAGCGAACGCCGGTCCTTCATGCGACACCTCGCTTACCTGGTTAAGCTCGTAGATCACCTCCGAGGCCATCCAAGGTTGAGGCCTGTGCCCTGCTATGAATTCCGTCCAGCTTAAGTGACGGAGCGACAAACGACAACAAGATCAAGCCCTGCCGTCAGCCTCGTGCTCGCGTGATACCGTGAACCAGCCGGCGTCGCGTCAGATGCGTACTGCTGGATTGCCTGCAACCACTTGGTCGCGGCGCGAAACCTTGTCGATGGCACATCGACGCAGGTACAGTTCCGCCTTGCGGGCTATACTTGCTCGACCAGAACTCCTGGCAGCGGACAAACCCGATAAGGAAAATATGACTCCAGTCTCGCGCTTCGAAATCGTACTGCTGCTAATGGCCGTGATTGTCGTTCTTGAGATCCTCGCGCGACGGCTGCAACTTCCTCGCGCCGCAGCTCTCATTCTCGGCGGGATCGGTTTTGCAATGATTCCGGGAACGCCGGATATCGAGATCGATCCCGATCTGGTGCTGGTGCTTTTCCTGCCGCCATTGTTGATGGCCAGCGCGTGGTTCACCGCGTGGCGAGACTTCCGGGCCGACATCAGGATCATTCTGCAACTCGCGGTCGGAGCGGTCGCGTTTACGACGTTGGTCGTTGGCGTTGTCGCGCACTTGGTACAACCGGCGCTCCCGTGGGGGGCCTGTTTCGCGCTTGGGGCAATCGTCTCGCCGCCAGACTCGGTGGCGGCGAAGGCTGTATTGCAGAGATTGCCTTTGCCGCCGCGCGTCATCACGTTGTTGGAGGGCGAAAGCCTCGTGAACGATGCGTCCGGCCTGGTGCTTTTCCGGCTCGCGGTCGCCGCAAGCCTCACCGGCGTCTTCAGCACAACCCATGCAGCCTTCGACTTTGCCTGGCTCGCAGCCGGCGGCGTGATGTCGGGTGTAGCGTTCGCCTACATCTCGATCTTTGTCGTCAAGCGCATCGGCGACTCCGACCTCACCATCGTCTGGAGTTTTCTGACCGCATGGATTTCGTATATCGCCGCGGAAAAGCTCGGTGTTTCAGGCGTCCTGTCTACAGTAGCATGCGGCATGATCATGGGATGGCAGCAGCACGACATCCTGAGTGCAATCACGCGCACGCGATCGCTGGCGGTTTGGGGCGTTGTCGTGTTCGTGCTCGAATCGTTGATCTTTATCCTGATAGGCCTGTCGTTGCGTGGAGTATTGACGAGACTTGGCGGCGGAGACGCCTTGGTTGCGCTGCTTCCGTCGATCATCGCGATCGTGGCGGCCGTGATCATTGCGCGGTTCGCGTGGATTTTCCCAACGACCTACGTTCCGCGCGCGTTAATCCCTGCTCTGCGTGCGCGGGATCCATATCCGCCGTTGGCAGTCCCGTTCATTATGAGCTGGGCAGGTCTTCGGGGAGTGGTCAGTCTTGCCGCCGCGCTCTCACTCCCCGAAGGCTTTCCCGGCCGCGATTTCATCCTGGCGGTCACGTTTGCGGTCATCCTCGTGACCGTATTGGTACAGGGCGCTACCTTGGCGCCACTCGTACGCCTGCTGTCCAGCACCGGATTTACGTCGCTGAACGCCTCAAAGTTGTCCGAGGCGCAGGCCCGTGCTCATGTCGCTGCTGCACAACTCGCCGCGGTCGAAAAGGAATCGCTCAATCCGGATGGAAGCCACCGGCACCCTCGCCTGATCGAGCAATATTCCTACCGGGTGCGCGCATCGTCGCGGTTTTCCGAAGAGACCGAGGCGCTCACGCCGCATCGCGTCGATCACTTCACCGCCGTGCTGGCTGCAATTTCCGCCGGTCGCCGCGAGTTGTTGCGCATGCACCGCGCCAATGAAATTCACGACACCGTGCTGCACGCAATCGAGGAAGAGCTTGACCTGGAAGAAGTCAATGTACGGCGTTTCGTGTGATCCGCGGGTGACGAACGCTCAGGGCAGGTGTTCGACAAACCGAATTTAGTCTAGCTTGCAACTTCGACCGTTATTGAACCGCGACTGGGACGCAGCAAACCCGATGACTTCGGGCGACCTAATACCGAGCGATCGCGATAGGCCCGAATCGGCTTCCGTTGAGGTCGAGTTCGCGCTTGTCATTGCCCGCATGATCGACTCGCTAAAGAATAACCCGGAAGATATGCGCCAGGCCATCTATGAACTTGCTCGTTATAAGCTGCAGGAACAGCTTCCAGACGCTAACGCCGAGGAAAAAGAACGAACGCAACAGGCTTTGGAAACTGCTATTCGTGGCGTTGAAGCATTCTCAGGGCAGCATGTTGGTATTCTCGCCCCAGCACTCCGCCTGCAACTCAACGGTCCTCGTACCGCTTCGACGGCAGGTGAACTTTTTTATCCTGAGTTAATTCCTCAAGTTGGGCCACGCTCGCATTTGAATGTGGACTCTGAACCGAACGCTGGCGGTTCGAAGCACGCCCGCACTCCATGGCCCCATTTGCGACGAGCGGCCGCAATGATCGCCATTCTCGTTGCAATATTGGTAGCCGTTCAGCAGCGAGAGCGCTTGCTATCTTTGGCCCTGCCGAAGCTCGAACAGAAGGCCACAATTGATGAGCGGATCGCACCCTTACAGGTCAGCAACCGTCCTGTGCTGGCTCCGCCTCCAGCAAAGCCTGCACCGTTGCGGCCTACAGATTACGGCGTCTATGCGGTCAGCAACGATGCGCTGATCGGACTGAGCCTATTGCCAGGCCGGCCTCCTGATATTCGGGTCGCAGTCTCCGCCGCGCTCACGGCACCTAGCCGCACGATCCTCCCGAACGGACACCCAAGATTTATCGTCTTCCGCCGCGATCTCGCATCGAGCATTGCAGACCGCGCCGAGGTTCGAGTAGTAGCCAAGATCGCGCGCGAATTCTCGCCAGGCGTCGTCAGCAAGAAACCAGGCGACGACACGTGGGTGATGCGAAACATCTCATTTCCCTTTCGATTGTCCCCCGTCAATGACTATCCTGAAATGTTTGAACTCCATAGCGAAGACCCTGCGTTGGAGTTAACCCCTGGCCGCTACGCACTTGTTCTGAAGACCCAAGCATACGATTTCAGCGTTGAAGGCGAAGCAGTCGATCCGAAGCAATGTATCGAACGAATAGTTGCGTCAAACGGCACTTTTTATTCTGATTGTAAAAAGCCCTGATATCGATAAGCGCTTTACAACACTGATGTCCGCTGAGGAAAAAGCCGGCTTTCAGGAATGACCGCTTCTGGCGGCGCAAAAGAGCGCTGCACCCAGGAGACGCTTTACCCTGGGTGCAGCGCTCCCGGGATGACAGGTCGAGCCTGAATCGGTCAGGGCCCTTCATGCAGGCACGATGGATATACTCTCTGTCAGACCCCGCAGCGTCTTGAGCCGTCGCGCGTGATTTTAGGCTTCAACGAAGAGATGCGCCTCGGCGCGGAAGCCCTCGTCGATGAGCTACAAAAAATAACTACGTCAGCTAAGTGCCATGCAGTTGAGGCAAGGGATGGAGGCCAGAGCCGTCGGCCGCCGTTTCCTTACGGGACTGATAGACTTTCAAGACGCGTTTTGATGTCTCGACATTCAACCGGAAAAACTCGCGCTTCATGCTGTCCAGGTCTCCCGCGGTAATTCGATAGTTAGCCGCACCCAGAAACAGCAACGACATGGTCGTCGTCCATGAGAGGTCCAAGGCCTTGGCCAAAATCAGGATTACTTCTCGATTTTTGTCGACCAGGGAGCGCTCTACGACGTCAATCGGCAGAACGCACAACAAAGACAGAGCGACCGCGGTCTCGTTGAATTTAAGGGAATGAGCGAACTCAAATATCTGGTCTTCATTCAGTTGGCCATATTGATGCAGTTTGCCGACGATCCGTTTTGCAGCAAAATAGTTTTTGGATGCAGGTCCAAATCTTGCGTGAACCGTGCCGGTGACATCGGTGACCACGGTTTGTATCTGGCTCCCCATCTCGGGGCGCTCTCGCTCGAGCTTTCGTCTGACCTCGTCGGATGCCTTCGAAATCAATTGCTGAAAGAGATGCCTGGGAATGTCTTTGCGCAGACCAAGATGCTCGGCGAGGATAAGGTCATCCTCGGAGCGCCTTACGAGATGCAGAAAGCCGAAACCTGACAAGCGGGCGCCATTATTTGCCGCGACCGACGTGACAACCTCCGCAGTGCCGCGCGCGACCAAAACGTCGGTTACATCATCGGAAATGGATTTGCGTTTTGAAATAGCGAGAAGGTGCTGTTGGCTTTTGGATCTTGCATTTGCTACCAGCGTTTTGGCATCGATCCGCTCGGACTCCCGAAGCACGGGGCCAGCGACATCGATCGACTCATCAAAAGCCAGCTTTTTGATTACGTCGATCGGCGCGTTGTTGCTGGAAGCGAGCTTATTCGCGAGTCGAACGCGCGCGGCGATTTCGATGTCTTCCGCAAGCCGTCCTATGATTTCGCCGAAAGTCCAAATTTGGTCTTCTGAATACCGGCCGGCAATCAAAATATCGGTCGCATGCCACAACGCCTGCAAACAGCTTTCGGCCGTTCCACGGGATACTGCATCTTCCAGTTCTGCCAGAAACGACTTTGGTTCAGTCATCTGACCATCTTGATTTTGCGTTGACAGGCTACTCTCGGTGTTTCGACAAGGAATACACCCGCATTAGAGGACCTAGGCGACCAAGAAGGCCTAAAGCCTACCTGCGATTCACATTATAATATTAACAAGATGCTAAAAGGTGACGGAGGCTCGAAACGCCCGGGCCGCAAACGCCGGATCAATTCACGCTTAATGGCGGTAGTGACGACCGTACCTGCCAAAACCTGAGCAAGCGGCGCGCATTATCGGTTGTTATTCTGGCAAATTGACCTTTGATTTTCTCCAATTCATACGGCCCTATCGAACCAGACGCAAAGCGGCTCTCCAGGACCGCGCTGACGGTCTCCCAGCCAAGCCCGGCTGCCTTGCAGGGAATGAGGACGCCGTCATCGCGGAGGCTTTGCATCAACGGACGAATGACCTCGATGGTGGATCGCGATAGCGCGGCAAGGGCGGCGACGGTCTCCTCATATTTTCGTTGTTTGGCGAATCCGAACAACGTCGCTTCGTTGAGTTCGCCGTTTTTGTTGAGCAGCGCCACGAAGCGCTCGGCCGCGGCAAAGTCGCGGACCTTGGACATTTCGCGATTTACCCCGGCTGAGACGGCGGCAATCGCACTTCGGATCTCCTCGAAAACGTGAGGTGGCGCACGTGACAACAGCCGCGAGCGGACCGCTTCTGTCGCATTGCTCAATAGTTGATGACGGAGCCCTGACGGCAAATCGATCCGGATCCCGGTTTCGACGGCAAGTTCAGGATCGGACTCAGCTTGGGCCACAACAATCGCAAATCCAGCCGCCGAAACGCGCGCACCGGGATTGTTGACGATCCGGCGGCTGACGCTCGGATAGCGTCGGGCCAATATCGCGTCGGTGACAACTTCCTTCAGCCACCAACGCCCTGAAATCGCCAACAGGTGCTGCTCACCCTTTGTTTCCGCGATTTCGACTAGATCTTCCGTGCTCAGACGAGCAGATTCCGTCAACACAGGTCCGGCGATGGCGATTTCGTCGTTCTTCGCAAGGCGGCGAACAACTGAAGGCGGCGCCTGGGCAACGGGAGCAAGTTGAGTGCTCGTTTCAGCAAGAGCTATACGGGCGCTCACATCGGCGATCGCCCGAATCTCTATCGTCTTAATGAGGCGTTCGAGCACATCGTCAAACAGCTCAATTTGCTCGCTATTGAAGCTGCCCGCGGAAGCCAGAAAAAGATCGGTAACGCGCTTGATTGTTTCCAGGCGCTTTTCCGCTGACCCGATATTTATCGCCGTCTCGACTTCGTCGACGATCGATAATTTTGCATCTGACATCGCTCATCCTGAGCGCTTTGGAGTGCTGTTCTAGCCAATGGATGTTCGTATCGGAAATAGCTGAACGTTTCGTAAAACTGGAACTTTGACCCATCATCGGCCGACGCAGGCGAGCCGTTTCGAGTTGAGTTCGCGCTTCGAATGCGACGCCGGCCTGATCGCAGACGCGGCTCCCCACCATCTTCATGGCCTCGGTCCCGATGGACGTTCCGTATTTCCGTGTCAGACCGCGTGTCCGGTTACGTCAAAAGGCGCCTACCGAGGAAAGTCCCTTTCGCCGCAGGGCTGACGCCTGGTTCCCGGATGTGCTGTCCGGCTGACTGAATTCGGCTAAAAGCAACGGACCTGGTTTTCCCCATAGGAGACAAGAGATGAACAAGCCAGCCTTTGGTCAAACGCGCCGGGATATTTTGCGGTGGAGCGCTGCGGCCGCCGCCGTTGCCGCAGGCCTTCCCGATCGTTTGAGCTGGACAACCAACGCGTCCGCAGCCGAGGCCGACCCCGTCGAGATCGTCATGGATGGTCACGTGCACATCACCAACCGGATTTATTGGGAAGGCATCGATCCCTGGACCCCGACCAAGCAGGGGTGGGACTTTGCCCGCGCGCGAAGTGCGGGGGTTAACTGCATCATCGATAACATCGGGCCATATGGGTATTGGAATTACAACTACACCCCAAAGCAGGCCCTTCGTCTGATCGACACGCTGCTGCGGTTTTCCGAAGCGCATGCCGACAAGATGGCCATCGCGCTCAATCCGGCTGACGCTCGACGCATCGTCGGCAGCGGGCGCATGGCAGTCTTTATCGGCTGCGAGTCGGGATTCGACCACGAAGGCGATCCGGACGTGCTCGACGCTTTCTATCGGCTGGGCTTGCGGACCGTCCAGTTTGCAACGCAAACCGGCTTCAACGCATTCAGCGACAGCGCGCTTGCGGCCATTCAGGGCGGCGAAAAGCCTGACCATTTTGGCGGCCTCAACGACCATGGCCGCAAGCTCGTCGCGCAGATGAACGATCTCGGCATCCTCATCGATATTGCCCACGGCACTGAAGCGGTTCAGGCGCAACTGATAGAGAGCAGCCGTGCACCAGTGGTCGCCAGCCATGAAACCGCGAAGGCTGTTTGGGGTGCGGGACTGACCGACGAGGTGCTTAAGGCGCTGGCCAATAAAGGCGGCGTGATTGGAATTCACGGCGCCGCGGCCGTTGTCGGAAAACGCTATCGGCAGTGGATGGCCAGCAATCCCGCTGGCGCCGCCAACTCCGGCAAGGCGGTATTCGGCATGGTGGGGTATCAACCGTTGTTCACGCGGCCGCCCGGCGACCACGGCGAGTTCATCGAACGGATGGATCGGGAGTTTCGCGAACGCTGGCTCGCGCTGGCGGACTGGAAAGAAGACCCGACAGCCCAGTCTTCGCTGCCGACCGCGGACGAGTGGGCCGAGCATGTCGACTATGTCATCAAGCTGGTTGGCGCAGATCACGTCGCCATCGGCCTCGACATGGTTGCCGGCCGAAGCGCCGTTCCGGCCGATCCGACCGGCTACCCCGACCTGATTGCGGCGCTCCGCCGGATCACGACGCCAGAGAACGTCCGCAAAATCGTCGGAGAAAACTGGATGCGCGTGCTTGGGCAATCCAAGGCGAGTTGACGCCATCGCTCCGGAGTGCGGTTCCGCGCTAGTCCTGAATGCCGTAGCGATGCAGGTCGTTGCCGTGGGTATCGAGCCAGGTCTTGGCGCGCTCGACATGATCGCAGACCTTGGCAACCACCCGCCAGAACCGTGTCGAATGATTCATTTCGACCAGATGCGCCACCTCATGGGCGGCAAGATAATCCAGCACATAGGGCGGGGCGAGGATCAGCCTCCACGAGAACGACAACGAGCCAGCCGAGGTGCATGAGCCCCAGCGGCTCGATTGATCGCGGATCGACAGCCGCTTCACCCTGACGCCCAGCGCCTGGGCGTAGGACTGAGCCGCTTTATGCAAATCCTTGCGCGCTTCGCGCTTCAGGTAATCGTGCACCCGCCGCTCGATATGCTCGACGGCCCCGGCCACGCAGAGGATCCGCTCACCACTCTCGCGGGTTTCCGTCCACACCGTGCCGCGCACACCGGCGCGATGCACGATCCGGTGCGCGACGCCGCGCAATGGCAGCACGGTTCCCGGATGAAATGGTGCGGCCTTCGGCAACCGGCCGAGGCGCGCGGCGATCCAGCCGCCATGACGCTGCGCGAAGTCCTTGGCGTCGGCGAGCGTGCCGCGCGGAGGCATGGTCAGGATCGCTTCGCGGTCGCTTGGATGAATGCGCAAGGTGTAACGCCGCGCGCGGCGATGCCGCCGCAGCCGAACGGAGTAGATTTGCGAGCCATGCTTGACCAGAAGAGTAGAAGGTTCGTAGGGCCGCCGATAAAGGAGGGCGCGAGTGGCCATGTCTGTCAGTCCGGGGATCAAGAGTTCGCCCGGATTCTGCCATATCCGCCGCCAGTGAAATCGCTCGGCGCAAAAACAAATCATTTGCCCAATATACAGGGGCTGACCGGCCGCGCTGCCTCTATAGGATGGGGCTGGAACAAAAAATTTCGGCCGAAAACCCGGCCCAAACCGCCCATCAAGGAATGAGAGTTAACTCATTCTTTGATGGGCGTCGTGAATCAGGGTTTTCGCGGGCAATTCAGGGGGTTAGCTGCCCCGCTCGAATCAGCACCGATGCGTCTCGATCTTGCGTTGGCGATGCTGAGAGCGCTTGAGAGCGCGTTTATTCCGCCGCCGCGGCCAATGAAGGCTTCACATTCGCCGACGACATCATGAAATCGGAAATGCGCGGCACGATTTCCGATTTGAAGCGCGAGCCATTGAAGACGCCGTAGTGCCCGACACCCTTTTGCACGTAATGCACCCGTCGGCCGTCGGGAATCGAGCTGCACAGCTCATGCGTCGCTTCGGTCTGGCCGAGACCGGAAATATCGTCTTTCTCGCCTTCCACCGTCATCAGCGCAACGCGGGTGATCTTCGACGGATCGACCGGCTTGCCGCGATGGGTCATCTCGCCCTTGGGCAGCGCGTGCTTGACGAACACGAGATCGACCGTCTGCAGATAATACTCCGCGGCCAAATCCATGACGGCGAGATATTCGTCATAGAAATCGCGGTGCTTGTCGACCAGATCGCCATCGCCCTTCACCAGGTTTTTGAACAGGTTCTTGTGGGCGTCCATGTGGCGATCGAGATTCATGCTGATGAAGCCGTTGAGCTGCAGGAACCCCGGATAGACGTCGCGCATCACGCCCGGATGCGGGAACGGCACCTTGGTGATGACGTGGCTGCGAAACCAGTCGATGCCGCGCTCGGCGGCGAGGTTGTTGACAGCCGTCGGATTGCGGCGCGTATCGATCGGACCGCCCATCAGCGTCATCGAAACCGGAACATAGGGGTCGCGTTCGGCTTCCATGATGGAAACCGCCGCCACCACCGGCACCGAAGGCTGGCACACGGCGATAATATGCATATTGCCGCCGAGCACGTGCAGCATCTCGATGATGTAATCGACATAGTCTTCGAGATCGAAGCGCCCCTCCGTCAACGGGACCATCCGGGCGTCCGACCAATCGGTGATATAGACCTCATGGGTCGGCAGAAAGGCTTCGACCGTGCCGCGCAGCAGTGTCGCGTAATGACCGGACATCGGCGCCACGATCAGCACCCGCGGCTGCGGGCTGCGCAGTGGCCGGGTCAACTTGCGATCGAAATACAACAGGCGGCAGAACGGCTTTTCCCATACCGAGCGGATTTCGATCGGAGTGCGCACACCATTGACTTCGGTGTCGTTGAGGCCCCATTCGGGCTTGCCGTAACGGCGTGTCGTGCGCTCGAAGACTTCGCAACCGGCGGCGACGGATTTGCCGAACTCGGTGTGCGACCACGGATTGAGCGGATTCTGAAACAGGATTTTTGTCGCGTCGGTCACGGCTCGCGCCGGATTGAGCGACGCCTGAGCCATTTCGTACATCCAGTACATCGGCGTCGTCAGCGCCGGACTGCCTTCGGCCACCAGTGGCGGTGCACCGCCAAATTCACCAATCGGCATTTAACCCTCAAGTCTTTTTTGCATCGCAGCATAGTGCCGAATGCGTAATAATGCGTCAATGTACAGATGGGTATATCTACGCGGTTGAAAAGCCGAATATCTTCAAATCCGTGGGATAAGTGGGTTATTCGCCACTCTGGATCAGCGAACCGTGCCGGCGCGCGCTGCGCAAAAGCGCAAGAAATATCGCAAATGACGCAATAAAGAGCACGACGTTAATCGCCAGTGCGCCGATCATCAGATCGGCCCGAAACACATGGTCGATCAATAGCGCCCGCATTCCCTCGAACACATAAGTCGGCGGCAACGCCCACGCGACATATTGCAGCCACTGCGGCAGCACCGTCACCGGGTAATAGACGCAGGCCAGCGGCATCAGACCGAACATCAGCGTCCAGACAATGCTTTCGGCGCCGAGGCCGTTGCGCAGCACCAGCCCCGACACGAAAATGCCAACCGACCAACTGGTGAAAATCAGATTGCAGAAGAAGGCGATCAGCGGCAGACCGATGCCGTACAGATTGAAATCGAAGAAAATCATTGCCAGCAGCGTCATCGGAATCACGCCGATCGCGAGCCGGATCAGGCTCATGATCATCAGCGAGATCAGAAACTCGATCGGCTTTAACGGGCTCATCATCAGGTTGCCGAGATTGCGCGCCCACATCTCCTCGAGAAACGAGATCGAAAAGCCGAGCTGGCCGCGAAACAGGATGTCCCACAGGATCACGGCACCGATCAGCGTGCCGCCGGCGCGCGCAAAAAATCCAGCATTCTGCGAGATGTAACTCTGCAGGAAACCCCAGGTGATGATCTGCAACGCCGGCCAGTAGAGCAATTCCAGCAGACGCGGCCACGACGACATCAAAAGATACCAGTAGCGCAGGATCATCGCGCCGATGCGATGAGGTGCGATATCCCAGTGCATGATGAGCTTGCTCACGGCGTGCTTTCCTGGACGCGGCCGCGCGCGACGTCGAGAAACACTTCTTCAAGCGTGGTGCGGTTGTAACGGGCCATGATCTTGTCAGGACTGTCGTCGTCCTCGATGCGGCCGCGCTTCATGATGATGACACGATCGCACAACCGCTCCACCTCCAGCATGTTGTGCGACGCCAGCAGGATGGTCGCGTTGTGTGTCTTGCGGTAGGTCTCGAGATGCTGCCGGATCCAGTCGGCGGTATCGGGATCGAGCGATGCCGTTGGCTCGTCCAGCAACAAAAGCTCAGGCTGGTTGATCAGCGCTTTCGCCAGCGCCACGCGCGTCTTCTGCCCGGCGGAAAGTTTGCCATTGGGGCGGTCGAGGAATTCTCCGAGATCGAGATCGGCGGCGAGCTTTTCGATGCGCTCACGCAGATTCGCAACGGCGTAGAGGCGGCCGAATATCGTGAGATTCTGCCGCACGGTTAGCCGCATCGGCATATCGACATAGGGACTTTCGAAATTCATCCGGCCCAGCACGTCAGCGCTTTGATCGGGCATCGCACAGCCCAGCACCTGGATGCGCCCCGAAGTCGGCAGCACGAGCCCCATGATCATGGCGATGGTTGTGGTCTTTCCGGCGCCGTTGCCGCCGAGCAGCCCCGTGATACTGCCGCGTGCAATGCGAAACGAAACATCGTCGACGGCGCGGGTGGTCTTGTAGAATTTTATCAGATGCGCAACCTCGATCACGGCAGACCCTGCCGGATCGGCCGCGAACAGTTGGGGCGTGACTGCGTCGTTATTCTTCATGCGGGCCGTTCATTGAGCCATCACAGCGGCGAGCGCAAGGCTTTGGGCTATCCGCGGAACGGCTGGATAAGCCAATTTGTGGTCAGGACGTTGCGCAGCTAAACTCGCGGAATGACCGACGTTGCAGCCTCCGACTTTCGCCATCCGCGCCGCTATGTCCGTCTGGATACGATATTGCGGCTGCGCTGGCTCGCCGTGCTCGGGCAGTTGGCCGCCATTTTCATCGTGGCGCAGGGGCTCGAGTTCGACGTCGAAATCATCCCCTGCGTGACCATCATCGGCCTGTCCGCCCTGCTCAACCTCGTACTGCAGATCGTTTTCAACCCGATGCAGCGGCTGGAACCGGCCTATGCGGCGGCGTTGCTGGCATTGAACATCATCGAGCTGGCGGGGCTTTTGTTTTTCACCGGCGGCCTGGAGAATCCGTTTTCATTTCTGTTTCTGGCCCCCGTTCTGATCTCGGCGACGGCGCTGCCGATACGGCTGACGATCGCGCTTGGCATTCTGGCGGTCGCCTGCGCCTCCGTGCTGGTTTTCTTTCATCTGCCGCTGCCATGGGACAGCGACGATCCCCTGGTGCTGCCGCCGATCTACCTGTTCGGCGTCTGGCTCTCGATCGCGGTCGCGATCGCGGTCACCAGTCTTTATGCGTTCCAGGTTGCCGAGGAAGCCCGCCAACTCTCCGACGCGCTGGCCGCCACCGAACTGGTGCTGACCCGCGAACAGCATCTCACGCAACTCGACGGTCTCGCCGCCGCCGCCGCACACGAGCTCGGAACTCCGCTTTCGACGATCTTCCTGATTTCCCGGGAGCTGGAGCGGACCGTGCCAGACAACAGCCCGCTTGCCGGCGACCTCAAAACCTTGCGCGAACAGGCGCAGCGCTGCCGCGACATTCTGGCCAAGATCACGCAATTGTCCTCGACCGGCGCGCCGTTCGACCGCATGCCATTGTCCACGCTGATCGAGGAAACCGTGGCGCCGCATCGCGATTTCGGCGTCGAGATCAAGGTACGGATTGCGGTCGCGGGCACCCCCGAGCCGGTAGGCACACGCAATCCGGCGATCCTCTATGGTGTCGGCAACATCCTGGAAAACGCCGTCGATTTCGCACGGACCACGGTGGAGGTGAATGCGTGGTGGAATACCGAGATCGTCGAGATCATCATCTCCGACGACGGACCGGGGATCGCACCCGACGTGCTGAAGCGGATCGGCGAACCCTATCTGTCGCGGCGGCGTAGCACCGAGGAGGCCCAGGGCGACCATAGTGGGCTCGGTCTCGGGGTATTTATCGCCCGCACGCTGCTTGAGCGCACCGGTGCAAAGGTCTCCTTTACCAACCGGACCTTTCCTGATCATGGCGCCGTGGTTCAGATCACCTGGCCGCGGAGCCGCTTCGAATCGAGCGAAATCGTCGATGAACCAATATCTTAGAACCAATCTGGACTGCTGAGGTAGTTGGCTGACCGTATTTATCCGGCCTTGGCAGCGCCATGTTGCCACGCCATATAATGGTATTCGACATGAGGATATTCGAGCCGTGAACGCCATTGCCGAACTGACTGATCAAGCCGACCGCTCCCTTTTGATCGTTGAAGACGACAAGCCGTTTCTGGAACGCCTCTCGCGCGCGATGGAAACCCGCGGCTTCACGGTCACGTCCTGCGACAGTGTGTCCGATGGTTTGGCGCAAATCGGCAAGGCGGCGCCGGCGTTCGCGGTGGTGGATTTACGGCTCGGCGACGGCAACGGCCTCGACGTGGTGTCGGCGCTGAAGCGCAAGCGCCCCGAGGCCCGCGCGATCGTGCTGACCGGTTATGGCAACATCGCCACCGCCGTGACGGCGGTGAAGATGGGCGCGGTGGATTATCTCTCGAAACCCGCCGACGCCGACGACGTCGTCGCGGCGTTGCTCGCCAGCGGCACCGAAAAATCCGAGCTGCCGCACAATCCGATGTCGGCGGATCGCGTGCGCTGGGAACACATCCAGCGCATCTATGAGATGTGCAACCGCAACGTCTCCGAAACCGCGCGGCGGCTGAACATGCATCGCCGCACCCTGCAGCGCATCCTGGCCAAGCGCGCGCCGCGGTAATTTTGTCAGGGGCGTTGAACGCTCCCGTCTTTCAGGCGACTTCCCGACGAGCATTTGTCGTCAGCGGATACGCGCTCTCAAAAGACGACGGCTTCCCGATCGCATACCCCTGGGCATAGTCCACACCAATTTTACGCAAGGCTTCGAGTATCTCATTGCTCTCAACAAATTCAGCGATGGTACGCTTACCCATCACCCTGGCAATGTGAACGATGCTTTCGACCATGGCACGGTCGACGTCGCTATTGAGCATTTCCGTTACGAAGCTTCCGTCTATCTTGATATGGTCGACCGGCAGATGTTTCAGATAAGAAAAAGATGACATTCCAGTGCCAAAGTCGTCGAGCGAGAAGCGACAGCCCAATCTCTTCAACGCCTGAATGAACCGTCTTGCGCTGGATAGGTTGGCAATCGCGCTGGTTTCAGTGATTTCGAAACAGATCAGCTCGGGAGGAATTTGATGAATTTCAAACTGTCGACGCACGTAATCGATGAAATCATCGTCGCTAAAGGTCGTGCCGGAGAGATTGATCGCACAACTCGATAATTGAGCTGGCTCTGAGGAATTTAGTCGACTGGCCAGCAGGGCGAATGCATTTCGAACAACCCAGCGATCGATTAGCGGCATCAAGCCATACCGCTCAGCTGCTGGAATGAAGCTGCCAGGCTGGACCAGCTTTCCGTCTTCGTCGCGCAGCCTGAGTAGCAGCTCGAAGCAGGAACGATCGGGCTCACTCTTGTTCAGCGCACGAATTTCCTGCGCAAACAGACAAAACCGCTGTTCATCCAGCCCGTTCCTGATCCTTTGCACCCAGGCCATCTCGCCGACACGTTGGACCAGTTCGGAATCGCTGGGATGATAGACCTGAACGCGATTGCGGCCCTTCTCCTTCGCCATATAGCAAGCCATATCGGCTGCCCGTAGTGTCTCTTCCATGGCATTGGCCTTCGCGACGTGCACGAGACCGATGCTTACGCTGATATTGAAGGCGCAGCCATTCCAGACGAACCTTAATTCCTGCACGGCAAGCCGGAGGCGTTCTGCAATCCCTACCGCGGAACTGGCTTCGCAGTCCTGCAGGAGAATGCCAAACTCGTCGCCCCCCAACCGTGCGAGCAAGCCACCGATGCCGAGATTATCCTGCAGCAGATCGGACGTTTGTTTCAGTAGTTGGTCGCCCGCGGCATGACCACATGTATCGTTGACGACCTTGAATTGGTCGAGATCAAGAAACATGAGTGAATGCTCGCTAGTTTCGCGGGACAGCTTGTCGATCGCCTTCCCAAGACGGGTTTCAAACTCGCGACGGTTGACGAGCCCTGTCAAAGCGTCGTGCGATGCCTGCCAGGACAGGCGCGCAACGAATTCTCGTTCGCTGGTCATGTCGTGAAGAACCAGCACCATACCTGCAGCCTGGCCGTCCGAATGCAGGGGCGCTCCAACGATGGATACAGCCACCTCGCTGGAATCGCGCCTGACAAGAAGCTGGCGATCGAGTGTTACCCCGTCGCAACGGCCCAGATAGATCAATTGGTCGTTTGCCTCCCCGGTGGATTCGTCGACAATGGAGAACAGCGAATTCAATGGCGATCCGCTCGCTTCGGAAATTGCGCATCCTGTCAGACGTTCGGCCATCGGATTCATATAATTCAGCCGGCCGTCGGCATCGGTAGTAATGACTGCCTCGCCAAGCGAAGCCAGCGTCACCTGGGCCCGCTCTTTCTCAACCTTCAGGGCGTTCTCAAAGGTCAATCGCTGCTTCATCATTTTGCGCGTGTGCCAGACGATCAAGAAGACGAGGCAAATGGCTGTCAGAAAATTTGCGACCGTCAGCAGAAACTTGATGGCCCGCGAGCCTTCTCCAAGACTCTCCGAGAATGCCCTTGCAAACGGGGCAAGCCGCCCGTCAATCAGATCGATTTGCTCCTTGCGGTCCGCCCGCCCGACGATACCCGTGGCGCTGGAGAAATCCTCATGGATTGCGTCGCCAAGAGACGCCAACTGATCCAGGAACGGATCCGTTGCTCTCCAATGACGAATCGCCATCGCCATATAAGGAACGTCCTGGAAATTCCGAAACAACCAGATCATTCCAGGAATATCGTCGGGATGATTCCCACCTCCCATGAAGCCGCCTTGGGCGGCCTTCAGATCAGGTGTTCGCTGTTCCAAGGCGTATCGCGCGGCCCGATCGGCCAGCGGAACAGCCAGCGCAGACTTAAACCGGCTGTAGAATTCTTCGTCGCCGGTCTGCGAATAGAGCGAGATAAAGTGGATTGCGTCCTTCTGGCCCTTCGACCACAGCCCCTCTCCGCCGACATAGGCGCGAACTGACGACAGCGTCTCCAGACTGAGGCCGGCGAGAAATGCCTGGAAGAGAATAACCGCCACAAAGGGCGATACAAGCCGCAAAAGGCGTCGCTTGCCGGACGTAGAAGCCATCATTGCGGAACCCAATCTGTCCTTCTGAGCGGACTTCGTGCCGCGCCCCGATCGCTTGCCTCGAATGTTCCTTATCTACCGCAGCGCCCGCATGGTGCCCGAGGGGATTATGTGTTGGCACTCGTTGGATTGCGGTGCCGGTCAACTCGAACTGCTGGAGTAAGGATGGCGGCTTTAAGATCGCGTTGTTCTGACCGCTCACGCCATCCTTAAGATCGATCGTGGTGAAAGGTGCGTGAACATATTAACATTCATTTCGCGAACCGATTTCACCGAAAGCGCGCACCGCCGAAGAACGATCCCGGTTCCATGGAACCGCCATTTTAGCTGATCTGAGTATGCGCCCGTCGAGATCAGCATTCCCAAAGCCTCGTCATTGTGGCTGTGAGCCTGACGATGACGCATGATTCAAGCTTCCAAACTGGAGCTTCGAAGTTCACGCCCTAAAACTCGGCATGCCCCTGCGGATCGATCAGCCGACTGATGCGTTGCGCCGCGGCCATCGCGAACCGCACCATCATCAGCTTGCGGGTCGGCGCCGGCAGCCGATGCTCCGGCGCCTCGCAATGCATATGCGCGCCATAGGCATCGGCAACGATCAGGCCGGTCTGCTTGGGAAAAATCTCGCACGGCAGATCCTGCGTGAACGCAAAGAACAACCGGTCGCAATGCGCCCGGTAGTCCGGCCATTTCTGGTCGGCGCGCAAATCCTCGATCGATGACTTGATTTCGACGATCCAGATCTCGCCGCGCTCGTTCAATGCCACCAGATCGGCGCGCCGTCCCGACGGCAGCGGCAATTCACTGATGCAGGCAAAACCCAGCGACCGTAACAGCCGCGCGGTGCCGCGCGCGATCGCCAGCGCCGTTTCCGACTGACGGCGGTCCAGCGGCGGCACCAGGGCCACTTGGCGAGCGTGCGATTCCATGACTGCAAACATAGAGCGCGATCGGCAAAGTGGAAACCGGTTTTGCGCCCAGTCACGCAAGAGACGGGAACCCAGGGCATCCTTACCGCTTAATCTCTTGCCGCTCGAGACCGAAGGCGGACCGATGAAGGCTGCCTCAGCATGATCGACGACCTTTGGTACAAGAACGGCGTGTTCTATTGCCTGTCCGTCGGCACCTATATGGACGCCAATGGCGACGGCGTCGGCGATTTCAAGGGCTTGTTGCGGCGGCTGGATTATTTGAGCGGCCTGGGCGTCACGGCGATCTGGCTGATGCCATTCCAGCCGTCACCTGACAAGGACGACGGTTACGACATCTCGGACTATTATGGCGTCGATCCCCGCTACGGCACGCTCGGCGACTTCGTCGAGTTCACGCATGGCTGCCGGCAACGCGGCATCCGCGTCATCATCGACCTCGTTGTCAACCACACCTCGGATGCGCATTCGTGGTTTCGCGACGCACGAAGCTCAAAGGATTCGCCCTATCGCGACTGGTATGTCTGGGCCGACAAGAAACCCGCCAATGCCGACAAGGGCATGGTGTTTCCCGGCGTGCAAAAATCCACCTGGACGCGTGATAAGGAAGCCGGCGCCTGGTACTTCCACCGCTTCTATGACTTCCAGCCCGACCTCAACACCTCGAACCCGGGCGTGCAGGCCGAGATCCTCAAGATCATGGGCTTCTGGATTCAGCTCGGGGTATCCGGCTTTCGCATGGACGCCGTCCCGTTCGTGATATCGACCAAGGGCGCGAAGGTTCGCACGCCGGTCGAGCAATACGACATGCTGCGCGCGTTTCGGGAATTTCTGCAATGGCGGCAGGGCAACGCCATTATCCTTGCGGAAGCCAATGTGCTGCCCGAAACCGACATGGAGTATTTCGGCGACGACGGCGACCGTATGCACATGATGTTCAATTTCCATGTCAACCAGCATCTGTTCTATGCCATGGCGTCCGCCGACTCCCGTCCGCTCGCCAAGGCGCTCAAGGCCACCAAGCCACGACCGGCCTCCGCGCAATGGGGATTGTTCCTGCGCAATCACGACGAGCTCGATCTCGGCCGATTGACCAAGGCGCAGCGCAACGTGGTGTTCGAGAACTTCGGTCCCGACAAGAATATGCAGCTTTACGATCGCGGCATTCGCCGCCGCCTGGCGCCGATGCTGGGCGGCGACCGCCGGCGCCTCGAGCTTGCCTACAGCCTGATGTGCACGCTGCCGGGAACGCCCGTGATCCGCTATGGCGATGAAATCGGGATGGGCGACAATCTTGATCTACCCGAGCGCAATTGCGCCCGCACACCGATGCAATGGTCGACCGAACCGCATGGCGGCTTCACGGAAAGCGACAGGCCGTGCTCGCCAGTCATCGACAAAGGCCCCTACGGCTTCGAGCACGTCAATGTCGCCAAGCAGCGCCGCGATCCCGGCTCGATGCTGAACTGGACCGAGCGCATCATCCGGATGCGCAAGGAAGTCCCGGAGATCGGCTGGGGTGACTTCAACGTGATTGCCGCGCGCGACCCGGCCGTCCTGGTTATTCGCTACGACTGGCGCAACAATTCAGTGTTGTTCGTGCACAATCTCGGCGACAAGCCGCGAGAGGTCGCGTTTGCGGTTGGCCTTCCCGGGGATGCCGGCAAGCTTTTGGTCAACCTGCTGACGGAAGACCACAGCCAGGCCAACGAACGCGGCAGGCATACACTCCTGCTCGAAGCCTACGGTTACCGCTGGTATCGCGTTGGGGGCCTCGACTATTTGCTCAAGCGCAGCGACATCGACACCGACGCGTCGGGCAACGCAAATCATCCGGCTTGATCGTCTGATGCGCCGACAATGACGCCCTCATTGCCGCGCAAGTCCAGCACGCCCTCGATGCTTTCGTGCTGCCGGTCGAGAAACGTTGACAGCACAATCTCACTGCCGAAGCCAATCGAACTTGAGGTGACCGAAACAGGCTCGGCGCCGAGATTCAACGCGACCACGACAGCCTTTCCCTCGCTCTGCCGTCGATAGAGCAAGAGGTCGCCTTGCGCCGCGATTGGCGCGTAATCGCCAGACATCAGCGCCGGCGTTTCTTTCCTGAGCTTGATCAGCGCCTTGTAGAGGCTGAGAATCGACCGGGCGTCCGCCTCGAGATTAACCACGTTCTCGTGCGCAAAATCGTGCGCCACCGGCAGCCACGGCATCGATGTCGAGAAACCCGCGTTAGGCGTCGCGTCCCACTGCATCGGCGTCCGGCAGCCGTCGCGGCCGACGCCAATGCCTGGAACGTTCTTCTCAAAGGGATCGCGCACCTGATCGGGCGTAATCGCCACCTGACGCATGCCGATCTCGTCGCCATAGTAGAGCGTCGGCGTTCCCCGCAGGGTCAACAGCAGCATCGCGGCGACGCGCGCCTGATCCGGGCCTACCCGGCTCGCCACCCGCGGACGATCATGATTGCCGAGCACCCAGTTCGGCCACGCGCCGGCCGGCAGCGCGCCCTCGTAATCGGCAATGATCTTCTCGATCGAACGCGCGCTCCATAGCGTCGACAGCAGCGCAAAGTTGAACGGCATCTGCGCGCCCGTAAGATCGTTACCGTAATAAGCGACCAGCCGTTGGACCGGAAGATAAATCTCTCCGATCAGCACACGGGACTCGAACTCGTCGGTAACCCGCCGCATCTCCGCAATGACGTCATGAACTTCGGGTTGATCGGTCGAGTACCGCGTCAGTATCTTTTCATGCGGAGGCCGGCCCTCGACGTAATTTGGATTGGGCGGATTGTCGCGGAATTCCGCGTCCTTGATCAGATGCCAGAGCACATCGACGCGGAAGCCGTCGACGCCCTTCCGAAGCCAGAACCGCATCACGTCATAGATTGCCTCTCGCACCGCTGGATTGCGCCAGTTCAAATCCGGCTGCTGGGCGAGGAAGGCGTGATAATAATATTGTCCTGTCGAAGCGTCGTAGGCCCAGGCACCGCCGCCGAATTCCGACAGCCAGTTGTTCGGCGGTCCGCCGTCCGGGCCTGGGTCACGCCAGATGTACCAGTCACGTTTCGGATTATCTTGGGAGTTCCGGCTTTCGATGAACCAGGGATGCTGATCGGACGTATGGTTCGGCACGAGGTCCAGGATGATTTTGAGACCGCTTGAATGCGCCGCATCCACGAGCGCGTCGAAATCCTCCACGGTGCCGAACAGCGGATCGATCCAGGTATAATCCGATATGTCGTAACCGAAATCAGCCATCGGAGATGGAAAGATCGGCGACAGCCAGACCGCGTCGACACCCAGGGTCAGCAAATAAGGCAGCCGGTCGATGATCCCTACGATATCCCCGACCCCGTCGGCATTGGCGTCCTGAAATGAGCGCGGATAGATTTGATAGAAGACGCCATCTCGCCACCAGGATTCATAGCTCTGATTCATCTTCGAAATCATTCCTTAAATCGCATTGCGCGGGGGCAACGCCCGAACCGCTGACCGGTTCAGCTTGAGCAAAGAGGGGGCGACAGCGAACGTCAAGCAACAGTTTTTTACTCAATTTGCCCTTGGCGCGCCGCAAAAAATCGGCATTGTGCAGGCATGGCACAGCAAACCGAGACCAAGGCAAAGGCCGGCGCCGTCATCATTCCGGTGACGCTGTTCGAGCAGAATTGCACGTTGTTATGGTGCGAGACCACCAAAAAGGCCGTGGTGATCGACCCCGGCGGCGACGTTGCGAAAATTCAGGCCGCGATCAAGCAATCCAATGTCACGGTCGAAAAGATCTGGCTGACCCACGGCCATATCGACCATGTCGGCGGCGCCGCCGAGCTGCGTGATGCGCTGAAAGTGCCGATCGAGGGCCCGCATATCGACGACAAATTCCTGCTCGACAATGTAGTGACCAGCGGCGTCCGTTTCGGCATGACCGGCGTGCGCGATTTCGCGCCGGATCGCTGGCTCAATGAAGGCGACCAGGTCTCGATCGGCGAGTTGACCTTCGACATCCTGCATTGCCCCGGCCATTCGCCGGGTAGCGTGGTGTTTTTCAACAAGGACATGCGCTTTGCGCATGTCGGCGACGTGCTGTTCAACGGTTCGGTCGGACGCAGCGACATTCCTGGCGGCAATCACGCTACGCTGATCAAGTCGATTACCGACAAGCTGCTGCCGCTCGGCGACGATGTCGGCTTCATCTGCGGCCACGGCCCGGGCTCCAGCATCGGCCAGGAGCGGATGACCAATCCGTTTCTGACCGGCGCGATGTAGCAATCGGATTGGCGATTACCGGCGCGGCCTTGGTAGTTCAAGGCGATGTCTTTGATCGGCGGCACCGGTCATTCGGCCGCGACCATCTCAACCGCATTCGCCTGCGCGAGATGGCGCGTGCCCCAGTTGCGAATGGCGGCAATGACGGGGACAAAACTCTTGCCCTTGCGGGTCAGGCGATACTCGACCTTGGGCGGAACGAAGCCGTAGTCCTTGCGGTCGATCAGCCCGGTTTCAGTGAGCGCCTTCAATTCGCGGCTGAGCACGCGGGGCGCGATTTCCGAGCTGCCATCCAGGCCGCGCAACAGACCGGTCCTGATCTCGCCATAGCGCAGCGGACCATCCTTCAGATCCCAGACGATCCGCAGCTTGTATTTGCCGCTGATCATTTTCTGGAATGCCGCCACCGGACATCCGCACGCCGGCGCTGACTTCGCTTTCGCCATTTCATATCTCCAGCAATGCGTCTCTCCTACCTCTTCAAAGTACGAGCAGCGGCAGGAAAGTTCATAGTATCATTTTTGTCCATACTTGCGTTATTACATCCATCGGCGCCAGATTACGGTGTGAGGGCCGATGTTGTGGAGTGCAAACCGCTATCGCCGACATCGTCAAGGAGCCATCGATGAAGCATTTCATGATCAAATATCAGTTTGCCAACGGCACCACGCAGGACTGGCATCAGGAAATCGGCCGGTTCATTTCCGCACTTGACAGAGATCCCGACCTGAAGGGGAAAATCACCTATCGCTGCATGAAGAACCGTGACGACGCCAGCTACTATCATCTCGCCGCAGCCGTCGACGAACAGGCCATCAAGACGCTGCAGCAGCGGGATTTCTTCAAACATTATACGGAAAAGACCCGGCAGGTCGCCAGCGGCGGCGAGGTGGTGGTGACACCGATCGAACTGATCGCCGAAACTGCATCGGCCGTAAGCGAGCGCTAGTTCGAAACCATCGCCCGAACGCGCCGTGAGAGATTACCAAGGTCGAACGGCTTGGTGATCATTTCCATGCCAGGCTGCAGAAAGCCGTCCGATATCGCGACGCTCTCGGCGTAACCGGTGATGAACAGAATTTTCAACTCTGGCCGGGATTCCCGCGCCTGATCGGCAAGCTGACGGCCGTTCATGCCGGGCAAGCCAACGTCGGTGACCAGCAGATCGATCCGCTGATTGGTACGCAGGATTCGCAGTCCCGATGGTCCATCGACGGCCTCGAGTGTCCGGTACCCCTGTTCGCCCAGCATCTCCACGATGACCCCGCGCACCACCGGCTCGTCCTCGACCACCAATACGGTCTCGCCGGAGGCGGCATGTTCGGCCGTCCTGAGGGTTGACGCATGCAGAGCTGCGCGGTCGCCATGATGGCGCGGCAAATACAGCCTGACCGACGTCCCCTGCTCCAATTTGCTGTCGATCGTGGCATGGCCGTTCGACTGCCGCGCGAATCCATAGATCATCGAAAGCCCAAGCCCGGTGCCCTGCCCGATCGGCTTCGTCGTAAAGAATGGATCGAAGGCGCGCGCCGTCACCTCCGCGCTCATGCCGGTTCCGGTGTCGGTGACCGAGATGCAAATATAATCGCCGGGCGCCAGCGCCGGAGTATCCGCGGTTACGCCATCGAGCCGAGCGTTCGCGGTGGTGATCGTAAGCTTGCCGCCATCGGGCATGGCGTCGCGCGCGTTGATGGCGAGGTTGAGCAGCGCGCTTTCCAACTGATTGGGGTCGCACAGCGTGTTCCACAGATCGCCAGACGCGACGATGGCAAGGTCGATGGTCTCGCCGATGGTCCGGCGCAGCAAATCCTCCAGCGATACGACGAGTTGGTTGGCATCGACGCTTTTCGGGATCAGCGGCTGTCGCCGAGCAAAGGCCAGCAAGCGATGCGTGAGCGCGGCGGCACGGTTTGCCGATGTCATCGCCGCGTCGATGTAACGCGCGACATTGTCGATCCGTCCCTGGTTGAGACGGGTCTGCAGCAGATCCAGCGATCCCACGATCCCCGTCAGCAGATTGTTGAAGTCGTGCGCGATGCCGCCGGTCAGTTGCCCCACCGCTTCCATCTTCTGGGACTGCAGCAAGGCCTCTTCAGTGGCTCTCAGCCGTTCGGCCGCGGCCTTTTCCGCGGTCACGTCGCGGGCAACGGCGTAAATGTGATCCTGATCCGGCACGCCGGTCCAGGACAGCCAGCGGTACGATCCATCCTTGTGCCGAAAGCGACTTTCGAACCTGATGGTAGTTTCGCTGGCACCGAGCTTTTTGATCTGCGCGTGCATTATTCCGTTATCGTCGGGATGCTCCAGCCATTCTGCAGTGCGGTTCAGCAATTCGGCTTCGCTCCAGCCCAGCGTTCTCGTCCAGGCCGGATTGACCGTTCGCCAGATGCCGCTGCGATCCGCGACCAGCAAAAGATCCTGCGACACGTTCCAGATCCGGTCGCGCTCCCGGGTCTTTTCCGCGACGCGCTGCGCGAGCGTCGCATTCAGCTCGGCAAGTTGATCCGCAAGCTTTCGGTATAGCTCTTCGCTCTGCCGCAGCGCCTGCTCCGCCACTACCTGCTCGGTGACATGGGTGTGTGCGCCGACCAGGCGTATGGCTCTCCCCTTCTGATCGCGCTCGATCGTCGATCTGACGGAAATCCAGCGTATCTCACCGTCGCTTGGGCGAATGATCCGGTATTGCACGGTGTAATCGCGGACGTTACTTGCGACGGCGTCGCGGAATTTTTTTTCGGTGGCTGCGCGATCTTCGGGATGGATGCGCTGGACCCAATCCTCATGCGTTTCGTTGGCTGCATCCGGCGGCAGTCCGTGAATCAGCAGATATTCCGGCGATCGACGATTGCGGAAACCGGTTCTCAGATCGACCTCGAGGCCGCCGATCCGGCCGACCTGTTGCACGCGCGCGAGTTCAGCCTCGCGCTCCCGCAACGCGACACTTGCTAGATGTTCCCGGGTGACGTCGCGGCAAACCACAAGCACGCCGCCAATGCCGTCGTCTTCGTCGATCGGACTGTAGCCGTAGGTCCAGTAGACCTGCTCCAACCTGCCGTACCGCGTGACCGGCACGAGTTGGTTCTCATGCCACGTCGCACCCCCGCCGCTCATCACCTGCTCGATCTGGGGGCCGATAATATCCCAGACTTCAGCCCAGCACTCCCGTCCGCCCTGGCCGAGCGCGCTCGGGTGGCGCTCGGGTCCCATGGTCTGGCGATAGGCGTCGTTATAAAATTGGATCAACTCCTCGCCCCACCAGATGAACATCGGATGGTTGGTATTCAGCAGGATGCGCACCGCCGTGCGCAAACTCTGCGGCCAGCCCTCCGGCGGTCCCAGCGGACTTGCCGACCAGTCATACGCACGGGTCAGCGCGCCCATCTCCCCGCCGCCGGCGAGAAAATCCACAGAACTCGGTTTGTTGATTTTCAACATAAGGGATAATCGGTGGCCCAGTTCAGCCCAGATTAGCAGCCGGAACTTAACCGCCTGTCACAATCCCATAAAACTCGCGGCCCGGCATTTGGTTCAAATATATTTTCACGGGCGAAACAAAACGGCAGGCGCTTGGGCGGGAAGCGGCTGTTAACCATCGCACCGAACCCGTAGCTGGCGCTTGCGGCGCTATCGATGCCGTCGCCCTATTTCATAAGGCCCGCGGCCGTGAGCGCGCGGGTGATGACGCCACCGACGTCGATGGCGCGACGCCGCGGCTGGCGCGGCGGCACAGGATGGCGATTGAGTGCCGCCAGCGGCCGCAACACCGCGGTGATATCCGGCGTCCGCGCGGGCGTCGAAGATGGCGCCGGAGTTGGCTTCGCGACTTCGGTTGAAGCTTCTTTCGGAACTTGTTTCGAAACTTCTTTTGAAACTTCCTTTGAAGCTTCCTGAGGTGAAGCTTCCTGAGGCCGACCAATCCATTCGGTCAGACCGAAGAAACTTGCAATGTGATACGACGACGAGATTCCCGCCTCGATCAGGAACGCACCTTGGGCGCCGTATCGCTCGTCATTGTCGGCAATACCAAGCGGGGTACCGTGGGCCATATCGGTGATGGTGTAGGACTCGACGATCGTCTCGCCATCCGCGTTCCACCAGACCTGGCGGGGATGACCGTCGACGATTCCTTCCGACATCGGTGCCGACGGAAGCTGATGCACGTCGAGCCACTGCTTGACGATCTCATCGGCGTTGGCGGGGTTGACCGTGCGATCGGCGCTGCCATGCCACACCGAAAGTTTCGGCCAGGGCCCTTTATGCTCTGACGCGTTGCGCACCAGATCTCCCAATTCGCCGGCCGGGCGAGACGGCGACTGGAACATTCCGTTCAACGCCTCCCGCACATTGGTCGCCACGCCGAATGGCAATCCAGCGATCACAGCGCCGCCTGCGAATATTTCGGGATAGGTTGCGAGCATGACCGACGTCATCGCGCCGCCGGCGGAAATTCCGGTGACGAAGATGCGATGCGGATCGATTTTGTAATCGCTAACCATCCGCGCGATCATCTGCCTGATCGAGCAGGCTTCGCCGTGCTCGCGCGCGGTGTCTTCCGGATTGAACCAGTTGAAGCACGTATTGGCGTTATTCGATTGCTGCTGCTGAGGCATCAGCAACGCAAAGCCATAGTGCTTCGCCAGCGTGGACCAGCCCGCGCCCAAATCATAGCCGGCGGTCGTCTGACCGCATCCATGCAGAACGACGACTAGGGCGGGTCGTTGCTGGAGGTTATCCGGAACGAACGAGAACATCCTGAGATCGCCCGGATTGGTCCCAAAGCCGGTGATCTCAACAAGGGGGCTGCGGGCGTCCGGCGTTGAGCCCAGCCCAAAGTCTCCCAGACCATTGAATCCAGGTAGCTTTGGCAGACGTCGCAGGAATTCGATATTTTGGGCGAGAGACACCGGCAGCTCCTTGGCGAGAGGCTCTTATAAACTTCACCAAGACCAGATAGTTGCTGCACTGCAAAATGAAAAGGCCGTGCACTGTCAATTCCCAGGATTGTGAGGATCTGCCTTGATTCTACTCAGGTGGTTGCGCGCCGCATCCACGACAAAAATGCGGCGCAGGTGAGAATCGACGACGCAAACAGTGTTAACGCCGCAAATAGCGCCAGCCGCGCCGAGTGGGCCGCTTCAATCGCAAAGAATGCCGCGCCGATCGCCGCGACACCGGCGGCGTTAGCGATTTGCGTGGTCGTGCCATACATGCCGGCGCCCGAGCCGGCACTGGCCGGCTTTACCGTCGAAAGCACGGCGCTCGACAACGGCGCCATCACCAGGCCCTGGCCATAACCGAAAATGGCCAACGCCAGCGCCAACACGGGTGTGGCGGGCGCTTGCGCCCCTGCAACCGTCAGCGCCACCATCGCGAGGCCGGCCACTTGAACCGCGCACCCCTCCATCAGCACCAGCGTCCCGCGATGCCGCGCCCGCGCCGCGCTTTGTCGAGAGGCGATCACGAAGGTCAGCGCCAGCGGCACGAACACCATGCCGGCCTGCAGCGGCGGAATATGCAGCGCATTTTGCATGAACATTGTCATGACAAGATAGAACGACAGGTTCGCGAAAAAGAAAAAGAAGACGGCGTACAGACCGCGCATGAAGGCCGCATCGGACAACAGAGCAAGGTCGATCAGCGGCATCCCGCCATGGCTCGCGACGGCACGTTCCAGCCGGAGAAATATGGCAATGATGGCAACGCCCGCCACCATCACAAGCCATACCCATGGCGACCAATGCAAATCATGGCCGAACAGCAGCGGGCCGATCAGGCATAACAAGCCCGTGAACAGTACGATCGCACCGGGAATGTCGAGCCGGGTGCCGGCACGACGTGGCACCGACGGCATGATTCTGAAAGCCGCGGCAATAATGATCAATCCGAATGGCAGATTGACGAAAAACACTGCGCGCCAGCCCAGCCCGGCAAGATCCGACGTCACCAACACGCCACCAAGCGAAAATCCGGCCGCACCTGCGAGGCCCAGCACGATACCGTAAATGCCGAAGGCGCGGCCGCGCGACTCGTCCGAAAACAACAGATGAATGGTGGCGAGCACTTGCGGCACCATCAACGCTGCGGTCGCACCTTGCGCCAGCCGCGCGACAATCAATTCGGGGCCGGATTGCGCCAGGCCGCACCATAGCGACGTGAGCGTGAAGCCGAGCACACCGGCCAGGAATACATTTTTTGTGCCGTAGATATCGCCGAGCCGACCGCCCGTGACCACCAGCGTTGCATAAGCGATGAGGTAAATCGCGATCACCGCCTCGATCTGCGCCGAGCTCGTGTGCAATTCGACCGCAATGGTTGGTATCGCGACGTTGACGATGAAGGCATCGACCCCGAACATGAACTGCGCGGCGACGACAATCGCGAGCACCCACCAGCGGCGCGATGAATCCACGGTAGCCGATACGATCTGATGCATGGTGCCTTTCCCGAAATCTGGTACGTGCAATGATCCCAGCTTTCGGTCATCCCGGCGATTACCTCCGAGGTAAGCATTGTCCAGGCGGCGTGCTGCAAACGCCGGAGCGACCGCGCGAAAGATCCATGACTCGCGGCGGCGGCTGCCCGGCGACCTCGAAGTCGAAGAGCCGATGACGCTTGAAGCGATATTCGGGTGTTTGCGGGAGGTGCGGGAGCGGGTTGAGCGTAGAGTTCTTGATGGTGGCCGTATATATGCGAAACCGCCCAGCATTAAAGCCAAGCGGTTCGCGCTCATGGAATTTGACTAGCGGATATCGAAAGCAGGGAACGTCAGATTCGCGACGCGATTGGTCCACTTGAGACGGTGGACGCTTTCCCCTTCGATTTTATGTCGACGGAATCGGTGGGACGCAATGATGAAATACTCCCAACTGCGTTGCTGCCCAAATACGGTTCGAGTGTTTCATAAACGCCCGGCCCCAGCGTGCCGAGGTAAGAGGGCTGTTCGAAATTCCAGTCTTTGAAGAACTGCCATTGACCTTCGACGACGACAATCGACCGCGTTTGATCGTTCATCCAATCATCGTCTTCGGCATTGAGGTTTGCTTCGCTTCTAAAAACATGTTTGTGGTTGCCGTGAAAGTACCGCTTCTCAAATAGTATGACGTGGGCCATCGCACTATCTCCTTTGTTATGCCCGTCCAATGTGGAGGGCATTTGAGGCAATACGCATTTGTAGGGAGCGGCAGCATGGAGGTTCACGCTGTTGAGCACTGACGCATCAACGAAAACGTGATCGTTCATTCAAGCGCTCAGAACCGCAATAAATTTCTTCAATTGCAAGCCACTTGTTCCGAAAGCGTCACATTGCACTGAGTGATGGCATGGCGCGAAAAGCGCATGGCTTGTTCGCGCCGTAAAAAACTGCGCCACGGTTTCCTCGATGATTTGCTGCACTGACTTTACCGCGTCGATCAGGCTCGCCGATTGTCCCGCCAGCGCGAGGCGGCTTCCATGTCACCGTGGAAACAGACGTCGCGGATTCCCTTCAGCTCATCCGCCACCATCAGGCACTCGTCATGGATTGCCCGCGTGCGCTCCGACTTCAGCGCGCGGATGCACGGCGTCGATTTCTTGTTGAGCACCAGCGTACCGGTTTCCTTCGCGTCAACGACGCGTTCTTGTTGGCATGCACCGGGCTTTCGATACAGCTTACGAACCCCGTCCCACCTGGAAGCCCTCGGCGCCGAGCGTGAACGCCGCCGCTATACTAGGTCATCGGAAGCATTCCCAAGGCTTTGGCCCGATTGCTGCATGGCGACAGGGCCTTTCCAGCTATTCTCGCGAATTCGGGGCCGCCTTCGATGTACGACTATGACATGCTGGTGATCGGCTCCGGCCCTTCCGGCCGCCGGGCCGCCGTGCAATTTGCCAAGCTCGGCAAGTCTGTTCTGGTGGTGGAAAAGGGCCGAAGGGTCGGCGGCGTTTCAGCCCATACCGGCACCATCCCGTCAAAAACCCTGCGCGAAACCGTGCTCAATCTTTCGGGCTGGCGCGAGCGCGGCTTCTACGGTCGGTCTTATCGGGTGAAACAGGATATCGGCGCGACCGACCTGATCGCGCGTCTGCAAAAGACCCTCGACCATGAAGTCGAGGTGCTGGAACATCAGTTCAGCCGCAACATGGTGAAAACCGCCTGCGGCGAGGCCCGCTTTGTCGGGCCGAACCAGATCGAGATCGCGGCGGAAGGCGGCGAGACCCGCGTGGTGTCCGCCGCCCACATCCTGATCGCATGCGGCACAAGGCCATTCCGACCAGATTACGTACCCTTTGACAGCAAGACGGTGTTCGACAGCGACGAGATCATCGACCTGCCAAAACTGCCGCGCAGCCTTGCCGTGATCGGGGCCGGCGTGATCGGCGTCGAATACGCCACCATCTTCAGCGCGCTCGACGTCGCGGTGACGCTGATCGAACCGCGGCCGACATTCCTAGATTTCATCGACAAGGAGCTGATCGACGAATTCATGCATGAACTGCGCGACCGCAATGTCGCGCTGCGGTTAGGCTCCGCCGTCAAATCGATCGAGCGCACCGAAAGCGGGAGTATCGTGACAAGGCTCTCCGACGGCCGCAACGTCACCTCGGAAATGCTGCTGTTTGCAGCCGGCCGCGTCGGCGCAACCGACCGGCTCAATCTCGAAGCGGCTGGGATCGCAGTGGACCATCGCGGCCGGATCGCGGTCGATTCAGTAAGCCTGCAAACCAGCGTGCCGCACATCTATGCTGCCGGCGACGTGATCGGGTTTCCGAGTCTCGCCTCCACCTCGATGGAGCAGGGCCGGGTGGCGGCCTGTCACGCGCTCGGCATGGAGCCGCTGGCGCCGCCCGAATTCTTTCCTTACGGGATCTATTCGGTGCCGGAAATTTCGACCACCGGACTAACCGAGGAAGAAGTGCGAACGCGAGGCATTCCTTACGAAGTGGGCGTGGCGCGCTTTCGTGAAACCTCGCGCGGACACATCATGGGGCTCAACAGCGGCATGATGAAGATGATCTTCTCGACCAAGACCCGCCGGCTGCTCGGCGTGCATATTCTCGGCGAAGGCGCCACCGAGCTGATCCATATCGGCCAGGCCGTGCTCAATCTCAAAGGGACGATCGATTATTTCATCCAGAATACCTTCAACTATCCGACCCTCGCCGAAGCCTACAAGATCGCCGGGCTCGATGCATGGAATCGGATGACGCGGTAGCGGCGCGTTTAGTTTCTGTGCATCGCAGTTCTCGTCGGAAGCCGATGACATCTAACGGGCAGACGTCAGTGTCGCTCTCTTTTGGCGAATAGCGAAGCTGAACCGACCAGGAGAATTCCGGGCGGCGGCATACCTGCGCGGCCGGCACGGCATCCATGCCGCGTCAGGCGGTTTCCGCGATTGCCTCGGCACTCCTCACCCCCTAGTTTGGAGCAATCCAAGAACGATAAATTCCGGAGAGAAAACCCATGGCGCGCCTTAAATTCGGAGCTTTCCTCGCCCCGCATCATCCGATCGGCGAGCATCCGATGCTGCAATTCCGCCGCGACCTCGACTTGGTCGAGCAGCTCGATGCGCTCGGCTACGACGAATTCTGGTGCGGCGAGCACCATTCCAGCGGCTGGGAAATGATCGCGTCGCCGGAGATGTTTTTGGCCGCCGCCGGTGAGCGCACCAAGCGGATCAGGCTCGGCACCGGCGTGGTTTCGCTGCCCTATCACCATCCCTTCAACGTCGCGCAGCGCATGGTGCAGCTCGACCACATGACGGGAGGCCGCGCCATCTTCGGCTCCGGCCCGGGCGCGCTCGCTTCCGACGCGCATACACTCGGCATCGACCCGATGACGCAACGCGATCGTCAGGACGAGGCGATCGCGATCATTCGCCGGCTGTTCAACGGCGAGCGCGTGACGGCCAAGAGCGACTGGTTCACCATGAACGACGCCGCGCTGCAGATCCTGCCGCTGCAGGAAGAGATGCCGTTTGTCGTAGCGTCGCAGATCTCGCCTTCGGGCATGACGCTGGCCGGCAAATACGGCATCGGCATCATTTCGCTCGGCTCGATGTCTACACAGGGCCTGATGGCGCTGCCGACGCAATGGGGTTTTGCCGAGGACGCCGCGAAGAAGCACGGCACCACCGTGAGCCGATCCAACTGGCGTGTGCTGTTGAGCTGGCACATTGCCGAAACCCGCGAACAGGCGCGGCGCGAGGCGGGCGCGGGGCTGATGCGATGGCACAACGAGTATAATGTCGGCACGCTGCAGCGGCCGGGCCTGCAGCCGTTCACTTCGCCCGAGGACGCGGTGGAAAAGACCGCCGGCGGCGAAAATGCAGCCTCCACCATCGGCACGCCGGACGATCTCGTCAAAACCATCAAGAGCCTGATGGATGTGAGCGGCGGCGTCGGCACCATCGTCGGCTTCGTGCATGACTGGGCCAACCTCGAAAATACCCGCCGTAGCTGGGACATGGTGGCGCGTTATGTGATCCCCGAGATCAACGGCTACATCAAGAGCCTGCGCCAGTCGCAGAAATTCCTGGTCGAGAATCGCGCGGTGTTCGAGCGTGCGGGCCAGGCGGTGATGGCCAAGATCATGGAAAACGACAAGGACGCAGCAGCCCTTCCCATCACCGGCCCCGGTCGCGTCGCGATCCCCACCATCAACGCGCCGGATCTGCAGAAGGAAGCCGCGAAGCGAAAGGCGTGACGGACGGCGCTGGCGGGTGGCTTAACGGGAGACGGTTGTCGTCCCTGCGCACGCACGCAGGGACGACCGCCTTCGGTCTGCCCGCATCGCTGCCCAGCTTATTCTGATGCGGGACTTTGTCGCGCCATTGGAGCGGCATATTTTCGCCGGGCGGCGCTGTGAAGCTTTGCCCCGGAGCGACAAAGAGTTATTTTACGAGCGTCGCCCCCGCCATCACTCGTTCGAGGCGACAAGGTCGCGGCCTGGTAATAGACCAACCGGAGCAACTGCCATGTCGATGCAAAGTGTGGCTTCTCCCGCAACTGCGATACTGACTCCGCCGAAACGCAATTTGCTCGCGCACATCCCCGGCGATGAGGGCTGGCCGGTCGTCGGCCGAACGCTGGCGATTCTCGCGGACCCCAAGGGCGAAGTCGAGCGGATGTCCGCGAAATATGGCCTAGTCTATCGCAGCCGCGTGCTCGGCGAAACCAGCATCAGCGTGCTCGGGCCTGAGGCCAACGAACTCTTGCTGTTTGACCAGAGCAAGCTGTTTTCCTCGACCCACGGCTGGGGAACCATTCTCGGCCGTTTGTTTCCGCGCGGACTGATGCTGCTTGATTTCGACGAACATCGCCTGCACCGGCGCGCGCTGTCCGTCGCCTTCAAATCCGGGCCGATGAAATCCTATCTTGCGGCACTCGATACCGGCATCGCGGCGCGGGTCGCGCGATGGAAGGCGCAGCCGGGGCCGATGCTGTTTTATCCCGCGATGAAACAGCTCACCCTCGATCTCGCTGCAACTTCCTTTCTTGGCGCCGGCATCGGTCCCGAGGTCGACGAGATCACGCGCGCCTTCGTCGATATGGTCGCGGCCTCGGTCACCCCGATCCGCCAACCCTGGCCGGGCACACAAATGGCGCGCGGCGTCAAAGGCCGCGCACGCATCGTCGCCTATTTCTCGCAGCAGATTCCAATCCGTCGCGCAAAGGACGGTGAGGATCTTTTCTCGCAGCTATGCCGGGCCACGCACGACGATGGCGCGCTGCTGTCTACCCAGGATATAGTCGATCACATGAGTTTTCTGATGATGGCCGCGCACGACACGCTGACATCGTCACTGACATCGTTTGTGGCAGCGCTGGCAACCAATCCGGAATGGCAACGGAAGCTGCGCGATGAGGTGACAGCGCTGGGTGTTGCCCCCGGCGAGCCGACGACATTCGATAACCTCGAGGCCATGCCGATGTCCGAGATGGCCTTCAAGGAAGCGATGCGGATGAAACCGCCGGTGCCCTCGATTCCGCGGCGCGCGACACGCGATTTCAGCTTTAAAGGCTATGCGATCCCGGCGGGCACCCTGGTCGCGGTCAATCCGCTGTTCACCCACCACATGCCGGAGATCTGGCCCGATCCCGAGACGTTCGACCCAAACCGCTTTACCGAGGAGGCGCAGCGCGGCCGCCATCGCTTCGCCTTTGTGCCGTTCGGCGGCGGCGCGCATATGTGCCTCGGGCTGCACTTCGCCTATATGCAGGCGAAATGCTTCGCGCGGCATTTCCTGCAGAATCTCAGCGTCTCGCTGCAGCCCGGCACCACGCCGGATTGGCAGATGTGGCCGATCCCGAAGCCGCGGGACGGATTGCGGGTGACGCTGTCGCCGGCTTGATCTTGATACCGTTTGACGCGTTTTCACCGTGCTAACCGGTACCCCACCCCGGATCGCGTCCGGGACGGGACAAGCTTCGCACGAAAACGCTCACATCCAGATCATGATCCGATTAGATTGAATCGAATCATGATCTCATCTCTTTGTTTGAGCATGATCTCCGCGCAAACGTTTCGCGTTTGTCGCGAGGGAAAACCGGTTTTCACTTTTCCGGATCATGCTCTATTCGATAAACGTCGTGAGTTGCGCGCCCTCATCGGCAACGAACACTGCGATCAGTTCCGCTGGCTCGGCGTTGCTCGCATTCGCCGAAACCAGATGCGTTGCCCCCGGCGGCTCGAAGAACGATTGACCCACCTTGAACGTCTCAACAGGGCCACCACCAAGCTGTGAGCGGATTCCACCTTTGGTGACATAGGCAGTGACAGAACCGGCATGCCGATGCGCGCGGGTAAATCCGCCGGGACCATAGAACACGCGGACGACTGTTACACGCTTGCCCGGTACATTCGGCAGCGCATACGAGGCAATCGGCTCAACGGTATCGAGCGTCGATCCGGCGGGATCGCTGGCCGCGCATAGCGGCGCGACTACGGTCGAGACGGCGTCCATTGCGAGCGGCAACGCCTTCCCGATCACAAATGCGCAGGCGAGACCGGCAATCGCCGCCATGTATAATGGCCGGGCTTCAGCCCGTCCCCGCGACATACCCAATGTTGCGAACATCGATATCTCCCCTACCGCCAGGGACGAGCGCGGCTAGAAGCCTGGCGTTTGAACGTTTATCCGGTGCCCTGATCAAACGCCTTGCGCAAGGCGACATAGCCCTGTTGCTGTGCGGTCCAGTTGCGGCCGCCGGTGATAGCGCCGTCAATCACCAGATCGTGCCCGTTGATGAAACTGGACTCATCGCTGGCGAGAAACACCGCGGCATGAGCGATGTCCTCAGGCAGCCCGGCGCGCGGAATCGGCTGCGCGGTCTTGTAGACCTCGCGCATCACGTCAGGCGTTTTTTCCGCCGCCTCGACCGAAAGGCCGAGCGCTTTGCCGAAGATGCCGGTGGCGATCGCGCCCGGCGAAATACTGTTGACGCGGATGCCGGCTTCGCCGAGCTCCATCGCCACGCATTTGGTGAGGTGAATGACGGCGGCCTTGGCCGCGCCATAGACCACCGACGACGAGAACCCGGCGAGCCTGCCGGCGATGCTGCCGTTGTTGATGATGCTGCCGGAGCCCTGACGGCGCATATGGGGTGCGGCATGCTTCATGCCGAGCATCACGCTACGCACCAGCGTCGCCATCGCGGCATCGAAGCGCGCCACCTCAAGGCCTTCGATGCCGCCGGTCTGGGCGGGGCCGCCGGCATTATTGAACAGACAGTCGATGCGGCCGAATTTCTCCACCGCCTGCCCGATCAATGCGTGCATTTGCTCTTCAACCGTGACATCGGTCTGGCGGAAGATACAATTAGCACCGAGCTTTTTGGCCAGCGCCTCGCCTTCCGGCGCGCGGCGTCCGGCGATGACGATTTTCGCGCCTTCCGCAACGAATATCTCGGCGGTCCGCAGACCGATGCCGCTTGTCGCGCCGGTGATAACCGCGACCTTGCCGTCTAGCCGTCCCATTCTCGTTCTCCTGGTTCGGGCGATGTCGTCCACTATATCCCGGGCTAGCCAAAACAACACAAGCTATGCTTGCCGCCCGCTACAAGGGGTCCCGTTTGCGGTCTCAGGCCGCGTATTTTCCTCTATGCTCGGCCTTATTTTGGATTCGCTGATCGGCTGATGTGACTCATGGCTAAATTGATCGACGAATTTCGGCGAGGCTGGCAAGGCATATCCCAACCATCGCCACTGTTTAATATTGGGTTTGCGGCATGCTGCCTCGCTTTGGCGACGGTGGTGCGGTGGTGTCTTTCCCTGATCCGGCCGGACGTATTCTTCACACCGTATTTGCCGGCCGTCGTCTTTGCCACCGCGTTCGGCGGTTACCGGATCGGGGTCGCGACGGCGCTCGTCGGGGGCTCGCTCGGCGTGATCCTCAATTTCGGCGACGGGGAGCCCGATTTTGCGAGACTGGCGCTTTTGCTGATCTTTCTGGCGGTATGCGGCGTCACAATATGGGGCGTCGAGCATTATCGATCCGCCGCCACGCATCAACGGGAGATTTCAAAGCGCCTGATCCAGGAAGAAGAATATCGGAAGCTCATGGTCGACGAACTGCAGCACCGGCTGAAGAACAAATTGTCGACGATTCACGCTGTTCTTCATCAGGTGCTGCAGGATCAACCGAAAATCTGGCCCAGCATCGATCAGCGGTTACGGGCGCTGTCTGCGACCGACGATCTGATCGCACGGATCGACGGCAGCGGTTGCGACATCAAGGATCTCCTGCTCTCCGAACTCGGGCCTTACGGACATATCCGGTTTACCCTGAACGGCGATCCACTGTTTCTCCCCGCCAAACTGGCGGTCAGCCTTGCGTTGATATTTCATGAGCTTGCGACCAACGCCGGTAAATACGGCGCGTTTTCTTCTCCGCGCGGGCTATTGCAGGTATCGTGGATTGTATCTGACGATCGGCTCAATATTGTCTGGGACGAAACCGAAGGGCCTCCGGTGGGCGCGATAGGTGAAGCCGGCTTTGGCACCAAATTGCTGAATTCGGCGCTGAGGCCATTCGATGGCAAGACCGAGATTTCGTTCTTGAAGACCGGGATTCATTGCACGATGCAGTGCAGGATACCCCGCAGTTAAGCGGTTATGCACGTTACCGAGCGCACATGTCCCTCGGATGAACAGACATTCGGAGACTCCATTGACACTCTGTTAATGACGACTCGGCGCGCTCATAGAAATCGGTTTCGCACTCGTCGTGTAACCGTGTTTCGCACTACCGCTTAACCAAAACTACAAGAGACTTTGGCATGTTCGGCGATCATGCAAAGCCGTACCGAACACCACCTGCGAACCGCCGCGACGGAAGACGAGCACGAGCTCGCTGTCGATATCGAGCTGAGCATTCTGAGAGATATTTTCAGAATGCTTCCCAACGGCGTCACGGTTCAGGACGAGCAAGGCCGCTTCCTGCTGGTGAACGATGCCGCCGCGGCGCAGCTCGGCATCGCCGCAGCGGAGCCGGCGGCGCATTCAAAGGAATTGGACCACCGCCGCGAGACCTGTATCGAATTGCTCCGGGCGGGTCGCGCCGCCGTTGCGGAAGAATGCGTCACCAGCGGCCAGGCCAGGCAGGTCTTTCTCACGACCCATCGGCCGGTTCGTATCGCAGACCGCAATCTGCTGCTTTCGAGCTCGGCCGATATCAGCGAGCAAAAGGCTGTTGAGGATCAACTGTTCCGTTCGGCCTATTATGACGAGTTGACCGCCCTGCCGACGCGGCGCGTGATCGAACATCGCGCCAACAGCCTTCTGCAGCGCAACGAGCCACACGGCAGATTCGCGCTCGCCTTTCTCGACATCGACAATTTCAAGCACATCAATGACTATTACGGCCATGCGGCCGGCGACGCGCTTCTGGTGGAGATCGCCAAGCGGCTCGGGTTGGACTTGCGCGAATCCGACATGCTGTCGCGGATCAGCGGTGACGAATTCCTGCTGTTGCTCAATCCGATCCAGAGCGAGCAGGAGGTAGCGGAATACATCCACTTCACGCTGCAGCGGCTACGGGCTCCGTTTTTCATCGATGGATCGGAAATATTTGCGTCTACTTCGATCGGGGTTAGCCTTTATCCCGAGCATGGCCGCAGCTATGAGGAGCTGCGCCAGAACGCCGATATTGCGATGTATCGCGTCAAGAGTGACGGCAAGGGTGCAGCGGTCTTCTTCGACACCAGCATGGAGCGCGAGGCGCTCGCACGCATGAAAATCGAGCAGTCGCTGCGGCTCGCCATTCTGGAGAAACGCTTTTGCTGCGCCTTCCAGGCCAAGGTCGACATCAGAACCCAGGATATCAGGGGCATCGAGGCGCTGGTCCGGCTGCGCGACGACGAGGGAGTCATTCAGGCTCCCGGCACGTTCATCAATCTCGCCGTGGAGCTCGGACTGATCGACGAGCTGACGCATCTGGTGCTGGCCGAGATCGTCAGGTCGATCGATCTCATCAATGACACCTTCGGCCCGAACACCAATATCAGCATGAACGTCGCGGCGAAGCAGGCCGGCAATCCGGAGTTCATGCGCTCGTTTGCGCAGGCGCTCGAGGCGACCGGCTATCCCGAACGCTTCATGATCGAGGTAACGGAAGACGCCTTCGTCGCAAAAACCCATTTCCAGACCGAGATTCTGCCGATCTTCCGGAAACTAGGGGTCGGGATATCGATCGATGATTTCGGTATCGGCTATTCGTCGTTGTCGGCGCTGGCCGACATCACCGCCGACGAGATCAAGATCGACCGCTCCTTCATCACCGACATTCATAAACGCCCGCGCAGCCAGGGGATTTTGAGGGCGATCGAATCGCTGAGCGAAGCCCTCGGCATGACCGTGATTGCGGAAGGCATTGAATCATTCGAGGAGCTCGCTTACCTGCAGGCCGCCACCAAAATCCGTTATGCGCAGGGCTATTATTTCTCCAGGCCGATCTTTCTGGAAGAACTCAAGCCGATGGTTCGGATCCTGAGCGAGACGCGCGTCAGTTCGGCAAGCCGCCCGGCGCAGGAAGCCCGCCCGGTCTATTCGCGCGGCGAACGCTACCGCCGCTGACGGCGCGCGCCCACTTGAGCTTGCGCTTATTTCGACAACGCCGGTAGCGGCGGCACGCTGTCGTTTGGCGCCCCAGCCTGCATGGTGATCAGCGTCATCGAGACCAGATCGTAATAGCCGATGATGCCGATGATATCCATGATGCCGCGCTCGCCGAATTGGTCGAGAGCAGCCTTATAAACGGCGTCGGTGACTTTCTTGTCGCGATAAAGCCCGGTGGCAAGATCATACAGCGCGGCTTCATCGTCCCTCATGTTGTCAGGGCGCCTGCCGGCCGCGACATCGCTTGCGACCTTGGGATCGAGCCCGCCTTTGAGCGCGAGCGGGTAATGGGCGAACCACTCATATTGCGCGGTCCACTGCCGGGCGGTGATCAAGATCGCCAGCTCGCTCAAGCGCGGCGAAAGCGACGTGTTCCAGCGCAGATAATCCGACAGCGCCGACAGCCGCGGCGCCAGGTCGGGATTGCGGATATAGGCGCGATAGGGCGGGTTGATGAATTTCGCATTGCGCGGGGGTACGGCGATCATGTCGGCCCATGCCTTTTGCGCCGGCGACAGCTCATCGGCCTTCAGCGGCGCAAAGCGAGTGATGTCCTCGGCGCGGCTCAGCTGCGGTATCGCGATCAACGTAGCCAGATAGATGGCGGCGAGCCGTTTTTTCATTTTTCTCTCCCTGGTGTCGCGGACTTCTGCCGCGTTGGCTTTTGCCAAGACTATTCTTATCAAGACTATCCTCATGGAGGATCGGTTCAATGGGGTATCGTCCTCGCACGAACAGACCGGCGCCGACTATTCCCGGCTTGATTTCTCGCCTAACTTACTATCGCCTCCACAAAGGAGGGCTTATAATGTTTCGATAATTTACCCGACGTGAGTGCGCGTCATTCTCGTTTCGAAGAAATGGCATGCCCCCTGTTTCGATACTGCTGAACATTCTTTGGATTGTCTTTGGCGGCCTGTGGATGGCGGCTCCCTGGGTGATCGCAGCCGTCATCATGGCCATCACGATTATCGGCCTGCCGTGGGCGAGAGCCGCATTCAATATCGCCGCTTATACGCTGCTCCCGTTCGGCCAAAAGGCCGTGCGTCGCGACAGCGTCACGGGTCAACAGGATATCGGCACCGGACCGCTGGGCCTGATCGGCAACCTGATCTGGCTGGTGCTGGCAGGCTGGTGGCTCGCGCTCGCACACATCCTCACGGCGATAGCGCTTGCCGTAACCATCATCGGCATCCCCTTCGCATGGGCCCATTTGAAGCTCGCCGGCATCGCGCTCTGGCCGATCGGCAAGGTGATCGTTCCGGCCGCCTAGGCGAATTTTGGTCCATCGCAACTGGAATTGCGTTTACGATCATTGGCTTCCGGCTAGGCCGCATTGAGCAATAGCGAAAGCCAACTAGAAAGCACCGTTCTCCAGCCATTTCGGTCGAGCGCTCGATAATTCCGAGGCCGTTCAAAAAGGACCCGCCCGGCCTTTCTCCTCGCCCAGGCCGTTGCCCACGCCCGGCCAATCGGCTAAATGAACCCCACGCACCCGTAGCTCAGCTGGATAGAGCGTTGCCCTCCGAAGGCAAAGGTCACACGTTCGAATCGTGTCGGGTGCGCCATTTCGGAAGGGTCCATACCGGACACATGGGTTACGGTTTATACCGGAGACACAGGTAACACTTTTGGCCCGAACGGATTGTTGATCGGTTCGAGTCTGCGTGTCTCATCATCGAGGTCGACGCGATCCTCAACCACAGGCAAAAATCGTCTCTGTGGGGAATTTATCCGAAATCAATTCCGGTCCGTCGGCACGGATCACGAACATATCCTGGATGTGCCAATGATTGACGTGGGGCTCCATGGCGATCACCATTCCCTCCTCCAGGCGTCGCGGATTGTCACGTGAGATCACCGGCTCCTGCTGGTGCCACCAGGCGCCGACGCTGTGACCGGCCAGCATGGAGTTGTAGGCCATGCCCGCTGCAGCGAAACGTTCCACCACAAATTGATAAACCTCGCCGGCAGTCCGGCCTGGCGTCAACAGGTCATTGGCTGCCCGGTAGATGTCGCGGATGACAGCGTACTGGCGATTCTGCTCCGCGCTCGGCGTGCCGAGCACGGCGCAGCGCGACTGATGACCCGGATAACCCTTCACATAGGCCACGTAATCGGTGCGAATCGCATCGCCTCGCGCAAATGGAAAATCGCTTTCTCCGGCATAGGGAACCGTGTTGCGCTGTGAGTTGAGAATGCCGTGGGTGAATTCGGACCCGCCAGCCAGGCAATGCGCGACCAGCGCGGCGTGCAGGTCGCGCTCGCGCATGCCGGGCCGGACGGTTGGAAAATAAGTGAGGTAAGCTTCATCAAGAAGGTCGGCACCCCGTTTCAAACGGCGGAGTTCGGCTGACGTCTTCACTGCGCGCACCGTATCCATCAGATGCGCGGAATCCGAAGTTCGCATTCGCGGCAGACGGCTGCGCAGGATGTCCCAATCGGCGGCGCTGATGAAGTTGGTCTCGAAGCCGATTTTCGATTCGGCCAGTCCCATGCTGGCAATGACCTTGGCGAGCCGTTCGATCGGTGGCTCGGAATAGCCCTCATACACATCGAAATGCTCGATGAACGAATCCCGTTGCGCAAGTCCTTCGGCAATCGCATTGACCACCATGCGGGGTTCACCAGTGCGCGGCCAGACCAGATAGACCCCTCTCGGGGAGTCGGCGAGATCCAGGTGGCGCGCCAGCGTGCCCGGATAGACCAGGCCGGACAGGTAAGTGAAGTTGATACCAGCGCGCGCCACGATGGCATCAAGGCCATGTTCATCCATTTGTTGGGCGAGGCGTTCAGTCTGCACAAAATCGGAAACCGCTGCTTTCATGTCCGTCAACTCTCCAACATTGGATTTCTAGTGGTGCTCACCGCTGCGCCATCGCTGCGGGATTTAGCTCGCCTGCTGTTCGACCATTCTGAGGAAACGCTGGGTCCGCTCGTGTCTGGGATGGTCGAGCACGTCTTCAGGAGGGCCTTGTTCGACGATAAGACCGTCATCCATGAAGACCACGCGATCGGCGACCTCGCGCGCGAATCGTACTTCGTGGGTCACCACGATCATGGTCATCCCGGCTTCAGCGAGGCGGCGGATCACGGCCAGGACTTCTCCGACCAATTCGGGGTCGAGCGCCGAGGTGGGTTCGTCGAAAAGCATCAGGCGCGGCGAGATCGCAAGCGCGCGAGCGATCGCCACGCGCTGCTGCTGGCCGCCCGACAGGCGGTGCGGCAGATGGTCGGCATGGTTGGCGAGGCCAACCATGCGTAGCAAATTCATGGCCAGCGCCCGCATCATCTCGGTTGCTTCGCCGTAGACATGGATCGGCGCTTCCATGATGTTTTCAAGCGCCGTGAGATGATCGAACAAATTGAAATGCTGGAACACCATGCCGATGCGCGCATCGGCACGCGCCTTGGCGACATTCCGGGTAGGCTTCAATCCGCCCCCGATCTGATTCTGGTATCCGACATATTTGCCGTCGACCGTGATCTCGCCCCAGTCCAGCGGCTCCAAATGGTTGACCAGCCGCAGCAAGGTGCTCTTGCCTGAACCGCTCGGGCCCATCAGCACGACGACTTCGCCGCGTTGGACGAAGAGGTCGATGCCGCGCAGGATTTCCCTCTCGCCGTAGGATTTCTGGACGTTTCGACAGATCACGAAGGGCAGATCGGGCGCTGAGCCTTCCGCGCGGTTTGTCTGGAGACTGTCCATCCAGGCGGTCGGCGAGGGCGCCGGCGCGCTTGAAGCGCTTGTCGAGGCGACGTCGCCAGCCGGAATGGCTCCCGCCCGCGGCTTTTTCGAAGCCTCGAGGCTATAGTATTTTTCCAGGTAGAATTGCGCCACCGCGACTGCGCTCGTCAAAAGCAAATAGAGGATGCCGGCGGCGGCAAATACCGTAAAAAACTTGAAGTTCTGCCCCACGATCTGTTGGGAGCGGAAAGTGAGTTCGTTGACGAAGATCACCGATGCGATCGATGTCCCCTTGATCATGGAGATGGTCTGGTTAGCCATGCCAGGCAGAATGGCCCGCATGGCTTGAGGCAGAATGATGCGCCGAAGCGTCAGGAAAGGCCCCATGCCGAAGGAGGCTGCGGCGAGGCCTTGCTTGCGATCCACGGAGAGGATGCCGCCGCGGATGATCTCTGCGCTGAACGCGGCCTCGTTCAGCATGAAGCCGACGACGGCCGTCGTGAAACTATCGAGCCTGATCCCGACGACCGGCAGCGCGTCGTAGAGAAAGACGAGTTGCAGGATGAGAGGCGTGCCGCGGATGAACCAGATGTAGCACCAGGCCGTTCCAAGCAATGGCGGCAGTGTGGAGAGGCGCATCAAAGCCAGCACCAGACCCAGCACGACGCCGCCCACCATCGCCAGCGCGGCGATCTCCAACGCGGTCAGAGCGCCATCCAGCAGGAAGGAGGAAGAGGCGTAGCTAAGGACCTCCATGAGCGGCTCGGGTATCAGGCTGGACCGCCAGCCGAAGGTCGCGGCGATCACCACGACCAGAGCAGCTCCGCCGCCCCATAAGGCACGTCCAGGCAATCTCCCAGTAGGTGCCGCAGCGGCGGTTTCCGTCCTTAGTTCGCTCATGGTCAGCCACATAATCTAGCGGTTGCATAGGCCACCGCCTGCGCGGCGGTCACCAGATCGGACAGGCGCACGCGCTCATCGGCTGTGGGCCACTCCTTGTAGATGCGAATGTCGCCCGGGCCATACTGCACCGTGGGAATCCCATGCGCGGCGATAATGTTGCCGTCACCGACATTGCCCAGCCGCCCCCAGCCACCAACGACAGCTTGAGTGCCCGATGCCAATTCCTGACCCGCTGCCAAAGCGGCCACCAGAGTATGATCCGCAGCGCAAGCCATGGGCTCCTGGCACCATCCTTCCTCGGTGCCCTTGGCCGGCAATTCGAAGCTGTAATTGAAGGCAGGATGCTCTCGCCGGATACCCTCCAGCAAGGCGCCTATGTCGGCTTTTACGCTTTGCATCGTCTGTCCCGGCACGGTGCGGAACTGCAGCAACAGCTCGGCCTGCTTGCTGTGGAGGCCACTGTGGTTCTTCTGATAGTAATGCTCTTTATGGAAGGTGTCGAAGGTGTGGGTCGGAAAGCCAGGCAGCTCCTGGTGAGAGACGAAGGTCATCCAGCTCCCTTCCGGAATCGGATCAAGGCTCGGTCCGATACGGCGAACGACCTCGCCAAGCTGCTCGATGGGATTCCAGTATGCGGCCTTGGCTTCGGCACTATAGCGGAAGAACAGCTCCGGAGCCTCGACCCGGATACGCACCATCACAATGCCGACGCAGACATTGGCGATGGTGTTGTTGGAGTGCTCCATGTTGATGCACAAATCTGCGCGTACGCCGCTGCGCAGCAGCGCCCTCGTGCCGGCTCCGCCGAGCTTGTGCGCGATCACCGGACACAGCAACACGTCGCCCTTGAGCCGCGTGCCTGAACGAATGATGGCCTCGACGCCGCAGAAGGCAGCGGCGATGCCGCCCTTGTCGTCGTGGGCGCCCATACCCCAGACCCATCCGTCCTCGAATTTGGCGCCATAAGGATCCACCGACCATCCCGGCATTTCGACGCCGGGATCCATATGCCCGTTCAGCATCAGGCTCGGACCTTCCCCGGCACCACGCAAAATGCCCATGGGCTGGCGGCTGGTAATCGTCGGATCGAAGGGATGCACGACATCCATCATGGTCACGTCGAGACCGATATCATTCATCCGCTCGGCGAGATGGTCGGCAATCTGTTGCTCCTGGAAGGCGGAGCTGGGAATGCGAAGCAACGCCTGCTCCACTTCGAGCACGCGCGCGGCATCGACGTGCTGCTGCACGCCGGACAGTTCGATGGTCATGACTTTTTCTCCGGTACACGTTGCCGACAGCTTGCCCTGCGCCGTCATGGCGACGATCACTATGTGTTTGGTGCGATAACCTGGATCGCGCTCATTCGGTCAGGGTCGCAGGCTCCGTGGTGAGCCCATAATCCACGTGGTAGCGCTCATAGATCGCCTTCTCGGCGCCGCTGGCGCGTATCGCCGCGAGGCCGTCGTGCAGTGCCTTGACCAGATCCGGATTGCCCTTTGCGGTGCCTACCGCAATCTTGGCACCGGTGATCACGTCGAACGCGCTTTCGATCGTGGTGGGATTGGCGGCAATCATGCTTTCGCCGACGAACTTGTTGACCGATACCAGATCCGCACGCGCGTTCTGCACAAGGCGCAAGCCACTCGGCATGTCAGTGGAGGTGATGATATTGACCGCGGGCTTGCCGGCGGCGACGCACTTGCTGCTGGCGTCGCGCAGCATGGCTTCCTGCGTGGTACCGAGCGTCGTGGTGCCGGTCAGGCCGCACAGGTCACCAAGCGCATGGATATTCTTTGGATTGCCTTTGGCGACGAGCATTCCGGTGGCGGCATTCATATAGACCACGAAATCCAGCTTCTTGGCCCGCTCAGGCGTGTACAGCAGGGTGTCCCACATGAGGTCGATCTGGCCTGACATCGCCGCCGGAATGAGCCCCGACCATGTTCCGATCACGAACTGCATAGGTACGCCAATGCAGGCAAAGGTGGCCTGGGCAAGATCGGCATCCAGTCCGACCAGCTTCGAAAAATCCTTGGGGTCGCGCATGCTGAACGGCACGCTCTCGCCATCCTGGCCGATCTTGATCGTCTTGCCGACGAGGCCGGGATACTTGGCCGAGAGTTTTGCCGGTTCGCAGGTCGCCTCGTCCGCTCTTGCGCTGCACAACGCGCAAACGGCCAGGAAAGCCAGGCAGGTGGTGGCACGTAAGAAAGTCAGCAATGCAGACTTATAAACATTACGCATGAATTTCGTTTCCATCATCAGGGGTAGACCCGGCAATTCAAATTATTTCGCCTTGATTGGGTCTATTACAAATGAATTATAGACATCTCATTCATGCGTATACATTATATGGGAATGGATTCCCGGCATCTCGAAACACTCTTGTGGGTCGCCAGGCTTGGTGGCATTGGCGCTGCAGCGCAGCATCTCAATCTTACCCAGCCGGCCGTCACCCGCCGTATTCAGGAGCTTGAGCGAGAGCTCGGGGCCAAGGTGTTGCGCCGCCAAGGACGGAATGTGGTGCCCACGGCGGTTGGTCAGACCTGCCTGGGCAGTGCCGAGCGCATCCTGTCGGAAGTTGCGACCATGCGCGTTGCCGCCAGCGGCAAATCAGCCGTCGGCACCATCCGTGTCGGAGTGGTCGAGAGCATCGCGCTGACCTGGTTTCAAAATTTTCTCGCCCGGATCGAGGTACGATATCCCAAGGTACAGATGGAGATCGACGTCGATCTATCGAACCGATTGATCACCAAGCTTGCCCGACGTCAGATCGACATCGCCTTGTTGCCCGGTCCCGTGCAATTGCCTGGGGTCGTACGCGTGTCGCTCGGCGACTGCGTTATGAAGTGGTTGGGCCATCCGCAACTATGCCCGAAGGATCGTGAAATGAAGGCGGCAGATCTCGCCGAACTTCCGATCATCGGCATGCCGCAGGATGCCAATGCTTATCATTCCATCATCAATTGGTTCGAAGAGGCCGGGGTCAGTCCCAGCCTTATGCATTGTTGCAACAGTTTCAGCGTGGTGGCTCTGCTGGTGCGGCGGGGAGTAGGTGTCAGTCTGCTGCCGCCGGACCTTTTCGCTGACGACCTCGAGTCAGGCGCCTTGAAGATATTCGTCGAACAGCCCGAGGTTCCGAAGGTGGAGTATTCAGCCGTCTATTTGCCCGCGATAGACGTCTCGATCCTGCCGGAAGTAGCGGCGATCGCGCGGGAGGAAAGCTGGTTTTTCGGTCCCCCGCGAACACGACGTAAGAACTTTGGCGTGGGGCCCTTTCCCGCGCTGCAAGCTGGGACGATCTTGAAGGATGAGGTCTCCTAGAGTCTTTGTTTTGACGCGTTTTCTTCACGCGAACCGGCACCCACTTCACTCGAAAGGCCGTTTTCGCCTTTCGCTTTCAACACGATACAGAATCCAAACCAACTGACTGGATCCCACTCGCCCTTGCGCCGATCAAACAAATGGTCCTTCAATCGACTGACGAACCCATTTTTTGTTAAACTGATAACGGCGCCTTGCGCTCTCGATTGCGGCAGGCGGAGACCGGTCGCAGGGTTGCTCCGGGATTGGCGTTTCACTTACACATGAGGTCAGCCGGCGGCCGGCTCGCTTTGGGAAGCAGCCGGGCGCGAAGCGGAATTGAGTGCGAGCACAAGACCCGCTCCAATCAACAGAATGCCGAAAGCAACGAGGGGCAACGGGATCAGTATCGCCGCCAACGCACCGCCGATTGCTGCGCTCAGAGACTCGGCTCCGACCTGAAGCGCTTGATTGTTGCCGAGAACGCGGCCTTGCCGCTCCGCGGAAACGGCGTTCGAAAGCACCGTCGGGCATGCCGCGAGAGCAAGTGTTCCGATCAGGGTCGTCAGCCCGCCGGTGATCCAGATCGAACCGAGTTGTCCGGGAAACGTGATCGATATCATGGTCACGCCCGCCAGTATCGCCGAACCGACCGAGACCCGGTTCAGACCGAATTGTCGCGTGAGCGGCGCCATGAGTCCGAAGCTGGCGACAGCGGAGATGAGGGCGAGGCCTGAGTAGATCAGGGTGGTCTGATCGACCGTGGTGTGCCAGTGGTCCACCATGTAAACGAGCACCATCCGGAAATAGCCGAACAGACCGAGATAGATCAGGAAGTTGATGAGATAGAGCCGGCGGATCGGGCGGTCGGTAAACACCGTGCCGAGATTCGTCAGCGCGGCGAAGGCATCGAACCGCTTGTCCTTCTCCGGTGGATGCGTCTCGCGGAAGCTGATCCCGATCCAGGCCAGTGTCGCGACGAGCAGGGGCACCGTCAGCCAGAACGGCGCGCTCCAGCCGAGCAGGGCCGCGAGTTGGCCGCCGATGACCGGCCCTGCGATGTAACCGAGGCTGCAGCAGGAATAGATCCAGGCGAACAGGCGCGGCCGTTCATCGGGGCCCGCCACGTCGGAGATGGCGCTCTGCGCGATCGCGATATTGGATTCGGCGAGGCCCCCGATCAGGCAACCGACTGAGATCAGGGCAAGCGAGCGTAATTCGATGCCAAGCGAAATCAGAACGTAGGCGGCAACCGCGATGAACAGTGAGACTGTGAGGACAGGCTTGCGGCCGTAACGGTCCGACAACGCTCCCAGTACGGGAGAGCCGAGAAACTGGCCGAGCGGATAGATCGCCAGGAGGATGCCGAGCACCAGACTCCGCTGGCCCGTCGTCGCGTCCGCGGCGAGAAAGCCGTTTGCCCCCATCAGCATGGGGACGAACAGCGTGATCATCAGCGAATAGCCGCAAAAGCCGATGAAAATGACGAGATAAAGCGGCAGCAATGCCCTCAGGTCAATGCCCCGCATAAGCCTCGTGCCCTGTGTCACCTGTGCTTCACCAACAGACTAGGCCTTGAGCCAGACTCTGTCCATTAGTCCCGGCACTCGTCCACGCTTGCAACGTGAAAGGGGGGTTGATCGCATTTGCCTTGGCTGCGATCGGGAAGCACCATCACAGCGTTCAGGCCCATGAGCCTTTCACCAGCCTCACGATGAGGCTGCTAGAATTACGCAGTAATTTCAATAAAATATAAGTTCGTGGTTTTGTTCTGAGTGGTGCGGCACGATCGACGACGATGGACACTATTGCTTCGCCGTGGCGCTATGATGCGGAATGCCTGCTCCAATCTTCCAGTCCACGAGAGCTTGCGATTTCGTCCTATCCTTAGTCGGATTGAGCCGCGCGAATCTACCACTTCCGTCCTGCGTCCTCGAGCACCGCGATCGTCCGCAATGCGATATCGCGCATCAGTCCGATCTCGGTCATATCCCGTCCGTCGGCGAGCGCTTTTGTGACGACCGCGAGTTCACGCCAGCATAGATCGGCCGCCTCAGGCGCCTCGTGCATCCATAGAGCCGTGCGCAAAACAATCTCAGCCCATCTGTCACGATGTCGCGCCATGACGCTCTGCAAAAGAAAGGTCGCAAGCTTTGCGCGATCACAGCCGCGTGCCTGCTCCACTGCTCGCGTAACCTGCGGGTCGTCCTCGAACCAAGATTGCGCCACGGCCTCGAGATCGGCAAGTTCGTTGCTCCTCCTCAGTACCGATGCAAGCACCGCAGGCTCGCACATCGCCTTGGGGATCTCGGCCATCAGCCCGGCGAGCGTTTCATTGAACGCCATACGCGCGGGCTGCCAGTTGGCACCGCCGATCACCTCGGCGACCTGGAGTAGGCCGAACGGCGGCGCTTCACCTTTCTCGATGCAGAGCGCAAGTTGGTCCGCCACTGCGCGGTCGAGATATGAACGGGATACGGCAAGCGTAGGGGTGTCCCTCCCGGCGGCGGCAAGGCTCGTCTCGATCCGGCGGCGCGTTTCCGGCTCGCCGCTCCAGGCGTCAGCAATTCCGCCTTTGATCAGGATCGATGAGAGCCGCTTTTTTCGTCCCGCCGACGATATCAGCAGGAACCCTTGCGCTGTGGCGCCGTCGACGGCGGTGGCGGCGATTGCCTCTATGCTGCCCGCCACCCATGGCGCGCAATCGATCCCGGCCGCCCGCGCCCTGCGGATGACCCCGTCCACTTCGGCTCGCTCGTTCTCGGGACGCCAATTGCGCATCGCGATCAGTCGCCGAACCTCTGTCGCTGTCAGCGCTGTGGCGACTTGTGCGAGCGCTCCGGCAGTCCCGCGGCGCACAGCCGGATCTGGATCGAGCAAGAACAGAAGCCCGGCGCCACGCGCTTCGGGGCTACCCGCGAGCACCAAGGCGCCGGCCAGAGCGCTTCGGGCTTCCGCCGGCATGGAATGACCGCTTTCGATCAGCGCGCCGACGGTCACGAACGGATCGCCATCGCAGGCTTCGAGGATGCCGGCAAGAGCCTCTTCGACGTCGGTCGGCAACGGTCCGTCCTGGTTCCGATCGGCAAGGTGCTTTGACGACGCCGCAGCAAGCTCCGACGATGCAGGGATTTGCGCCTGATGCAGCGCTCCTCCCACGAAGGCGAGCATGCGCCCGTCGGTGTTTCCGGACTCGACTTGCCTGACGACATCAGCCTGGAAATCCGCGATCAGCCTGGTTGCGTCCGCGTAGCCCCGATCGATACGGTACCGTAAATGCTCGAGCAACCGCTGCAGCAGAAACAGATAACCGATGGCAAGCGATTCATCCTTGCCGGCCGGCGGCATGTGACGAGAGGCACCCGCAAAAGCTGCAAAGATTTCGCGCGGGGAGGTTTCGCAGTACCGATCCAGAGCGGCGCTAAACGGAGGCGGTCGCCCCTTGGCGATCGCTTCCGCGATCCGTCTCGCATGCTCATCCGTTGACGAGGACTCTGGCTGGGCTCGGCTCATCGTGCGGGCTCCGAATCGTCCAACGGTAGCCGGGATCTGCATCTCAGTCTTGTCAAAATCGGCGAAATCCACTGCAAAACCCCCGCGCGTGACCCCAACGAGTAGCTATCGAGATTCTGCTGAAGGGACAGGTTTCGATCAACCGTGACAAACACATCTGCCGCGAAGCGGACAAACGGCGAAGTTCAATGCCGATAGCTAAATGGCGCGCCAAGTAAACCAGGTCCGTTCCGGACATCGGATTGACCGTCGCTATAGCGGGCCACACCCAATCACACATCTGTGCATGCGTTTGGCCAAAACAGCCGATGGACCGGCGGACCGGCGGACCCTCGTCCTTGATCAGTGGCCCCGCGACCTGCCTCCGGGCGGCCGCACCGGACGAAAATCTCCTCGCAGCGCATCGCAATGCCGGCTGCGCGCCCTTACGGCTTGCTTACCCCGAACACCAAGCGGCGGATGTTGCACGCTGTTCAGGCGCTACTTAACCAACAAAGCGGCGGCTGGTTGGCACGCTTGAGCGACGTCATTCGCTCAAGCGATTTCGTGCCTGGGTCTTTCTTCTTCGTTGTGATCGTGAAGCAAATCCAGCAGGCGCTTGCGCATCAGCATTCCCGGCCGATCTGACGGCATGTGCTTTTCGATCTTCCGGCTCAAGTCCACGATGGCGTCGGGATCGGTCGATTCCAGCATATCCCGATCTTCGGCGATGATCGCGGCATCCCAATCGATCAACTCTTGTGTAGAGCAGTCCGCCTCGGTGTCGTTGCGAAAGAGAATTTGAACGACCTGAATCTGGCCGTCGGACACCGGTGTTGCGCAATTGAAGATGATGTGCCGGATGCCGGACGGATACTCCATGTCAAGCCGCCGGCAGAACGGCATGAACCATTTGTTGCGCTGATGCCGTTTCGTGGTGGGATCCGTCGTGCCCGTAATCCGGGACGCGTTAGGTGGATTCCGGATGGTGATGATCGTCTCGGCGTCAAATCCGTAATCGGTCTCGACGATTTCGTACTTCTCGGGCTTGGGCTGATTGATGTCGCCGAAAGTCCCCTTATGCACAAAGGCGAAATGGGCGTTGTCGAACGAATTTTCCATCAGCCGAAGTGCTGCGGTGTTCCATTTGTCGTAGAACTGGTGGATGCGGCGATAACCGGGATCACGGTCCTCGGGAACGTCGGGGATGTCGCTCAGCGGTTCATCGAGCGCGACCCAGACGTAACCATAGCGGGTCTGGGCCCGAAACGAGCGCGCCTTGGCATCAGGAATTGGCTGCTCAAACGGAAATTGCGGAATCATCACCAGTCTGCCGTCGCGGTCATATTCCCAGCCGTGATAGCCGCAAACGATATTGCCGTCGTGGCACCAGCCCTTGGAGAGCTTCGCGGTGCGGTGGCAGCAGCGATCTTCCAGCGCGGCCGGCTCGCCCTTCGCATCGAGGAACAGCACGATCGGCTCGCCCAACAGCGTGAAGGGCTTTGGTCCCTCCTTGAGATGTTCAATCGGCATCACCGCGTACCAGAAACGGCGAAGCACGGGTTGTTTGGTATTCAGCATGACATTCTCCGGTGTCAGGCAGCCAAGTGCGCGACGACGCGGGCCGCATCGGATTTGAGCTTTTGAATATCCAGGCCGGGAATGGCGCCGTTCTCCACAACGATCCGGCCTCCGATCAGCAGATAGCGGAGATTGGCCGAGCCTGCGCATGTGACCGGAGCGATCATCGGATCGTGCATGCCGAAATGCCTGGGCTGATCCAGATTGAAGATGGCGATGTCGGCCTGTTGCCCAGGTGCAAGCGTACCGATCTGCGGCAACCCCAGCACGCGGGCGCCGCCAGCCGTCGCCCAGTGTACGACGTCTTCCGCCGTGACCGCATCGGCGCCTTTGACGGCGCGATGGGTATGCCAGCAACTATGCATCTCGCTGATCATGTCGGCGGATTCGTTGGACGCTGCGCCATCCACGCCAAGCGACACCGCGCCGCCGAGGCGAGCCATCGCATCGGCAGGAGCGATACCGGAGCCGAGGCGGCAGTTGGATTGCGGACAATGCGCCATGCCGGTGCCTGTGCTCGCCAGGATCCGGACCTCATTGGGATCCAGATGAACCAGATGTGCGAACCACACATCGGGCCCGAGCCAGTCGTGCTCGGCCAGCCACTCGACCGGCCGCTTGCCATGAACCGACAGGCAAAAATCGACATACTCCGAACTTTCCGACAGATGGCTGTGCAGCCGCAGCTTCATCCGCCGCGCCGCCGCGACCGCTTCCTTCAGCTCGCCCGGATCGATTGACCATGTCGGCGTAGTCGGCGCCAACACGACCTGGGACAGGCTACCCGGCGAAGTGTCGTGAAAGCGCTGTGCACAGGCTTCGACCGACTTCAGTATGTGGTCGAGCGATTCGAGCGGCATCGGAACGAATTCGTCGGTATCGAAATGTCGCCCCTTGGTGGCGCCGCCGCGGCAGAAAACCAGACGGATTCCAAGGCTGCGCGCGACCTCGAAGATCACCTGAGCGGGTTCGAACCTGAAACTGTCGCTGAAAAGATAATGATGATCGGCCACCGTCGTGGTGCCCGACAGCAGCATCTCGGCCAGTCCGATCCGTGCGGCTGTGGCCAGCGCCTCCTCGTCGATCCCCGACCAGAACGTATAAGGCACCGCGCGCAGCCAGCCGGCCAGCGGCAGATTGATGCCCGACCGCACGCCCTTCATCACGCTCTGGAACAGGTGATGATGGGTCGATATCAGGCCGGGATAGACCACGCCGCCGCTTGCATCCAGCCTGCGCTCGTCAGGCTCGGCCTGCAGCGCGCCGATTTCGACGATCACGCCATCGCGAATGCGAATCGCACCGCTGGTCCGCATCGCGGGGCCCGCACGCCCGGTAAAAATCCCGGCGGCATTCTCGATCAGCATGGCGGTCACGTCTCTGCTCCGATTTCACTCTCGTGCCAGTTCGATAATGCGAGCTTGGATAGAACAACCATCGCTCCAAATAACCCCACTCCGGTCAAGGTGATCAGGAACAAAGCTGCGAACATGCGGGGAATGTCGAGCGTGAAGCCGGCATCCAAAATCTCATAGGCCAGTCCGGATGAACGGCCGCCCGTGCCCGCGACGAACTCGGCTACAACGGCGCCGATCAGCGCAAGGCCGCTCGAAATGCGCAGTCCTCCGAAGAAATACGGCAATGCCCCGGGAATCCTGAGCTTGATAAGCGTTTTAAGGCGCCCGGCGCGATTCATGCGAAAGTAATTGGCAAGTCCCGGGTCGACGCTTCTCAATCCGAGCGTGGTATTCGAGATCACGGGAAACAGCGCCACCAGCGTCGCGCAGATCGTCAGCGAAAGCTGGGTGTTCTTCACGAGGATGATGATGAGCGGCGCGATGGCGACGACGGGCGTGACCTGCAGCAGGACGGCATAGGGAAACAGACTGACCTCGATCGCCCGGCTCTGCACGAACATGAATGCGACGAGCGTGCCGATGACAACGGCCGCCGCGAAGGCCTGCAACGTCACCCGCAAGGTCACCATCAGTGCCCGCAGCAATGACGGGCCGTTGTGGATCAGGCTGATCAGGATGTCGCTCGGCTTCGGAAACAAATACACAGGCACCGACGCAAATCGGCAGCCGGCCTCCCACAAACCGAGCAGCATAATGCCGGCGGCAAGCGGCGCTGCGATCTGCACAAAGGCTTCCGACTGCAGCAGCGGCTTCACGATGCGCCTCCGGATACCGAAGGAAGCGATGCTTCGGCCAGCCAGGTCGACAATTCGCGGCAGTAGGCTGCAAATTTGGGGCTGTCGCGAAATCCCTCGTCGCGCGGCTGCGGTTGGTCGATCGTCATGGTTCTGAAGATGCGACCGGGATTCGCCGCCATGACAATGATCCGGGTCGACAGGAATACGGCCTCGTAAATCGAGTGCGTCACGAACACGGTGGTCAGTTTGCGCTCCCACCATAGCCGGACCAGATCGGCGTCAAGCTTGTTCCGGGTGAATTCGTCGAGCGCTCCGAAAGGTTCATCCATCAGCAAAAGATTCGGATTCGTCACCAGTGCCCGTGCGATGGAGACGCGCATTTTCATGCCGCCGGACAATTGACGGGGAAAATGCCGGGTAAATGACGACAAACCGACGCGCTCGATCGCCTCTGCCACGACCGGCGCAGCCTTGGCGTTGGGAATATTGGCGAGTTCAAGCGGCAGCCGCACATTGGCATCGACCCGGGCCCACGGCATCAAGGTGGGCTCCTGGAACACGAAGGCAAAGCGCCGCCCGTCCTGACCAACCTGCGCGAAGTCACCGCGCCACCACAACAGCCGGCCGTCCGACGGTTCAATGAGATTGGCGATCAGTTTGAGAAGCGTGCTCTTGCCGCAGCCGGATGGGCCAATCAAGGTCAGGAACTCGCCGTCCGCGATGCGCAGATCGATCGGCGCCAGCCCACGCGTGCCGTTGGAGAAAACTTTCTCGGCCGAGAGCACTTCCACAGCCGGCGGCCGGTCGCTGCTGGCTGTCATTCGGTCCGTGCTTTCGTCAAACGGCTCGCCGGGCAAAAGGGCGTTCATGGCCGCTCCTATTGCACTCCGATTTTCAGGTCCTTGACGAAACGGACGTCGAAGGCCTTGTGCCAATCTGTCTTCGGATCGAGCAAGCCGCCCGCGACCAGGAAATCGTAGATCTGCTTGTAGCGGTCTGACGTGATAACCCCGATGCCCTGGGTTGCGGCATCGCCGCCGTCGATGGCCTTGTTCTCCCTGAGCTTCTCGATCGCAAACGCGATCTGACCATCGGTCATTTTGGGGTTGTCGGCCTTGATCAAGGCGTTGCCTGGAGCCGGATCCTTCATGTAATCGCGCCAGCCTTCCAGTGATGCCTTCACAAAGCGGGCCACCACATCGGGTTTTTCGGCGACCATCTTCTCGGTTGTGACAATCGTCGAACCGTAAGGCGGATAGCCGCCATCCGCCAACATAAAGAACTTCACTTTTTCGTTCTGCTCCTGCGCCTGGTAAGGCTCGGACGAAGGATAGGCCTGCTGAGCGACATTCTTGTCGGCAAAGAACGGCTGAAGGTTGAACGTATATGGCCGTATCTGATCATCGGTAAAACCGTATTTGGCGCGCAGCCACGGCCAGAAGGTAATGCGGGACGAGCCGGCGATCAGAATGGGCTTGCCTTTCAGGGCTGCGATATCCGCCACGTCATCGTGGGTCATCAACCCCTGCAGATCGAACTGGAATGAAGACGCGACCGTCACCAACGGCAAGTTCTGCTCGCGGCCCTTCAGCACCTGAATGTCATAGCCCATCAGGAAGTCAGTCTCGCCGGCGAGCAGAAGCTGCGAGCCGTTGACCTGCGGACCGCCCATCTTGATGGTGACATCGAGACCGGCCTTCTCGTAAAGCCCGGTCGCCTTGGCCTGATAGAAGCCGCCGTGCTCGGCTTGGGCGAACCAGCTCGTGAGAAAGGTCACTTTATCGGCGGCAAGCGTCGGCGCAAGCGACCCGAGAAACGCGCCAGCTCCAACCAGAACGGTCGCGATCATTCGCGGCAGAAATTTCAATGCCATCTCGGCTACCTCGTCTCAAGCTGGCACGCCGGCCATCTGTGTCCCCAGGTCGAAACGCATGACGGGCAAGCCTCATCTCCGGCCAGAGATTGCCGTCCTAGCATTCCATCAGCCAAGGATGCACAGGCAAGCTGTTATCTGAAAGCATTTTTATTCGAGCTATACGTTGCCTTTTCGGCAACGGCGACTTTCGAAACAAGCTCGGCGAGGCAGATCTGCCCGATACGCCCTCCATCCCGGAGGGAAAACACATTCCAAATTGGCAAATGACCCCGCCGAAAAAATAGACTTAATATCCGATGGTATCGCTTTCTGTTTTCATTTTTACATGGGGGCACGATCGCCTTGCGCGCGCTTTCTCCGACCTCGATCAAACCTCCGTTTGCACGCTACAGCCACGGCATCGCGGTGCCCGCTGGGCACCGGTTGGTATTTATCTCGGGCCAACTCGGTCTCGGCGCCGATGACACGGTTCCAGCGGATTGCGAAGCGCAAGCCGACCTTTGCTTCGCCAACATCGCCGCGATTCTCGCCGACGATCGCATGACGATGGCCAATATCGTCCGGCTCAACGCCTATGTGACGGCGCGCGAGCATATGCAGGGCTACATGCGGTCGCGTGACCGGCAATTTCCCGGAACACCGCCGGCTTCAACGCTGATGATTGTAACAGGCTTCGTGCGCGCGGAATTCTTCGTCGAAATCGAAGCTGTTGCGGCGGCCTAGAGAATAGTTGGTACTGAGAATTAGGCCGGAACTCATAAATCCGTGGGCGTTGCGGACGTCCGCTTGGGCGGGGCTACGGACTCAAATCGGGCATCGCGCGAGATCTGAAAAGTGCCCAATTCCGGAAGCGACCGCCTTCATTCGATCACAAGATCAGAGAGCGCCAAAAGGTTCGCGGGCGCGCTCGGGCGATGCGCCGAATCCTCCGGGACTGCTGCGCAGGCGCCACCAGGGCCATGCTGCCCGCCGAGCTACCCAAAAGCATGATGAACTGGCGCCGCTGCATGCCCGCATCCAAGCTCCGGAGCCGATATCTTATCGGTTTAAACGCAAGCTTTGATAAGGGCTAAGACCGCCTTCCAGGCTGGCACGGATATCCTTGTGGGCGAGGTACTCGATCCTCCCCTCGTGGTTCGGCCACTGGTCTGGAGAACCCGAGGTGATGTGGCGCGAAGGGGGAGTTCTCAAGGCAGTTTCGGAATGGCCTGTCAAATTTTGGCCGCGGCTGTGGCGGTGACGCTACAGGCGTACGGTCGCGAACACGCTACAGGTTATCCTGCAAGTAATCCGACAGGCGCACCCGCCGATGCTCCAAACCTTTCCTAGGCGCAAGAAGTGGACCAGGAGAACCAAATGAAGAAGCTTTTGCTTGTTGCAGTCGGCGCGGTGACGCTGGGGCTTTCCGCTCCGGCCAGTGCGGCTGATCTGGCCGCGCGGCCATACACCAAAGCACCTCCAATGATCACCGCAATCTATGACTGGAGCGGTTTCTACATTGGTATCAACGGCGGTGGCGGCTCGGCCCACAATTGCTGGGACCTGGTGCTCCCGGCGGCGCCCGGCGGTATCATCCCGCAAGGTTGCCATGACTCGACCGGCGGCACTGTCGGCGGCCAGATTGGTTATCGCTGGCAGTCAACCAACTGGGTGTTCGGTGTCGAAGGCCAGGGCAACTGGGCTGACTTTTCCGGCAGCAACGCCACGCCGGTGGGTGGCAATCCGTTTGGCGGTCTCACCGACCGGTCGCGGATCGATTCGTTTGGGCTGATCACCGGACAGGTCGGTTATGCCTGGAATAACGTCCTCGTCTATGTGAAGGGCGGCGCCGCTGTCGTGAGCGACAAATACGACGCGCTTGACGCCGCCGCCGGCGGTGCGGTTTTTGCGTCGGGCAGTGAAACCCGATGGGGCGAGACTGTCGGTGCTGGCCTCGAAATTGGCTTCGCGCCGAACTGGTCGATTGGTGCCGAGTACAATCACATTTTCCTGGACAACCACGACGTCACGCTGACGGACCCGGCCGGCGGCGTCGCGGGTACCGTTCGCATTCGTCAGGATGTCAACATGGGCATGGTCCGCTTGAACTATCGCTGGGGTGGCCCTGTGGTCGCCAGATACTAAAGGAACTCGGAACAGATCACGAAGGCCGGCTCTTAGAGCCGGCCTTTCTTATTCATGCTGTGTCCAGCAGTCATTTCTGGGACGTCCGCGTTTAGTTCGCGCACGGATTGAATTCGGCGGACCGGACGAGGTCCGGCTTTGGGTCAAAAGCGCCGTTCTGACCCTGACCTGCCACTTCCGCTCTACCGCTATAATAGACGATCTCAGAGCCAGTCGGGCCTTCGCAAAAGTGCGATAAGCAGACTCATGCACCGCAGCGAAGCATCATCATTCGATGACCTCGTCGGCCGAGGCAAGCAATGTGTCCGGCCCTGCGGCCGCCACGCTGCCGAGTGCTGCAATAGATTCGCGCGGCTTTATTGTCGCCCTCACACTCGGAACAGGGCATCGTAGCGGATCAAGCCAGCATATTGGAAGCGGTCGCGTCGAACCTGAGATTGTGCGAGATGGATCAATCGCTCCGATGTCGACATGTCCGCAGCATGTCCGGGCAAGGTGTGATTCCGAAAATTCCGGTTCGTGCACCGCGCGACGCTTAAAGTCGCTCCATTTCCTGCCGGACCTTGGCAAGAAAACGGCCCCGCTTCGCCGGCGTCGCCGTGTTCATGTGGTACAGCGCGTGATAGCGCACCACGGCCTTGGAGCCGGTGAACCAGGGCAGATATCGCTTGATGATCTTGCGGGGCGGATCGGCCATGCCGATGGCCTGCCAACGCGGGCGGCCATAGGTCGAGATGCCGGTGATGCGCTGGATGTGAAGCAATAGCGGCTTTGCTTGCGCCGCGTCGGAGAGATCCATCGCGATCCCCGGCCCGAACATCCGGTCGAACCAGCCCTTGAGCATCGCAGGCGGCCCGAACGACCAGGTCGGGAATTGCACGACCAGGGCGTTCGCGGCCATCAGCCGGTCGACATAGGCCTGATTGTTGGCCCGGTTGCGCACCGGGTCGTGATAATCGCGGCGCCGTTCGGCTGACAGCACGGGGTCGAAGCCCTCGGCATAGAGATCGAGCAGATCAATCGTATGCCCTGCTTCCTTCAACCCGGCCAGCGCTTCCGTGCGGATCGCGGCATGAAAACTGTCGTCAAGCGGATGGCAATAGACATACAGCACACGCATCTCAAGGCCTCGCGGTCACGAAGCTTCGCATCTTGCCGGGATTGAGCAAGCCATACGGATCGACTTCATGTTTGAAGCCCAACTGGTCGGCGTCGACGCGCTTGTAACGGCTGCCATCCTCGACGGTAAAGACATGCGGGTTGGCGATATAGACCCCCCGCTCCTCATGCAGCCGGATGATCTCGTTCAATCGATCCGCATTTGTGTAACGTACGACCGGCAATCCGCTGCAGGTGACACGACCATTGAAGCGGATAAATTCGAGATGCTGCAGCACCTCATCCGGAAATAACTGCCGCATCTCGTCGACCTTTTCCATGAGACGGTCGTGCGGATAGAGGCATTGCAGGTAGGTGACGGAACGATCGGCCTTGAGCACCTGCAGCGTAGTGTGGTTCCAGGTATATTCGTAGAGCGGGACCTGACCTGGGCCATCGTCGGTTGGCGTCTGCAGCGTGACCGTGCCGCGCCCGCCGAGCAGGGATTTGAAGCTTTCGAGCGAGGGCTCCGCAATCATCGCGATCAGGATGCTCTTGCCATCAGGACAAAAAGGTTTTAGCGCACCAAAATACGAGGGCAGCGGGGAGGTAACCGGCGAGAGCAATTTCTTGACGACCCCGTCGGCCAGCGCGGCTTCGTAGCCGAACGCCGCGGCCTCCATGAAGTCGTCGAATACGACCACGACATCGATCCATTTCCAGGCGGGAGTCAAAGGCATCTCGAGCGCCGTGATGATGCCGGTGGTGCCATAGGCGCGATTGATCTTTTGCGCCGCGTCTCCGCGCAGTTCGATGATCCGTGGCTCCTCTTCGACCGTGACAATACGGGCGGCGAGGATGTTGCCGGGCTCGCGCAGGCCGCCATGGTTGACCGAGCCGATGCCTCCCGACCCGCCCGCAACGAATCCGCCGATCGTGGCGGTCCGCTTGGTGGAAGGGTGCATCCGCAACTCCCAGCCCTGGGGCTGCAACTCGGCGTCGATCGCGTTCATCTTCGCACCGACACCGACACGCATGATCCCAGGTTTGACCCATTCGGTGGCAGCCAGCGCCGTGATGTCGAGCAGCACGCCGCCCTCCAACGGCACGGCCTGGCCGTAATTGCCGGTGCCACCGGCCCGCACCGTCACCGGCACCCGGTAGCGCGCGCAGGCCGCCGCCACGCGTACGACTTCGGCCTCGTCGCGCGGTGCGACGATCAGATCGGCCGACTTGCCGTTCAGTTGCTCGTTCAAGACCGGGCTGTACCAGAAGAAATCGCGCGAGCGACGGCGCACGATCTTGGGATCGGTCACCACGGGAATGTCGCCGAGATCGGCAACAAGCATCGTGAGTGCGCTGGACGACCGATCGTTCATGATCCGCTCACCGCCGGCTCGCGGCCTGCGAGTTCAGCCGCTATCGCCTCCGATCTGACGACGAAGCCGAAACACTGGCGGACGTTGTAGATTGTCGCCGCCAAACAATAATCCGGCGAGGTTGTGGCGGCACAGTCCTCCAGCAGCAAGCAGTCGTAGCCGCGAAAATTGGCATCCTGCAGCGTGCAGAGCACGCATTGGTCGGCGTTGACGCCGGAGAACATCAGCGTGGTGACGCCGAGGTTGCGCAGAATGCTGTCGAGTTCGGTGTCCTGAAAACCGGACATCCGGTATTTCACAACCTGAATGTCTGACGGATCGACGGCGAGTTCATCGACGATCGCCGCCGACCAACTGCCGCGCTCCAGAACTTTTGCACCCGAGCCCGGCAGCGTATCGCCGAGGCCGACGCCGGCGCCGGAGGGGTTGTAGACGTGCAGCAGCGCCGGGCTGAGATTGAGCCTGTCGGGCCGGTTGCCCCAGTTGACCCAGATCAGCGGGACATCATGGCGGCGCAGCGCGGGCAGCAGGCGTTGCAGCGGTGCGATCGGAGTTCGGGCCGGCGCAACATCAATGCCGAGATGGCCGAGCCAGCCATCCGGATGGCAGAAGTCGTTCTGCATGTCGACGACGATGATGGCTAAACGCGCGAGGTCGAGCGTGACGAGCTTGCCGTCCGCCTGCACGGTGATCGGCCGCGGCGGGGCCGGTTGCCGGACCAGATTGGCGCGGGTCTCCGAAACCGACCAGCGATTGCGCGCGCTTGAGCCCAGCGGCCGCAAACCTTCGTCGTCCTTGCCGGTGATCGGCGCGACGTTCATGGCTCATGACCCCTGCAGGATGCGGATATCGTCGGCATCGAGTTCGACGCGCTCGCCGCCGCGAATTAGTTCCGCAAAGCCCTCGTTCGGTGTCATCACGGTGAGCGTGTAGAGCTTGCCGGGGCCGGTATTCTCGATCACATGTTCGGAACCGGGATGCAGCAACAGCGAGTCGCCCTTCTTGATCGGCAGCGTCTTGCCGTCGCAGCGGGCAACGCCTGCGCCGTGCAGCACGTGGAAGAACTCATGCGCCGCGGCGTGTTCGTTCGGCGGGGTGGCGCCGCCTGGCTTGAAGATTTCGATCACAAAAATATTGTCGATTTTGTCGGTATCCTTGTCGAAAAGCATCACGAAGTAATTGGTATCTGCCGGCGAAATACGGAACGCCTTCGCCTGTGCGAGGTCAGCAACGCTGAATGCCATGTGACAACTCCTTCGATCTTTAGCTCGGTGAAGTCTTGTCGAATGCCGTGCGCGCGACTACGCGCGACAGCGGGTAGCGGCTGATCTCCTCGATCAGCACGAGCAGCCGCGCAGCCGCACGCTCCACGGTGATGCTGCCGAGATCGGCGGTCGCCTTCGTCGCATCTCCGCAGGCGCCCTTGGGATGCAGGTCCTGGGCCTGCCAGCCGAAGCTGGCGGCTCCCTCCGGGCTCAGCATTTCGGACTCCCGCTCAATCTGTACCGACAGCGGCACGAAGTTTTCGGCGCGGTTCATCTCGACGAGGTCGGGATACAAATGAAGCATCACGCTGGTTTCGCTCTGACCACCATGAATGCCGTGCCTGTTTTCGCCGGCATCGAACAACTCGTTCATGTCGATCAGCCGCGGCCACATCGCGGTGACCGCGAACATGCCGAGCTTGACCCGCAAATCGCGGCACACGATTTCGAGCAATTGCGGCTGGCCGCCATGCGAGTTCAGGAACAGGATTTTGCGGATGCCAGCGCGATGCACGCTTTCGCCGAGTTCGTACCAGACCCGGCCCAGGGTCTCGTACGACAGCGTCAGCGTGCCCGGAAATGCCAGGTGCTCGTCGGACTTTCCGAACGGCATCATCGGCAGCACCAAGGCCATGCAGTCGGACGGCATCAGTTCGACCGCCCGCGCGACGATGCCTGCATTGATCGCCGCATCGACCCTGACGGGAAGATGCGGCCCGTGCTGTTCGACCGCACCGACCGGAAGGATCGCAACCACGCGTTCCGGGTCGAGATCGGCGAAGTCTTGCGTCGTCAGATCCCACCACCAATGCGATTTAAGGACCATGTGCAAATCGTCTCCGGCTGCCCTGGGCGTGGGCAAGGCGTTTCGCGACCATCCTTGCCGGGTTTATCCCTCACCTTCGATTCAGCATGGCGAGCGGATACTTCAAAGCGCTTTAATTCGGCAAGTGCGTTGCCTTTTGGGCAACGTGCAGCCATGCTGACAGCTCGAAATGCTCGCGTTTGGTTCCGAAGATGTTGCACAGCCGGCTGCTAACTTATGTCGACGAGGTCGCCCGGACGGGATCGATCCGCAAGGCCGCCACCCATCTCAATGTCGCAGCGTCCGCGATCAGCCGGCAGATCCTGGCGCTGGAAACCCAATTAGGGACGCCGTTATTTCAGCGCCTACCGAAAAAGCTCATTTTGACGGCGGCAGGAGAAGTTCTGATCGGCCATATCCGCCAAACCCTGAAGGAATTAATCCGCGCGCAGGCCAAGATCGAGGAATTGAAGGGGCTGCGCCGCGGCGAAATTACCGTGGCGATGATGAGCGGACTGGCCTCAAACCTCGTTCCTGGAACCGTGAAACAATTTCGCCTCGCCAATCCACGAGTGAAGCTGACGCTTACGCTTTTCACGACCGGCGAGGAAATTCAATCTGCGGTGGCGAACGGCGAGGCAGACCTCGGGATCGGGTTCGACTTCACGAAGGACAGCAATCTGAAGGTGCTCGCCCGCGCCGTCGGCAAGCTGGGCGCGGTCATGGCGCCGAGCCATCCGCTTGCGAAGCGTGTCAGCATTCGGCTGAGCGACTGTATCGATTACCCGCTTGTCGTGGCCGACAACAGCAGCGCGATCCGGCCCTATCTGGACGCCGCGTTCACCCGCGTCGCGCTTGATCCGCAGCCTATTATCGAAACCAACGCCATCGAAATCATGCGGCACGCGGCGATTCTGGAAAACGGCATTACCTTCCTCACGCCGTTCGATATTGAATTCGAGCGGCGCGCCGGACGCCTCGTCTATGTCGCCGTCCGCGAACTATCTCATGATACTCAGGCGCTCATGCTGATCGGTCACGAGCGCGGCAGCAGCGCCATCGCCAGCGTGCTCGCCGAAATGCTCAAAGCGATGATGGGAGAAGCTGCTTCCTAGTTTTTCCTCGCAAACGGCGCGTCCCGCTTTGCGCCATGGGTAGACGAGCACAAGCCGAGGCTTTTCGCCTCTGCACCGCGCCACAGCAGCAAATCACGCGCATCAGTCGCATTGTCTTAAAACTGTAGTGAGAAGTGCCGTATGCGACTGCTGGAGCGCCGGCGAAGTCGAGGGAGTATCGAAGTTGAAAGCAATCCATATGCGCGGGCCGCGGGTCCCGATCGTCGCCGGGGCGATGCTGGTATCTGCCCTGATCTGCGGCTCTGCCGGCCCTGTCTATGCGCAACAGACCGTCCAGAACGCCTATACCGATCTGTCGCAGTATCTCGTCGTCGGCAGTGAGGTGGTGCCGCGGCAGGCTCTTACCGCGTCAACGCCTACGCCGGGCGCCCTGTCGTCATCGGTCACGCAGATCGGACAAGGCAATGTTGCGAGCGTCACGCTCTACGGCACCAGCAATCTGACCACCCAATATCAGAACGGCTCGAACAACTCATCGACCCTGACCGTGAATGGGACGCAGAACGCCGTCACCACGACGCAGATCGGCAGCTCGAATACGACTTCGATCGGAGTCGCCGGCAACGGAAATTCGATCAGCAACCTCCAGATCGGCTCCGGCCTCTCGTATCAGCTCGAGGTCATCGGAAAGTCCGTTCCCGTCTCCGTCCAGCAGTATGGAAGAAAGTAAAACATGTATCGCGAGTATCTTCCGAAGGGTGTCCGCTTTGCGTGCTTCGTCGGTTTGGCGGCTGCCATCAGTGTAGTGGGCCCGGCGCAGGCCGGCACGCTAGTCTATACGCCGACCAATCCGACATTCGGCGGCAATCCGCTGAACGGCTCCTATCTCTTCAACAACGCCCAGGTGCAGAATCAATACACGCCATCGGCTGCTGCCGCCGGCGGCGCAGGCTCCGGGACGTTGACGCCGGGACAGATCTTCGCCCAGCAATTGACCAGCCAGCTCTATTCCTCTCTGGCCAACAAGATCACGCAGGCGATCTTCGGCGCGAACGCGCAGACCAGCGGTACGTTCTCCTTCGAAGGAACGACGATTACGTACCAACAGGTCGGCGGAAATATCAACATTTCCATCAACGACGGCCAGACCATCACCAACGTGTCCGTGCCAGCGGGTCCATAGGACAGGGCCACCTGCGAAATCACGAACCGAGGATGATGATGCTCCACAATCTCAAACGGCTGGCACCGCTGTGCCTGGCCATGGCGCTGGCCGGTTGCGTGACGCAGCCGGGTACGCGTGAACTTCTCGAAGAGGCGCCGGTTCTGACCCCGGCTTCCCCGACCGCTCTCGATCTGGAAAACCTGCCCGCGGGCCGGCAGAAGCTCGATGTCGCGGTCTATCAGTTTCCCGATCTGACCGGCAAGAATGAGCCAAACGACAACGTCGCCGTGTTCTCGCGCGCCGTCACCCAGGGCGCATCGGGCTTCGTGGTGGACGCTCTCCAGCGCGCCGGCCACGGCCGCTGGTTCACGGTCGACGAGCGCACCGGCCTGAACGATCTCATTCAGGAGCGGCAGCTCGTGCGTGCGACGCGCGCGGAATTCGAGGCGGAAAACGCCCGGCCGCTGCCGCCGATACGCTTCGCCGGCCTGCTGCTCGAAGGCGGCGTGCTCGGCTTCGACGGCAATGTCACCACCGGCGGCATCGGCGCCAATTTTCTCGGCATTGGCGCCGACGTGCAGTATCGCCAGGACAGCGTAACCATCGGCATGCGCATCGTCGCGGTCCAGACCGGCGAGGTCCTGACCAGCGTCACGACGACCAAGACTGTTTATTCGGTTGCCCTGCGCGGCAACGTTTACAAATTCGTCGCAGCCGACCAACTGCTGCAGGCCGAAACCGGCATCACCCGCACCGAACCGACGCAACTCGCCGTGCGCCAGGCGATCGATCTGGCCGTCTATGCGACGATCATGCAGGGCGCCCAAAAAGGCGTCTGGCATTTCGCGGATCAAACGCGCGGTCGCGAGCTGCTTGAAAACTACCGGAAGCAGCAAGCTGTCTCGCCGGTTGCGCTTTCCAACAATGCCTTTGTCAAGGCGTCGGCATCCGGCGGCTGAACCGCGCTCCGTCGCACTTGCCAAAATGCCGGTGCGCCGGATTCTGGAAGGCTGCAACCTCGGCGGCGCGGTCAAATAAAACGCAGCGCCTCATAAGTATTCTTTCAGAATAATGACATCGCGATGAAATAATAAGCGCATCTCATCTTTGTGACAGTGGTAGCTGCGACGCAAGCTTAGGCAATATCGATTCCGATTCTGAAGTATTTGTAAATTTTTACTGCTTCATGCCTCATTTCGAAACAATACAAGCTCCATCCGTCACATAGCCGCAATCAATCGACGCTTAATGGTTAACAGAGCACTAACGATGCTTCGGGATGGGCCCGGACGCAGCGCGTGCCTGCTGGGGGCGGTTCGCCTCTGATACGGAGTACTTGTTTATGAAGAAGCAATTTCTGCTGGCATCGGTGAGCATCATCGCCGCCATGGTCGCGACATCCGCATTCGCGGGCGATCTCAACACCACCAATATCAACCAGACCGGCGCCAACGGCCAGGTGACCATCGACCAATCGGGCAGCGCCAATACCGCCGGCACCAACACCACGACGAACCCTTCCATCAGCGGATCTCTGGTTCAGGGCGGCACCGCCAACATTCTGGCCGTCACGCAGTCGGGCAACAACAACACCTTCGAGGGTGCCACGCCGAACAATCCGGCGCCCGGCTCGCTGGTCCAGTCCGGCGCGAACAACACCGCCAACGTCACCCAGTCCGGCACCGCCAGCACCGTGCAGTTGTCGCAGACCGGCAACAGCAACGGCGTGTTCAACAACCAGAACTCCCAGTCCTTCTCGCCGACCGGCGACGTCAACGTCATCAATCAGAGCGCTAATAACAGCACCGTCGCCTTGACGCAGAACGGCACCAACAACACGTTCGGCATCACCCAGGGCGGTTCGATCAACACGGTCACCGTAACGCAGAGCGACATCGCCAACGAAGCTCATGCCACCCAGGGTGCGGATTCCGCGGCCGACGCGATCATAATCACGCAAGCCGGCGGCACGCCTGCAACGTTCGGCAACTTCGCCAGCGCCACGCAAACCGCGGGAACCAGCTCGACCACGACAATCAGCCAGACCGGCGCGCGCAACGCCGCAAGCTCGACCCAGTCGTCGACCAGCAGCACCGTGCTTCTCAACCAGACCGGTTCATCGAACTCGATTTTGGGTTCGCAGAGCGGCACCTTCAGCGCGGCCACGGTCACGCAGATCAATACCGGCGCGCCCACCGACGGCAACCTTGCCACCTTCGCCCAGAGCGGCGGTCCGAACAACAACCTGACCCTGTATCAAAACGGCGCCTTCCTCTCGGCCCGCGTGGGCCAGTCCGGCGACAACAACACTATCGGCTCGACCCAGACCGGATCCGGCAATAACCTCAGCGCCGGTCAGGACGGCTCCACCAACAGCATCTCCAATACCCAGCTGGGCACGTCCAACACCCTTGCGATCGGCAATGGTGGCCTCGGCCAGAGCCAGGTCGGCAACGGCAACACGCTCACCAACTACCAGTCGGGCGACAATCAGCTGGCCTCGATCGAGCAGTTCGGTAACGGCAACAACGTCATCAACACCCAGTTGACCTCGGTCAAGAACAGCAACAACACCGTCAATATCTCGCAGGGCACCAGCAGCGGCGCGTCAACTGGCGGCTTCGTGCAGTCGCTACAAGAAGGCAGCTTCGACAACCTGACTGTTACCCAGGCCGGTGCGTTGAACACCGTCAAGTCGCAACAGAGCCTGATCGGCGGCTCGAATGTTTCGGCCAACGTCGCCCAGAGCGGTTCGAGCAACACCGTGATCAATAACCAGAACGGTACCAACGACTACATGGGCGGCCCGCTGTTCATGATCGGCTCGACCGGACTTGCGACCAATGCCGCTCAAACCGGCAATGGCAACAGCGTCACCAACAGCCAGGCTAACAGCAATGAGAGCCTGATCTTCTCGCAGATCGGCAATGGCAACACGCTGAACAACAACCAGGCTACCGCCAACGACATGCTGACGGCTACGCAGACCGGCAGCAATAACTACATCAGCTCGACCCAGAACGGATTCGCGCTGGCGTCCGCGACCATCACGCAGGTCGGCAACAACAACATCGTGAATGGTACGCAGACCGGCGGCAGCAACACTGCCGTGGTTGGGCAGTACGGTAACTTCAACAATGCCACCTATTTCCAGAACGGCTCTGGCAATACCGTGAGCATCACGCAGGGCTTCAAGCACTAATTGGCTACGACATCGGAAGGGGCGCCTTGCGCGCCCCTTCCATCTTTGCTGCGGACAAAGGTTTGAGCCGGTGCCGGTTTCCCCGGTACGCGGCCTCAAGCTGTTTTCACCCGCAACCACGGCGAGATAAGCGTAGGAAGGACAGGCCGACATGCTTTTCGGACGCATCGGAAAAGGCGGCCGCCATCTTATATCGGCGCTTGCCGTATCGGCAGCGGCGTTGTCCGTCTGCTGCAGACAGGCTCTCGCGGAGGATCAAGCCATGACTGTTCTTGCAACCATTCTTGCACGCGCATCGTCCGGCCCGTTGCAATGCGAAATTCGAAAGAAGGAAGCCCACGGCGCGGTCGAACTGACCGGCGTCATCGAAAGTTCGCGTGCGCTTGCCGGCAATTTCCGCTTCACGGTAACGAAGTCCGGCCCTTCCGGCTCATCCAACATCAATCAAGGCCAGAAGTTCGAACTCGCCGCGGACAAGGAAAGCCTTGTCGGCCAGGTCAGGATCAATCGGGAACGCGATGCCCATGTCGCGATCGAACTCTTCGTCGGATCGGATGATGGACTTGAATGCCAGGTCAAAACATCCCTGGAACCCTGACTTGATCTTGCGCAAGATATTCGGCACGACAAAAGGGACACGCCTCCTGGAGGCGCGCGATCCCGATTCAATATGGTGTTGTATGAGCGTGTTCAGATTGATGGCTGTGTTCGGCTCGGTCTCCTTGCTGCTTTGCGCCGGGACGGCGAATGCACAACAGACCTCGCAAGCCGTGGGGATTGGCCTACCGGCGGCCGTTCAGGCCGGCCAGGCGGCTCCCCCGCGCTGCGATGCCAATTGCGTGCGCGAGAACGCCGCGAAGGCGGCGGAAGCCTGCGCGCCGCGTATCGAGGCACAAGCCCCCACCGACTTTGATTGGATCACGCGCCCCAATCCTGGAATCTTCCAGCAAGCAGATCCTTCGTCGCCGGCCGGCGCGATCGTTCGCTACCGCGGCGATTCCCTTCGCTTCATGGCTGCGGACAAGTCATGGACGCGGGTCAGCTACGAATGCGGCTACGACGTGAGCACGCAAACGGTCGCTTACGCGAAAGTGCGCAGCGGTCGTCTCGATCAGCCTCTTGTGTCAGCCGTCCCGCAAGACAAGCCGGCCGCACCGCCAAAGCCGCCGGTGGCTCAAGCGGCAGCAAGCATTCCGGCCTCACCGCAGACGGCTGCCGCGCCTCGTCCGCCCAAGCCCCGCGTCGGCGAGCCAAGTTTAATCGTGATCCAGCAGCAATCCCCCAATCCAAAACCGCATTGAAGGGCCGCTAAAACGCATCACCCTACTGCGACGTTTGCTTCCGTAGTTCGGCCACGTCCTGCGCGGTGATGTCTGATCCCTTGCTGCCGAAACGCGCGGTGACATAGTTCGCAACGGCGGCGATCTCGATATCGGAATAAGCGTTTCCAAAGGCCGGCATTGAAATGGCGTCCGGCGGGGTCTGACGCTTGGTCCCGGAAATCACGATCTGCACGACATTGGTTGCGCTGGGATCGTTGACGGCCCACGTGCCGGTCAGCGTGGCGAAGGGCGAGATGGCGCTTATGCCGGTCCACTCGTGACAACTGACGCAAGCGCCCTCGAACACCATTTTGCCGCGCGCATCCGCGATTCTGCCGCCCTCTTTATGCGAGGCCGGCGCCGGCGGCGCCAGCGTCGCCGGCAGATCAGGTGAAGCGGTTGGCGGCACGCTGCGCAGATAAACCACCAGCGCCCGGATGTCTTCGGGCGTCAGTTGGCTGAGGCTTTGGTCCACGGCTTCGCCCATCGGCCCCGAGGCGGTGCCGTGGCCCGTCGCGTGTCCGATCGAAAGATAAGAGACGAGATCTTCATCGCGCCAGGCGCCGACGCCGGTGGTCTTGTCCGAACTGATGTTGAAGGCGCGCCAGCCGGCCGTCACCGCGCCGGCGAACTTCCTCCGGTTATCAAGCGCGAACGCCAGGTTTCGCGGCGTATGGCACTCGCCGCAATGGGCGAGCGCTTCCGCCAGATAAGCGCCCCTGTTCCATTCCGGGCTCTTCGACGAGTCGGGCTCGAAGCGCGTATCGGGATTGAACAGCACCGACCAGAAGTTCATCGCCCAGCGCTGGTTGAACGGAAACGTCAGCGTATTCTCAGGCGCAACCGCATGCACCGGAGCGAGGCTGAACAGATAGGCCTTGATCGCCAGCGCGTCGGCGTCGGTCATGTAGGTGTAGGATGTAAACGGCATCGCCGGATAAAGCCGCGCGCCGTCGCGCCGCGTTCCGCGATGAACCGCGGCGAGGAAATCCTGGTCGCTGTAATTGCCGATGCCGGTGTCCTTGTCGGGCGTGATGTTGGTCGAATACAGCGTGCCGAAAGGCAGTTTGAAACCCAGCCCGCCGGCGTATTCCTTGCCGCCTTGGGTGGTGTGGCAGACCATGCAATCGGCCGCCTTTGCCAGATAAGCGCCGCGCTCGACGAGACCAGCCTTGGCGAGCGCAACTGGTACGCCGGTGGGATTGGCGGCTTTATAATCCGCCAGCGCGACTTTCGAACCGTCCGCGAATGCCATCGGACCCGGGCCACGCAAGATCCACAGGCCCGCGGCCAGCACGACCACCACGATGACGACAACGCTGACAAGAATGCGACGCGCGGCGGGGCTCATGCTTTCTTCCCCGCAGCTATCAGGGTCCGGTCGATGGGAAGCCTGCGCAGCGCAACGCCGGTCGCCGCATAAATCGCGTTGCGCAGTGCGGGCGAACTTGCCGTGACGCCGGCCTCCCCGATGCCACCGGGCGCCTCGCCGCTTTTGATGACATGAACCTCGATCTTGGGAGCCTGATCGATGCGCAGCATGCGGTAGTCATTGAAGTTGGATTGCTGCACCCGCCCCTTGTCGATCGTGATCTCGCCATAGAGCGCGGCAGTCAGCCCGAAAATCAATCCACCTTCGAGCTGCGCCTTGATGGTGTCGGGATTGACGGCAATGCCGGTATCGACAGCGGATGTGACGCGCTGCAGATGCACCTCGCCTTGTTCATCGACTTCGGCTTCAACAATCGTTGCGATGAAGCTGCCGAATGACGGCTGCACGCACACGCCCCGTCCGACACGCGCCGGCAGTTGCTGGCCCCAATTGGATTTCTCGGCCGCGAGATCAAGCGCAGCTTTCAGCCGCGGGTTTTTACCGAGCATGTCACGGCGAAATACAACCGGATCCTTGCCCGCCTTGCGCGCGAGTTCGTCCATGAAACATTCGATGGCGAAAACATTGTTGTTGGGACCGACGCCGCGCCAGAACCCGGTCGGTACCGCGGGCGGCTCGGCCCGCACATACTCGACATGGAAATTGGGAATGTCATAGGGCATGTCGACGGCGCTATCGATCGCGTCGATGTCGATGCCCTTCTGGAAGGCCGGCGGCAGCCAGCGAGCGATGATCGCCGCGCCCGTGACGCGATATTTCCAGCCGACGATCTTGCCGTCCGACAGCGTTGCGGCAATCGTGTCGCGATAGACCGGCCGATAGACGTCGTGCTGGATGTCTTCCTCGCGGGTCCACACCACCTTCACCGGGGCATCGACCTGCTTGGCGATGCGAACCGCCGCGACCACCATGTCGGGCTCCAGCCTGCGGCCAAAACCGCCGCCGATCAGATGCTGGTTGACGATCACCTTCTCGACCGGCAGGCCCGCAGCCTTCGCGGCCTCCGACTGCGCCCGCGCCATGATCTGGGTGCCGGTCCAGATCTCGCAGGAGTCCGCGGTGATGTGAACGGTGCAGTTCAAGGGCTCCATCGTCGCGTGCGCCAGGAACGGCAGCTCGTACGCCGCTTCAAGCTTGTCGCCGGTAGCCAGGCCCTTGGCGATATCGCCGTCGGATTTGGCGATCACGCCGTCCTTTTCGCTAGCCGCGCGCAGATCGTCCCAAATATCCTTCGAACTGATGCGGGCGTTGGCGCCCTCGTTCCAAGTCACATCGAGGGCATCGAGCCCCTGTTTCGCCGCCCACATGTGATCACCGACCACCGCGACCATGTCGTCAAGCACGACCACCTTCTGTACGCCGGGGATTTTCTTCGCCGCGGCATCATCGACTTTGCCGATCTTACCGCCGAACACCGGAGACATCGCCAGCGTCGCGAACTTCATGCCCGGCAGCATGGCGTCGATGCCGTAGATGGTCTTGCCGTTGACTTTTTCCGGTGTGTCGAAGCGCTTCAGCGGCTTGCCGATCAGAACAAAATCCTTGGGGTCCTTGACCGGAACGTCCTTCGGCGGCGTCTGCGTGCTTGCCGCATCCGCCAGCGCGCCATAGGCAAGCTTGCGTCCGCTCTCCGCATGGATCACCTCGCCATTCGACGCGGAGCATGTGGTGGGTTCGACCTGCCACTGTTGCGCGGCGGCTTGAACGAGCATGGCGCGGGCTGTTGCACCAGCCGCACGAAGCGGCTTCCAGAAGGCGCGGACCGACGTGGACCCGCCTGTCGCCTGGATGCCAAAAACAGGATTCGCATACAGCTTCTCATTGGCCGGGGCATGTTCAAGAACGACCGTTGAAAAATCCGCATCGAGTTCTTCGGCGAGGATCATCGCCACCGCCGTATATATTCCCTGTCCCATCTCGACCTGCGGCATCACCAGCGTGGTCTTGCCGGCGGCGTCTATTCGGATGAAGGCATTGGGCGCGAATTTGCCGGTGGTGCTGTCCGGCGGCGACGCGGGTTCGTTCGCCGCGCGCACCGGAAGATGAAACGCGAGCAGGAATCCGCTCGCCAATCCGCCCGTCAGCACGCCGCGGCGGGAAAATCCAATGGAAATCTTTTCTGCGATGGCCATGATCCGCTCCTACGACTGACGCTGGGAAGCAGCTTGCTTGATCGCGGCGCGAATCCGCACATAGGTGCCGCAGCGGCAGATATTTCCCGCCATGGCGGCGTCGATGTCGGAATCATCCGGATTGGGGGTGGTCGCGAGCAGAGCCGCCGCCGACATGATCTGGCCGGACTGGCAATACCCGCACTGGACCACTTCAAGATCAAGCCAGGCTTTCTGCACTTTCGCGCCGGCAGGCGAAGCGCCGACACCTTCGATGGTGGTGACGGCGCGATCGCGCACCGCACCGACAGGCAGCATGCACGAGCGCACCGGCTTGCCGTCGATATGCACCGTGCAGGCGCCGCATTGAGCGACGCCGCAGCCAAATTTCGTTCCCGTCAGTCCCAGCACGTCACGGAGAACCCAGAGCAGCGGCATGTCCGCGGGCGCATCGAACGACTTCTGTTCGCCGTTAATGGTCAGGGTCGCCATGATAAATCTCCGATCCGCTGCTTTGGATAGCAATGCTGGCCCATAAAATCAGGACCGCTCAGTTCATCGATATGGCTGGTTGCCGGGATAACGATAGACCCACCCATGGCCGGATCAAGGAAAAAACGTATTTCCATCGCCCCGGGTACAGTCGCATTTGACGCGAGTTCGATGCTGCACAACCTCCTCGGTGAGCCGTTGCCCATGCGCAATCGGGCGCGGGGCACGCAACCATAACCATGGCGCTTTGGCCTCTCTTGGCCTAAAGCACTTCCACCTCAATCAAATCCATCTCCCACGCCGCTGGGCATCTGCCAGGCACGTTCCTTTCGACCCGTAGGTTCGAAGCCCTGTTCAATGTTCTGGCAGTAAACACCAACAAGGTCGGCCATCTCGTGACATTCTCGACCATAAGTCCGCCGCTCGCCCGGGCATTGACGGAACGCAACTACGACCGGCCGACTCCTGTCCAGACCGCCGTGCTGGCGGACGCAGCTATCGACCGCGACCTGCTTGTTTCGGCGCAAACCGGTTCGGGCAAAACCGTCGCGTACGGACTGGCAATCGCCAAAAACCTTCTGGGTCAGGCCGAGCGGTTCGAGCGGGCTGCTGCGCCTCTTGCCTTGATCGTCGCGCCAACACGCGAGCTCGCTCTGCAGGTCCATCGCGAACTCGCCTGGCTTTATCAATATGCGGATGCGCGCGTCGTTTCCTGCGTCGGCGGCATGGACCCGCGCCGCGAACAGCGCGAGCTTGCCGAAGGCGCTCACATCGTGGTCGGCACGCCGGGGCGGCTGTGCGATCACTTGCGGCGCGGCCGTCTCGACGTCTCGCAATTGAAGGCTGTCGTGCTCGACGAGGCCGATGAAATGCTCGATCTGGGTTTTCGCGAGGATATGGAATTCATCCTCAAGACCACGCCGGACACCCGCCGCACGCTGTTGTTCTCGGCGACTTTGCCGCGCGGCATCGTCGCGCTGGCAAAGCAGTATCAGCAACAGGCCTTTCGCGTCGAGGTCGCGGGCGACGAAGGCGGTCATGCCGATATTGAGTACCGTGCCATCAGGATCGCCGCCGGTGACGTCGAGCACGCGGTCGTCAACGTGTTGCGGTTTTTTGAATCACCGAGCACGATTGTTTTTTGCAACACGAGACATGCCGTCCGGCATTTGCAGGCGATGCTTCTGGAGCGCGGTTTCTCCGTGGTCGCCCTCTCGGGAGAATTGACCCAGAACGAGCGAACCCAGGCGCTGCAGGCCTTGCGGGATGGGCGTGCTCGCGTCTGCGTGGCCACCGACGTGGCGGCGCGCGGCATTGATCTGCCTAACCTCGACCTCGTCATTCACGCGGATCTGCCGAATGACGCCGAGGTCATGCAACATCGCTCCGGCCGCACCGGCCGCGCAGGCCGCAAGGGTGTCAGCGTCCTGCTGGTGGCTGCAGCGCGAAGACGGCGCGCGGAGTTGCTGCTGAATCTGGCCGGCATCGATGCCGTATGGGGCACAGCTCCTACCGCGGAAGAAATTCGCAAGCTCGATCAGGAGCGCATGCTGCAAGACGCTTTGTTCGCGCAGGAGACGACCGCCGACGATCTGATCCTGGCGCGCGCCTTGCTCGCCGAGCGGTCGCCTGAGGATATCGCCGCGGCGCTGGCGCGGCTCTATCGGGCACGGCTTCCATCGCCCGAGGACATTCTCGATCCCGGCCAGAGCACCGGCCGATCTCGTGACGATCGCGGTCGGGAAAAAGACGGCCGAACGTCGCGCGGCGACGATCGGGTTGCCGGACCGCGGTCGAAGACGGGAAAATCATCGCCACGCCACGTCATGGCGGGGGGCAGTGTGTGGTTTCGCGCCGCCATTGGACGCAGGAAGAACGCGGAAGCGCGCTGGCTGTTGCCGATGATTTGCCGTCGCGGCGGCATCGACAAGCAAGACATCGGCGCCATCCGCATTATGGACACGACCACCGAGTTCGAAATTTCCGGGCGGGTTGCAGACTCGTTCGCCGTCAAAATCCGGCGTCCCGACAAGGAAGACAACATCCGCATCGAGCCGCTGGGAGATGCGCCGCAGGATCAGGCGCCTTCGGAACAGCGGCCGCACGCGCCCCGGCGCGAAGGTAAAGAGGCCGGCCGCAGCGCTCGTCAGGACGATAAACCTCGCGAGGAGAGAGGGCCGAAGTCACACGACCGGCCTCACGGCGAAAGCGGGTCGAGATTCGGCAAAGATCCGTCTTTTGCGAAGAAAAAGCGACATCAGGACAAGCCTGCCCATGGTGGACAGCCGCAGCATGCAAGCGCATCACCTGCGAAACCCACATTCGGAAAGAAGCCGAAGAAGAAACATCGCGGCTGACGCCTGTTAATGGCGCGGCGAGGTTACGGGCGGGTTTCCGCGCCGATCCTTGCCTCCGCATACACGAGCTACGATCGTTCAACCGAGTCGGACTCGTCGATCGGCAAGAAGGTGCGCACGACCTCGTAAATCCCGGGCTCGAACTTCGCGATCGAAAGCGCCTCTTTCAACAAGGCGTGCGGCCGTGGGTCGCTGCGCATGGCTTGATAATCTTCGATACTGCGCCAACGCGCGTACATCGTCACCTTGGTCCCATCCAAACTGCGGTGAAGCGTTGACGAGATAAAGCCTGGAGCACGATTGACCAAACCGTCCGTCGCGCGGACCAGAAGATCGACCAGTCGTTTTTGATTCGCCGGATCAACCTCGAAAACATTGATCAGCGTAATGGCTTCGTTGCTGCTTGAAGTTTGCTTCGTATTCATGGCTCACCAAATCTGCTTCACGTGGCGGTGTTCAGAATGAACTTCCGCACGGCCTTGGCGAAGCCTTCGTTTTGATTGCTGTCCGTCACTGCGGTCGCCTGCGACTTGACCTCGTCGCTGGAATTGCCCATCGCGATCGAGAAGCCGCTCTTGCGGAACATGAGAACGTCATTCGGCATGTCCCCGATGGTCGCGATCTGTTCGGTCGGAATATTCAGCAGCTTTGACAGCGTCGATACCACAGCACCCTTATTGGCCTGCGGATGGGTTACATCGAGATAATAGGGCTGCGAACGCGCCGCACTCGCCCGTTGTCCGAGTTTTTCCTGCGCCATCTTCTCGCAGGCGGCGACACGATCAAGATCATCCGAAACGCCGACGATTTTTACCGTGTCCGCCAAATGCGCATCGGTGAAGGAATCCACCACCTTGGCATCGAACTTCACCGTCCATGTTTCGCGCGCCACGTGCGGCGCCTTGCTGTCACGGATCAGCCATTCCGTTTCCGTGTAGATCCAGGCGTCGAGGCCTTGATCGAGGATCAACTGCAGCGTCTCCTTGGCGGCGGCGAAATCGAGCACATGACTTTCGATCACCGACAGATCCGGATGGACGAAGACGCCACCATTGAAGCCCGCGATCGCGCCCTGCAGCTTGAGCGGTGCAATCAGCATGCTCATGCCGCGCGGCGGCCGGCCGCTGGTAAGCGCCAGCGTGATGCCGGCTTCGTGCAATTCCCGCGCTGCGGCTACAGCCTCGTCGGTCAGCACCTTGTCCTGCGTCACCAGCGTTCCATCGACGTCCGCCAGCAGCAGCCGAATATCCCGTTGTCCGCTCATGATCTGCATTCCATCCGGTTCAAATGGCCGAGAGTTAGAGAGAGTGAGAGGCTCAAAGCGGTTTGGCGATCTCGACCTGGAAATCGGCGCCTTCCCAACGGTTCTGCTTTGGCCAGAAAATGGTGAAACGGACAACAGTTTCCTGGGTCAGGCGCTCGGTCGGCAGATCGCAGACGTGCATGCCCAAGCCGGTCGCGGTGGTGTTACCATCGGAAATCGTCGTCCAATTGTCCATCGACCAGCGTACCTGCGCTTCTTCGAGAAATTCAAGCCGCAAGGCGCGACCCAGGGCGATGCGCTCGACCTTCGACGTGGACTGCCAGACGATCGGCGCCGACACCGGTCTGTTGTTCACATATCGGTTCAATGTCTGCGGCGGCATGTCGAATACGGCACCATCGCGAAGCGACCTCAGCAGTTTGATATGCTCCGCATGCGCCCAGACCAATGGCATGGCGCCGCCGGAAGGCCGGCCGAGAAACAATTCCTTGCGCGGGATATCTTCGCTATCCCAGATCTGCTCCGGCAGAAGGCCGCCGGTGCTGGCGGACGCCTCGAGCGCGGCAAGCAGCCGCCTCGCTTCCTGCGGCCGGCCGGCCGCGAGTTCGTAATGCGCCCGCTCACCCGTCAGCAGCGGCCAAAGCCGGCCAATTCCCGCGCCATCAAATGGCGCGCCGTCGGCATGCTCCCCGTAGCCGTCATTATTGTAACGATACCAATAAGAGCCCGCCGGCAATTCGCGCCGAAGCAGCGCATCGATCGCTTTGACCGTATTCAAAACGCGCGGATCGTCGGCGGAGCGAAGGCCGAAGCGCACCAGCGCCAGCGCGTCGGGACTGATCAGGAGGCCAGCTTCCAGAGCCTCGTTTCCATCCAACCGGTTGCGAATGGGAATAAGCCCATGCGACCTGGCGTTGGCATCGCCAGATGAAAAGCCGATGCGCATGTAATATCCGTCGATTCCGAGGTTGCGCGAGATTTCGGTATCCTTCGCATAGGCCCAATCGTCGATCTGTTCGTTCCACCCATCGGCCGTTTCCCGGAGATAGCGGGCGATCGAATCCTGGCCGGCCGCCTCCATGGCATCGGCGGCGGCAAGAAGCGCTGATATTTCGACAGCGATCGTGAAGGCGGAATAGCCGCCGTCCTCCTCCCAGCGATCCTGCTGTGTCGTGGGTCCGTTGCGAACGATGTAGCCCGCAGCCCCAAGGATCATGCTTGTATACCGTTCGCGCTCTGACGGCTCGATCGCACCGGCGCGCAGCAGCATGTCATACAGCAGGATCGGAAATCCGGTCTCGTCGATCTGAATGCCGCGCCAATAAGGCCTGCCATCGAGCCACGAATTCTGCGACCAATGTCCATCCGCTTCCTGGATAACGGCCAGATAGTCGAGAACGGATTTCGCAGAAGCTGTGGCGCCCGCTGCCAACAGACCGCCAGCCGTCTCAACGAGGTCGCGCGGCCAAACCAGATGGTAGCCGCCGAGATCGTCATCGCTCTTGGCGAAGCCCCAGGGAATCGACAGGCTCGCGATGATGGCGCCCGACGCCTCATCCCGATGCGTGGCCAGGATTGCGGTGCTGACGCGATAGCGATTTAATCCCCTGTTATCGCTAGCTTCATCGAGCGGCAAAAGTTCAGCCTGCTTTTGACGCCAGCCAGCGCAATAATGCTCGAGTGCGGCCTCCAGCGGTTGCTGCAGACTGAGGAGCGCGCGTAATCCCGCTTCCTCTGGCAACGAACCAAAGCCGATCGCAAGGACAGCTCGCCCGCCATGCGGAGCCATGTCGAGCGTTCCCGAAATGGCGACATTGCCGTTTTCCGCCCGATCAAACTCCCTTCTCAAACCTTCTCCGCGCGACAGTGTCTGCCAGCCATCGGAAATCCCGACATAGCCGGCGGAGCGCGCGAGCCACGGCACCGAGGATGCCACTGCAAGAGAGGTTCCCCTGCCCTCGGCAAACAGCATCTCGTGTCCTTTGAAGTTGCCACACCAGCCGGTGTTGTCCGCGCCCGCGTTGACGAGATGAGGCGCGATGATCACATGAACGTCGTAATCGGATGGCGCACCCACCAGCGCTTCAAAATAGACTTGTTGCAGCACGACCTCGCGAACGGGATCGGAAAAAACGGTCTTGGAGATCCGGTAGCGGCCATCGAACGAGGTGCTGACCAGCCGAAACGCGGGAACACCATCTTCGATCATCTCGACCGTGTGCTGCGTGTCGCGCTTCTCTTCGGAAAAATAGTCCTTTGCGGTAACGATGAATCCGAAATCCCGGATACAGGCGGTATCAAGCCTGGGCGCATAGATTTCGTTGAGAATGCCATGGCTGATCGTGAACCAAACCCGGCTTTCGGCGCGCGCAGCAGTGCCCACTGCGCTCTTGGCGCTTGAGGTCCAACGTGGCGGAATACCGGGTGATCCGCGTGGCGCCGTGAAGTCGTTCAATCGTCATCATCCTTGTTACGAAAGCCGACGCTCGCCAAAGTCTACGAACACGGCTTTTCACGATCCAATCACAATTCGATCCGACGATGCTATAAGCGAACGAAATTGTGATATCGTTCACATAACAATGAACCGTTTCCTCTTATTCTCAGCACACTGGAATAGGAGTGAAGGCAATGACCTGGACATTTTGGACTCGCAAGGGCATCGCACTCATTGTTGCAGTCTTGACGCTTGCCGGCTCTACTGCAGTTCTTTCGGTCAGCTTGACGCGTCCGAAGCCTTTTGCCAGCGCGGTTTTAAGCGCTCAATGGCAATGCACCAAGACTGCGGGAATCCTGACCGTCTGCACCAAGAATCCCGATTGAGAGGAAGCGCATTGCTGCAAGCGATGGCCCGAGGCATGCGCCAGCGTACCGCCCGGTAAGAGCAACCCGGCGCGCGCTATTCACCCGCCGCGTTCTGTGAAACATTGCTGCCTCTTGCGTTTTTAGAGGCAGATTCAATGGCGATTGCAGCATTGTCCGGCTGGACCAGTGAACAGAAGCACGTCGTGGCGGCGAGCTTTCTCGGATGGTCGCTGGACGCCTTCGACTTTTTCCTTCTGGTGTTCGTGCTGAAGGATATTGCGGCGGAATTCCAGACGGATATTTCGAACGTCACGCTGGCCATCCTCCTGACGCTGGCGATGCGTCCGATCGGAGCCTTCATTTTCGGCCGCGCCGCCGACCGCTGGGGCCGCCGGCCCACCCTGATGATCGACATCCTCCTGTATTCGATCCTCGAATTCGCATCGGGCTTTGCGCCGAGCCTGACGGTGCTCATCATTTTGCGTGCCTTGTACGGCGCCGCGATGGGCGGCGAATGGGGCGTCGGAGCTTCGCTGACGATGGAAACCATTCCGCCTCATGCCCGCGGATTCGTCTCAGGCCTGCTGCAATCGGGATATCCCGCCGGATATTTCATGGCGTCGATCGTCTATGGCGCGCTTTTCCCCTATATCGGATGGCGCGGCATGTTCATGGTCGGCGTGATCCCGGCGTTGCTCGTGCTTTACATTCGCCGCAACGTGCCGGAATCGCCAAGCTGGAGCAAAGAGGCAGCCGTCGAACGCGGCAGCACGCTGACGGTCCTGAAAGAGCACTGGCGGCTGGGCATCTACGCGGTCGTGCTGATGACGGCGTTCAATTTTTTCAGCCATGGCACGCAGGATCTCTACCCGACATTCCTGCAGGTCCAACACAAGCTGTCTCCGCACGTCGTCGGCATCATCGCCGTGATCTACAATATCGGCGCGATCTGCGGCGGCATTCTGTTCGGCACGCTGTCGGAACGTTTCGGCAGGCGGCGCTGCATTATCATTTCGGCGCTGCTCTCCTTGCCGGTGATCCCGCTGTGGGCCTTTTCGGACAGCCCCGCACTCCTCGCGATAGGTGCTTTCCTGATGCAATTCACCGTACAGGGCGCGTGGGGCGTCGTGCCGGTGCATCTGAACGAGTTGTCGCCGGACACCGCGAGGGGCACCTTTCCCGGATTCGTCTATCAACTGGGCAATTTGCTTGCATCCATCAACGCGACGCTTCAGGCTGGTATCGCCTCGCACTTCGGCGGAAACTATGGTCTTGCGCTGGCGGCCGTGGCGGGGTCGGTTGCGATCGTCATCGCGGTGCTCACGGCCGTCGGTACCGAGGCCAAGGGAATCGTGTTTGCCAAGGCGAAAGCGGCCGTGCCGTAAGCGGCCGGACCGAAGATCGCGCGACCAACAGAAAGCGAGGCCCACATGAGTGAGCGACTTCAGACGCTGAAAAAGGCGCGCGAGCGAATGGCCGACGATCGCGACGCGTTTGCAAAGACCTTGGCCGCGCCGTTCGACCGCGACAAGGCCGAGCGGGCACGGATCAAATTCATCGAGACTCAATTGCTGATCGACGCCATCGATCGCGCCATCGACGGTGAGCAGACTGGTCCCGCCGCCGCGGCGTAGGTTCCTTCAGGCTTTTCGGTCTCACCCAATGCTGAGGCGCACTTGGTGTACGCGCTGGGCACCGGCATGGCCGCAAGCTGCTAATCGCGTTTGAACCGGTAGTTGAATCGATCGCCATCCGCCGTGACCAGGCCTGCCGTCGGCGTCGGGAAATGGATCGGCAGAATGAGCGTGTCGGTGTCCGCGACACCGGATAAAAATTTCCGGCGCGACACCACCGCCTGCTTCGGATCCCAGTCGACCCTCGGGGACCAGTCCGGCTCCCGGCATTGTATGACGTGGTGCATCATGTCGCCGGTCACGACCGCGCGCTGCCCGCGGGAGAAAATGTTGACGCAGCAATGGCAGGGCGAGTGCCCCGGCGTCGGGGTCAACGTAATGGTGTCGTCCAGCGCGTAATCGTCATCGACCAGAAGCGCCTGACCTGCTTCCACGATCGGCAAACAATTGTCGCGGAAGACAGTACCGGGCGGATTGGCGCCTCGCGCGTGCTCCGCTTCCCAAACCGCATATTCTTGTCTGTGAAAGATATATTTCGCGTTCGGGAAGGTCGGCACCCAACGCCCGTCGCGCAGCGTGGTGTTCCAGCCGGTGTGATCGATATGAAGATGCGTGCAGAACACATAGTCCACTTTGTCGTAAGCGATGCCGAGCGCAAACAGCTCCCTCCGCCAGCGCTCCTTGCCAGGAAAATCGAACGGCGGCGGATGGCCCTTGTCCTCGCCGGTGCAGGTGTCCACCAGGATCGTGTAGTGCGGCGTTCGCACCACGAAGGTCTGGTAGGTTATGACCATCATTTCCAGCGCCTGGTCAAATACCTCCGGCTCCATCGTGGGCAGGTGACGCCTGAATACGGCCTCGTCATAGGCCGGGAAGAAGTCCTGCGGCCGCCGCCACGGGCCTTCGCGCTCGATCACTGCGTCGATGGTGATGTCGCCGATCCTGACCTGTCTCATTTTTCTCCCCCCGGAATTGTTGAGTGAGCGTAGCGGGCGGCTACCGGCCGTTCAAGCTGGAGCGAGCGCGTGCCGTACGCTGTCTCGGGTTGTTCCTGGGTTGTCTTGCGCTGTCTTGCTAGCAACCTGTGACATGTCTTACGCTACTCGCCATCTGCCCATCCGCCGGCCAATCGCGGCGGAATGCTAACAAAAATCAGTATGGCTTGGTGGTGGCAGACCACGCCAGCAAAAGAGCCATGGGAGGAATTGTCATGACCACACGCCGTAACTTTCTGAAAGGCGGCACCGCTGCCGCCGCTACCGGCATTGTCTTCTGCAACTGCGGTCTGCTGCGAAGTGCGCACGCCCAGCAGCCCGCACGCCAAAAACTGCCCGTCTTGGTGGCCGGAAAACGGGTCAAAACCATCGACGTCCACGCCCATTGTCATTTCCGCGAGGCCGGCGCGTTGATCGGCGACGCAGGTCCCGCTGCCCAGATTTCTCCGGTCAGAGGCGCGGAGGAGGTTTTCGTCGAGATGGACAAACGGCTCGCTGCCATGGACTCTCAAGCGGTCGACATGGAGGTGCTGTCGATCAACCCGTTCTGGTACGACCGTGACCGCGATCTGGCCGGCAGGATCGTCAAACTCCAGAACGAGAAACTGGCCGAGCTTTGTGCGTCAAAGCCTGACCGGTTTGCAGGCTTTGCCTCACTCACTCTGCAGGCGCCTGATCTCGCGGTACAGGAACTCGAAACCGCGGTGAAGAAGCAGGGATTGAAGGGAGCCGCGATCGGCGGCGCGGTGAACGGCGAGGCATTCTCCGATCCCAAATTCCATCCGGTATGGGCCAAGGCGGAGGAACTCGGCGTGCCCTTGTTCATCCATCCGCAGGGCATACCCGAACTCAACAAGCGATTGGCCGGCAACGGCTGGCTCGCCAACGCGATCGCCTTTCCGGCGGAGACGTCGATTGCGCTCGCGCACCTCATCTTCGAGGGCACGTTCGATCGCTATCCCAAGCTGAAAGTGATTGCCGCCCATGGCGGCGGCTTCCTGCCTTCCTACGCCGACCGTTCGGACCATGCCTGTCTGGTCGGCCCCAAGGGTTGCAACCCCGACATCAAGCTCAAGAAAGAGCCGACGGAATATCTCAAGCAGATCTATTTCGATTCACTGATCTTCACACCCGAGGCGCTTCGCCATCTGGTGGCCCAGGTCGGCGCCGGTCAGGTCGTGCTGGGCAGCGACTATCCCTATCCCTGGGAGCTGCATCCGGCGAATCCGATTTTCGCCACGGCGTCGCTCAGCGATGACGAAAAGGCCGATATCCTCGGTCGCACCGCGGCCAAACTGTTCAACTTCGAAACATAGCGCGGCTGGATAGCCATATTGATCGCCCGGACCGGCGGGCGCTCGCCACCTATGCCCTGGTTTTGCCGTTCCCGCTTTTCTCGGCGGCGCGGCGCAAGGCTTCGGCGAGCGCCCCGCCCGACTGCTCCTGCGGCTTGCGCGGGGCCGACGATGTCATCGACGCGCGGGAATTGTCGCGCGGCATGCCCTGTGCCGGACGCTCGCTCCTGCCGCCAAGTTCGCCATCGAGACGCAGCGTCAACGCGATGCGCTTGCGGGCGACCTCGACCTCCAGCACCTTCACTTTTACGATATCGCCCGACTTCACCACCTCGCGCGGATCCTTGATGAAGGTCTTCGACATGGCCGAAATGTGCACCAGCCCATCCTGATGCACGCCGATATCGACGAAGGCGCCGAACGCCGCGACATTGGTTACCGTGCCTTCGAGGATCATGCCGGGCTTGAGATCCCCAAGCGTCTCGACACCCTCCTTGAACACCGCCGCCTTGAAGGCGGGCCGCGGATCGCGGCCGGGCTTTTCCAGTTCGCGCAGAATATCGGTCACCGTGGGCAAACCGAAAGTGTCGTCCACGAAAGTCTGCGGCTTCAACTGACGCACGATCTCGGCATTGCCGATCAGCGCCTTGATGTCGCTTTTGGTGACTGCGAGAATCCGCCGCACTACCGGATAGGCTTCCGGATGCACGCCGGAGGCATCGAGCGGATCCTCGCCGTCGTTGATGCGGAGGAAGCCCGCGCATTGCTCGAACGCCTTCGGCCCCAGCCGTGGCACCTGCTTCAACGCTTTGCGTGATTTGAACGGACCGTTGGCGTCGCGATGCTGAACGATGCTCTGCGCGAGGCCCGAGCCGATGCCCGACACCCGCGCCAGCAGCGGCGCGGAGGCGGTGTTGGCGTCGACGCCGACCGCATTGACGCAATCTTCGACGACGGCGTCGAGCGAGCGCGCCAGTCTGGTTTCGCCGAGATCATGCTGATACTGGCCGACGCCGATCGCCTTCGGATCGATCTTGACCAGTTCGGCCAGGGGATCCTGCAGGCGCCGCGCGATCGACACCGCGCCGCGCAAGGTCACATCGAGTTCCGGCAATTCCTCGGATGCAAAGGCCGAGGCCGAATAAACGGAAGCACCGGCTTCCGACACGACAATCTTCGACATTTTCAGATCCGGCAACAACTTGACCAGGTCTGTCGCCAGCTTGTCGGTCTCGCGCGATGCGGTGCCGTTGCCGATCGCGATGAGATCGACGCGGTGCGCCATCGCAAGTTTCCCAAGCGTCGCCAGCGCCTCGTCCCAGCGCTTTTGCGGTTCATGCGGATAGATCGCCGTGGTGGCCACCACCTTGCCGGTGGCATCGACGATGGCGACCTTGACGCCGGAGCGGAAGCCGGGATCGAGACCCATGGTCACGCGCGCGCCGGCCGGCGCCGCCAGCAACAGGTCGCGCAAATTCGAAGCAAACACGCGCACGGCTTCCGTCTCGGCCAAAGTCCACAGCCGCATGCGCAGGTCGATGTTGAGATGCACCTGGATCTTTGTACGCCACGCCCACCGCGCAGTCTCCACCAGCCAGCGGTCGCCAGGGCGGCCCTGGTCGAAAATAGCGAAGCGCTGCATGATCTTCAGCTCGTACGAGCTGGGAATGCCGGCGACCGGAGCTTGCGGGTCGGGCTGGATCTGCAGATCGAGGATCTCTTCCTTCTCGCCACGGAGCATCGCCAGAATGCGGTGCGACGGCAGCTTGTGCAGCGGCTCGCTGAAATCGAAATAGTCCTTGAATTTTTCGCCTTCGGTTTTCTTGCCTGATCGCACGGTGGACGTCATCAGTCCGTTCGACCACATCTGCTCGCGCAGCGTGCCGATCAGGTCGGCGTCTTCGGCGAAACGCTCCACCAGAATCGCGCGCGCCCCGTCAAGCGCCGCAGCGACGTCGGCTACCTGCTTCTCGACATCGACGAAACCTGCGGCCACAACCTGCGGATCGTTTTGCGGCTGCGTCAGCAACAGTTCGGACAACGGCTCAAGGCCGGCCTCCCTGGCGATCTCGGCTTTGGTGCGGCGCTTCGGCTTGAACGGCAGATAGATGTCTTCCAGGCGTCCTTTGTTGTCGGCGGCCAGGATTGCCGCTTCCAGCGCGGCATCGAGTTTGCCCTGTTCACGGACCGAATTGAGGATTGCTGTGCGACGCTCTTCAAGTTCGCGCAGATAGTTCAGGCGCTCTTCCAGCGTGCGCAATTGCGCGTCGTCCAGCGCGCCGGTGATTTCCTTGCGGTATCGCGCAACGAACGGGACTGTGGCGCCGCCATCGAGCAGCGCTACCGTCGCCTCGACCTGCTGCTCGCGGACGCCAAGTTCTTCCGCAATCTGCCGATTGATGTTTACCAAGCGAAATCCTTTTGAAGCCATCGCGGCGAGTGGATTGTCGACCGCGGGGACGCCGCTTATGGACCATCACCGATTGATTCATCAACCCACCGCATCAAACAAATTGTCCTGTGGATGGACGTCATTCAGTCCCCGAATGGCTCGCTTGCATTGCGCGACAAGATAAAGGTGGATCGATGGCGCGTTAATGTGTAGACGGACGTTCCTCCTGGAACGCTCATGTCAATCTGCGGACTTGATTTCGGAACGTCGAACACGACGCTCGGCACCATCGAAGGCCGCGCGCCGGTTTTGGCGACGCTGGAAGTCGGCCAGACCACGATTCCCAGCGCGATCTTCTACGAAGTGGACGGCGCCGTTCTGATCGGCCGCAAGGCCGTTGCAGCCTATGTCGAGGGTGCGCCCGGCCGTCTGATGCGCAGCCTCAAATCGGTGCTTGGTACTTCGCTGATCGACGAGACCACCCGGCTCGGGCGCGAGCGGACCAGTTTTCGCGATGTGATCGCCTATTACCTGGGCGCGGTGAAACGGCGCGCCGAACAGGCCACCGGTCGCGAACTGCGCGACGTGGTGCATGGCCGACCGGTACACTTCGTCGACAACGCGCCGGACGCCGACCGCAAGGCCGAGCAGACCCTGCGGGAGATTGCGCGCGAGATCGGTTTCGATGAGGTCACATTCCAGTTCGAGCCGATCGCTGCGGCGCTGGACTATGAGCGCCAGATCTCAACCGAGGAAGTCGCCTTGATCGCCGATATCGGCGGTGGCACTTCGGATTTTTCGATCGTGCGTCTCGGACCGCAGCGCCACGGCAAGGCCGATCGCACGGCGGACATTCTCGCCAATGACGGCGTCCGTATCGGCGGCACCGATTTCGATTCTGCACTCAATCTCGGCGTCATCATGCCGCTGTTCGGCTTTGGCAGCGCCATGAAGCGTCCCGGCCTCGATGTGCCTTCGAGTTATTTCCACGACCTGGCGACATGGTCGAACATCAATCGCATGTACGAGCCGCGCGTGATCGCCGATATCCGTCAGGTTCGGCAGGAAGCCCGTGAACCGATCCTGATCGACCGGCTAGTGCGGGTGGTCGAGGAACAACGCGGCCACACGCTGGCGATGGAGGTCGAGGACGCCAAGATTGCTCTGTCCGACACGCGCCGGGCCGACATCCCGCTGGAATGGGTCGCGCCAGGCCTGAACGTCGCCATCGGCCGCCCCGACCTTGTCAGCCATACCGGAAAACTGGCGGAGCGCATCGCGGCCCGCGTCAAGGTCTGCCTGGCGCAGGCGCGATTGTCCGCTGAAGACATCGATGCTGTGTTCCTGACCGGCGGTTCAGTGAGGCTTGCCCATGTCCGCAAAGCGATCACAAAGGCGGTGCCGTCTGCCCGCATCGTCGAAGGCGATACCTTCGGCGCGGTCGGCAAGGGCCTCACCCTTGAAGCGCTCCGACGATATGGGCCGAGGGGCTGAATAGCCTCAGTTGCGATAATAGTCCGGATAAGGCCGCCCGCGCCGCTGTTGCTGCCGAAACGCGACGCGGGGATTGACGTTGCAATAGACGTTTCGCCCGGACGCGGTCGCCATGCACTGGGCATAGGTCCGGTAAGAGCAGTCGCCCGGAACTCCCCAGCCTCTGCCCTGAATGCAATAAGGATAATCGAACGCCGCCGCGGGACCGGAGCCGGCCGTCATGGCTGCACCGGCCGCCAGTAAAGCCAATAGTGCCAACATCGCATGGCGCATGATTTCGTCTCCTTCGCGTTGGCCGCAGCGGGCCTGGCGTCGCCTCGCATTCAAAACGATGCCGCCTCGGGAATGTTCCGGCAGCGGTCTATTCCACCTTTATCTAGTCCACCTTGATGCCGGCGAAACTGACCACCTTCTCCCATTTTTCGGTCTCGGCTGCGATCATCGTGCCAAACGCCTCCGGCGAACTGATCAGCGGTTCGCCGCCCAGTTCGGTCAGGCGCTTCCTGGTTTCCGGTTCGGCCAGCACCGCATTGATCTCCCGGTTCAGCTTCGCGATGATCTCCGGCGGCGTCTTCTTCGGCGCGCCCATGCCAAACAGCGCGCTCGCCTCGTAGCCCGCAACGGTCTCACCGACTGTCGGCACGTCAGGCAATTGCGGCGATCGCTCCGCCGTTGTCACAGCCAGCGCGCGCAATCTGCCGGAGCCGATATGCTGGATGATCGAGGGCATGTTGTCGAAGATCACCTGGACGCGGTTGCCGAGCAGGTCGGTGATCGCGGGGGCCGCACCCTTATAAGGGATGTGTTCCATCTTCGCGCCCGACATCGCCATGAACAATTCACCGGACAGATGCACCGACGTACCGTTCCCCGATGATGCCATGTTCACCTTGCCGGGATTGGCCTTCACGTATGCGATGAACTCGGCGACCGTCTTGGCCGGCACGTCAGGCGCGACCGTCATCACATTCGGCACGCGATTGAACGTCGCGACCGGCGCGATGTCGCGGATGAAATTGAAATTGAGCTTGGCGTAAAGCGACGCGTTGATGAAGTTGGCAGGGTTGACCAGCAGCACTGTGTAGCCATCCGGCTCCGCATTGACCACCGTCTCGGTGCCGATGTTGTTGCCGGCACCGGGCTTGTTCTCGATCACGAATTGCTGACCCAGCCGTTCGGAAAGCCGCTGGCCAATGATGCGCGCAAGAATATCGGTCGCGCCGCCGGCCGGATAGCCGACGACAAAGCGCACCGACCGCGTCGGATAGTCCAGCGCCGAAGCGCCACCAGCAGACCAGACGAAGGCCGAAAGGCCGATTGCAACCAGACGGATTGCGGTGCGGCGTGATGCCATGCAGTTTCTCCCCAGGGGTCACGAATCCGCTTTGCACGGTTCGTTGTTGTTGAATTGACGACGGCCCGCGTTGTAACAAACAAAGCGCGGCACGGCCAGTGCGGCACCTGCGCATGGACCCGCGACGAAAGGATAATCCATGTCTGTCAAAGTTCATGCGCTCGATCATCTCGTGATCAATGTCTCGGATGTGGCGCGTTCTGTGGAATGGTATCGAAAGATCCTCGGCATGGAGATCAGGGTGTTCGATCCGGGCGAAGGCAAGACGCCGCGGACATCGCTGATGTTCGGCAACCAGAAAATCAACGTGCGGCCGCGCGACGCCGACAAGGTCGAATGGTTCACGGCGGACCACGAAGCCGCCGGCAGCGACGATCTGTGCTTTCTCACCGCGGCCACGCCGGACGAGGTGGTGGCGCATCTCAAAGCGAACGGCGTAGCGATCGAGGAAGGCCCGACGGAGAGACAGGGCGCTCGCGGCACGCTGCGGTCGGTCTATTGCCGGGATCCCGATGGCAGCCTGATCGAGATTTCGTCGTATGAGGGGGATACGGTTTAAGGCACATACCGCCGTCATCCTGAGGAGCGCGCGCTCTTGGGCGCGCGTCTCGAAGGATGGGCTACGTGCTCCGCCATCATCCTTCGAGGCTCGCCGAAGAGGCTCGCACCTCCAGCGATAACGGCGAAGCCGTTACGCAGGGATGACGAGTCTTCCGATTTGCTCAACGCCCCGTCCGATGGCACAAAGCTCCCAAGCAAAATGCACGAAGCAGCCGCCAAGGCTGCGCGGGAGGATCAATGTCGAATTCGCAACACCCGCCCGGCGTGGTGGGACCCTTTGCGGGAATGGACGTGCCGTGGCTGCTGCGGATGCGGGCCGAGGTGCGCCGCGATCATCCATTCCTGATCTGGGCGCCATTCGATGCGCCGGCGCGGATCTAGAGCTATGGCGAATTTCACGAACGCGTCGGCGCGCTCGCCGCGGGCCTCGCCGGACGCGGCGTCAAGTCAGGCGAATTCGTGCTGATCCATCTCGACAACTGCATCGAGGCAATGCTGGCGTGGTTCGCCTGCGTCGAGCTCGGCGCCATTGCCGTCACCACCAACACCCGCTCCGCGCCGGCGGAAATGGAATATTTTGCGGGTCATTGCGGCGCGATCGCCGCGATCACCCAGCCTGCTTATGCCGAGATGATCTCGGCGCATTGCCGAAACTTGCGCTGGCTCGCAGTGATTTCGCACGACGCCGGCGTTGCGCCCGCGCCAGGCGCCGCCGTGCCACACGGTGATAGCTTCGAATCATTGTTCGCCGACAGCGCCGACCGGCCGCGCCGCGCAACCGATCCATTGGCCCCCTGCAGCGTGCAATATACCTCCGGCACCACGTCGCGGCCGAAGGCGGTGCTGTGGACTCATGCCAATGCGTTGTGGGGCGCCAAGGTCAATGCGTCGCATCAGGATCTACATGCCGGCGACGTGCATCAGACCTATCTGCCGCTGTTTCACACCAACGCGCTGGCCTATTCGATGCTGGCGAGCCTGTGGGTCGGCGGAACTTGCGTGATTCAGCCGCGGTTTTCCGCCAGCCGGTTCTAGAATGTCGCCGCCGAACATGGCTGCACCTGGACCTCGACGATACCATTTTGCATGAAGGCGCTGCTCGAGCACGAAATCCCCAAGCGGCATACATTCCGGCTCTGGGGCTCGGCAGTCTCCGAGCCACCGGCATTCGCCGCATTCGGCATCAAGATCATCGGCTGGTGGGGCATGACCGAAACCATCACCCACGGCATCGTTGGCGAGGTCGATCAGCCCAATACGCCGATGTCGATCGGTCGCGCCGCGGCCGAATACGCTATCCGCATCACCGATGATGACGGCGCACCGACTGCCGTCGGCGGCACCGGCAATCTATCGATCAAGGGCGTTCCCGGGCTGTCGCTGTTCAAGGAATATTTGCACAACGAGAAGGCTACCCGCGAGAGTTTTGACGAGCACGGCTATTTCGTCACCGGCGACCGCGTCACGTTGCTGAACCACGGCTTCATCCGGTTCGGCGACCGCGCCAAGGACATGCTGAAGGTCGGCGGTGAGAACGTCGCGGCCTCCGAGATCGAACAGGTGATCGCCATCGTGCCCGGTGTGCGCGAGGCCGCGGTGGTCGCGAAAAGGCATCCGATGCTCGATGAGGTGCCGGTGGTGTTCATCATCCCGCACGCCGGCGTCGAACGCGCGCCGCCGGAATTGCACGACACGATCATGGCCGCCTGCCGCAGCGCGCTGGCGGACTTCAAGGTGCCGCGCGAAATCCGCTTCGTCGACGAGATGCCGCGCTCGACACTGGAGAAGGTGGCGAAGGCGGAATTGCGCAAATTGCTGGGGTAGGATTGCGTCAGGTTTGACTGGCTGTTTCCAAAGACCGCAATCTCGCGGCAAAAGAAAAGCGAAAAGAAAGTAAGGGAGCGGCGACATGTTAAACCCCGGTTCGCGATTTCAAAGGGAAAGGTCAGCCCTCCGATTCGTTGGCGGCAAAGCACTTGCCGTATTCGCGGTCTTGTATCTGACGTTGCCGGCGAGCATTGCCTGCGCCCAAACCGCCGACACCGTCCTGTTCAACGGCAAGATCCTGACCGTCGACAAGGGTTTTTCGATCGAGCAGGCGCTGGCGATCGGGCACGGTCAGATACTGGCGTCAGGCACGACGGCTGCGATGAAGAAATTCGCGAGCGACACGACAAAGCTGATCGATCTCGGCGGCCGCACCGTGATTCCGGGCTTAACCGACGGGCACATTCACGGCATCCGCGCCGCGCTGACGTTTGGCACCGAGGTCAACTGGATCGGCGTTCCCACCCTTAAGCAAGCGCTGGAGAAAATCCATCAGGCTGCGCAGACCCAAAAGCCCGGCTCCTGGATCGTCGTGGCCGGCGGCTGGACCGAGGAGCAATTCGAGGAAAAGCGCCGGCCGACCGCGCGCGAGTTGGCGGCAATTGCGCCGGATAATCCGGTCTATATCCAGCATCTGTATGACTGGCTGCTGCTGACGCCGCAGGCGATGGAGGCGCTCAACATTCACGACGAGAGCGATCTCACGCCCGGCGGCAAGCTGGAGCGCGACGGCGACAATCGCCCGACCGGCGTGGTGATCGGCAACGGCAATACGCTCGGCAAAATCTTCGACAAGCTGCCAAAGCCAACCCTCGACCAGCAGGTCGATGGCTCCCGCAAATTCTTCCGCGAGATGAACAGTCTTGGGATTACCGGCATCGTCGATGGAGGCGGGGTGAGCATGTATCCCGCCAATTATCAGGCCGTGTTCAAGCTGTGGCACGACAAGCAACTTAACGTGCGCGTCGCCTATCATCTCTGTGCGCCGAAGCCGGGCAGCGAACTCACGGATTTGCAGAACCTGACGCAGTTGCTGCCGCAGGGGTTTGGCGATGCGATGCTGCATTTCAACGGTCCTGGGGAAATCCTGATATGGGCCGACTGGACCGACGGAGATATTGCGCCCGACGGCAAGGCCAAGCTCGCCGAATTGCTGCGTTGGGCCGCATCGAAAGGCTACACCATCCAGCTGCACTGGAACCCGGACCGTACCGTCCACGATCTTCTCGATATCATCGAAGACATCAACAGGGATTATCCGGTTCGCGATCTCAGATGGACCGTGCTGCATCTGTATGACGCGTCCGAGGACAATCTGAAGCGGATGAAATCGGTAGGGCTGATCTGGGGCGTTCAGGGACGGGCTTTATTTCAGCGGCGAGCGGCTGCAGCGCGAGGTCGGTATCGATCGGGCGAAGGCGATGCCGCGGATCGTAACCGCCATGAAGCTCGGGCTGACGGTGGCCGGCGGCACCGACGCGCATCGGGTGTCGTCCTACAATCCGTTCGTCGCGCTGCAATGGTATCTCGACGCCACCACGATCGGCGGCGTTCAGACCCGCGGGCCGACGGAGGCACCGAGCCGCCGTCAGGCGCTGGAGATGTACACGCGCAATTCGGCTTTCATGGCCAATGATGACGACAGACGCGGCACGCTGGAGCCCGGCAAATTCGCCGATCTTGCGGTGCTGTCATCCGACTATTTGACGACGCCGGTCCAGGAGATCGGAAAAATCAAATCGGTACTGACGATGGTCGGCGGCAATGTCGTCTATGCGGACCGGCCGTTTGTCGACCACGCGCCGCAGCCACGTGCCGCTGACCGTCAATAACATCCCAGGGCCACCGGGCGGAAAGCCTGCAGCAGATGCTGGTCGAGGTTGCCGCCCATCTGCTCCATGATCCCAAAGGCCTTGGTGTGCGTAAACGGCAGCCGGTAGGCACGCTTCTCGACCAGCGCCGCGTAGATATCCACGATCGTTGTCAGGCGCACGATATCGCTGATCTGGTTGCCGCGCAGGCCATCGGGATATCCGGTGCCATCAAGGAATTCGTGATGGTGCAGGACCACATCCAGCATCTCCGGCGGGAAGCCGCCTTGGGCTGCGAGAGCATCGTAGCCCAGACGCGGATGCTTGCGGATTTCGCCCATTTCCTCGTCGGTGAGCTTTCCCGGCTTGTCCAATATAGCCACCGGGACGAACGCCTTGCCGACATCGTGCAAAAGGGCGGCGCGAGCCAGACGGCGCTGATCGTCTTCGCGCATGCCGAGATGCTGCGCGAACGCAACCGCGAATCCGGTGACAAAGAGGCAGTGGCGATAGCTGTGTGTATGATGGCGGCCGACGGTCGCCAGCCATTCACGCAAAGAGGATTGCTTGATGGCTTTGAGAATCTGGTTCTCGGCCTTCATGATATCATCGAATGTCAGCGGAATTCCCGCCGGAAGCTTCTCGAATATCTTGACCATCACCGCGTGCGCGGCAGCAATGCCCGTGTTCAGGGCTTTGCCATCGGCTGTCGTGTCGAACCCATTGGTATCGGGAAATGCAGCGCGGATGCGATGCAGGATCCCTTGCGCATCGAACGGCCGCGATATCGTATCGGTCGCGCCCAGCGCCCAGGCCTGCATCGACCCATGATGAAGCGCGTCCGCCAGAACGAACAACCTGGGCATGGAGCGGTAAGCCTCGGCACGCAGCTTGTTGCGAACCCGCTGCACGCTCTCGGCCGATCGCAGGTTGATGTCGACCACGATCCCGGCAAAATGACCGGCGGGAGCGTCGGGAATATCCGACGTCGAGATGGTGTCGACCTCGCCCACGGATTGCAGAATGCTGGCTAACTCGCTGCTCTGATCGCTCCTATCCGATGCCAGCAGCAGCCGGCGCCTGGACGGAGTCTTATTGGCTAGAGCTGTCATAGATCCTCGGTTAGGGGCTGATCTGATATGGCGACAACAAAAGACTACCTCGCAACGGGTTCCCCGAGGCTTAAGGGGCATTGTGAATGCGGGTGTATCGCAGACCGTAAAAATTTAACGATTTCCGACTTCACTTACGGGCGATTTGATTGAAGCCGGAAAAAATCCGCCGGAAGCGATGCCTCCGGCGGATCGATTTATCGCCTGATGCGATGTCTTACGCCTTCATGGCGCCCTTCACCGCCTCTGCCGTGATCGGCAGCGAGCGGACGCGGGCGCCGCAGGCGTTGAAGATCGCATTCGCGAGCGCGGGCGCGATCACGGTCACCGCCGGTTCGCCGACGCCGGTGGCTTTTTCGCCATTGGCGATGACGCTGATGGCGACTTCCGGCATCTGACTCATCCGCAACGGCGTGTAGGTGTCGAAGTTGGTCTGCTCGATCCCGCCGTCCTTCAACGTCGCCTTCTCATACATGGCGAGCGAAAGCCCCCACAACGCCGCGCCCTCGACCTGGGCCCGGATGTTGTCGGGATGCACCTGGGTGCCGACGTCGGTGGCCACGGTCAGCTTCTTGACCTTGACTTCGCCGCTGTCAGCGACGGCAACATGGGCCACGCACGCGGTCCAGCTTGCGGTTGCCCTTTCCTGCGATGAGACGCAGGCAACGCCCATGCCTTCGCCTTTGGGCAGTTGCTTGGTGCCGTAGCCGGACAAGCCCATCGCGGCGAGCAAGGTGTTGCGCAGGCGTTGCGCGCCACCGGCATTGGCGCCCTTGCCGTCGAGCATGTCGATACGATACTGCGCGGGATCCTTGCCGGCCGCATGCGCCAATTCGTCGACCATGCTTTCGACCGCCCAGAAGGTCCAGCCCGGCGCCACCGACCGCAGCTGACCCGACGGGGTGGCGTTGTGCGCCATCTCATTGAGAATGGCGCGGACGTTGTGATTGGGCACGGAATAAAAGAAGTCCGCGCCGTTCACGGTGAACGCATCGAGCGCGCCTTTCTTGTCGACCGAAGGCGACAGGAAATCCGGGATGCCCCAGCGCTTGGTCGGCCATGCGCTGACCACGTCGTGATTGAGCGCAATCAGCTTGCCATCGCCGTCGAGACCGGCCTTGACCTTCTGCAACGTCAGCGGACGCGAGAAGTCCATGGTCATGTCGTCTTCGCGCGAGTAGATCACCTTGACCGGTTTACCGACAGCCTTCGCCGCCTGCACCGCGGGCACCATCATGTCGGCGTCGAGACGCCGGCCGAAGCCGCCACCCAGCCACATCTGATGCATCACGACGAATTTGGGATCGACGCCGGCAGCGCCCGCCGCGATCGCGCCCGAGCGCGTCGCGAACTGGTTGCCGGAATAGATGTGCCAGATATCGCCCTGAAGCTGCGCGGTGGCGTTCATCGGTTCCATCGGCGCATGGATGTTGATGTTGGTGGTGTATTCCGCCTCCATCACCTTTGCCGCTGTGCCGAACGCCGCCGATGTGTCGCCATCCTTGACGAAGAACAGGCCGGAATCGTCGAGGCCCTGCAAACGCCTGGCTTCGGTGAGCAGGGATTCGCTCGACAGTTTGGCGTTAGGTCCACCGTCATAGGTTACCTTGAGTGCGTCCGCGGCCTTGCGGGCGTTCGCATAGGTATTGGCCACCGCCACCACCCAGCCGGTCGTCGTACCGGTCTTGTCGTCGAGGGTGACCGCCTTGATGAAGCCCGGCACCTTCTTGGCCGCGCTGTCGTCGACCGATTTCACCGTCGCGCCGTAGCGCACCGACGGCATCACGATCTTGCCGTACACCATGCCCGGCAACATGACGTCGATGCCGTATTTGGCCGTTCCGTTGGTTTTCGACGGAATATCGAGCTGCGGAACCGAAACGCCGATCATGGTGTACTGGTCCGGCGTCTTGAGCTTGATCGCCTTGAGTTCGTCGGGCGTAAAGGTCTTGGTGGCCTTGCCGCTCTTGACGATTTCCGCGAACGTCATCGACTTCTTCGACTTCGGATGCGTAATCGTGGACTCTCTAACGACCAGTTCGCCTGACGGTGCGCCCATCGCCGCGGCGGCGGCTTCCGTCAACGCGATGCGTCCCGCGGCACCCGCGCGGCTCATCGCTTCGTAGTTCATCATCGTGCTCCAGCTGCCGCCGGTAATCTGCGCGCCGAGTACGGGATCGTTGAACTTCGGATCGTTGGACGCGAGTTGAACCCGCATGTCCTTCCAGCTCGAGCCAAGCTCTTCCGATATGATCTGCGCCATGGTCGAGGCAATGTGCTGGCCCATGTCGGCCTTGCCGCAGGTCACCGTGACAATCCCGTCCGGCGCGATCGAATACCAGACGCTGGGATCGAAATTGCCCGTAGCGGCTAACGCCGCATCGCCGCCGAGCAGGCCGGGGACGGCGGAATAGCCAAGCGCGAGACCGGCGGCGGCGGTACCGACGAGGAACGAGCGGCGGCTGAGATCGGCGGGCTCGGATTTGGTGATTTTCACGTGCGTATTCATGTTGCCCTCCGCTCGGTGCCGGCGTTGGAAGCGGTGCGCATTTCAGAGGCCGCACGCATGATCGCCTTTTGGATACGCGAATAGGTCATGCAGCGGCAGAGATTGCCGTCCATGTGCTCGACCACTTCTTCCTTGGTCGGATTGGTGTTCTTGGAGAGCAGTGAAGCCGCCTGCATGATCTGCCCGGATTGGCAGTAGCCGCATTGCGGAACCTGCTCGGCGATCCACGCCTTCTGCAGGGGATGATCACCCTTGGCGCTGAGGCCTTCGATGGTGGTGATTTTTTTGCCGACGGCATCGCTGAGCGACGTCTGGCAGGATCGTACGGCCTCGCCGTTGATGTGAACCGTGCAGGCACCGCACAGGCCGGCGCCGCAACCGAACTTTGTTCCGGTCATCTGCAATTGTTCGCGGATGACCCAGAGCAGCGGCGTATCGTTGGCCGCCTCGACGGACATATTCCGTCCGTTGATAGTGAGATTAGGCATCGCTCTTCCCCTGCCGGTGCATGATGCCGCTTACGGCGGCAACTCACTTCTGGGTAATGGCTGGCACCCACCGGATCGATGCCAGTCGGTGCGCAAGATGGTACCGTTCCCGTCGAGAGGCAATGCAAATTAGAAATGGTCGAAGAGAATATAATTTTAATTCCTGCTTTGTGCGTTGCGGCGAAGTTCTATCGCGCGTTTGTCGATCAACGCCGCAAACGTCACCTCGCGTTTCCGCATTTCTCAACGGCGAACAGATCGCGCTAGGATGCCCGTGAGAGCAATATCCGGGAAGCCGCGATGCCGAAGATCAATCGTGACGGGGTCAACATCTATTACGAAGTTCACGGCAGCGGCCCGCCGCTAATACTGACCCACGGCTATTCGTCGACCTCTGCGATGTGGCGGGGCCAGGTCGAAGCGCTGTCGAAGCACTATAAACTCGTGCTCTGGGATATGCGTGGCCACGGCCAGTCCGATTATCCCGATAGTTCCTCCGCCTACAGCGAAGCCCCGACGGTCGCCGATATGGCCGCGCTACTCGACGAGGTCAGCGCCGGCCAGGCGATTGTTGGCGGGCTTTCGCTGGGTGGCTACATGTCGCTGGCATTCTATCGCGCGCATCCGGACCGCGTGCGCGCGCTATTGATCATTGATACCGGGCCGGGATTCAAGAAAGACGACGCCCGCGAAGCCTGGAACAAGCGCGCGCACGACACCGGTGACCGCTTCGAGCGCGAAGGCCTTGCAGTTCTGAAATCCTTAAGCCGCGAACGCTCGACGGTGAGCCATCGCGATGCATCGGGCCTGGCGCGCGCGGCGCGCGGCATGCTGACCCAGCGCGATGCCCGCGTGATCGGGCAACTGCCCAACATCAAGGTGCCGTCGCTGGTGGTGGTCGGCGCCGATGATGCGCCGTTCCTTGCGGCCTCCGACTACATGGCGGCGAAAATTCCCGGCGCGAAAAAAGTGGTGATCCCGGCTGCCGGCCACGCCGTCAACATCGACCAGCCGCAAGCGTTCATCGACGCCGTGTTGCCGTTCCTCGATGGCCTCCCGCGCAGCGCTGTTCCGGAGAAGCTGGCCCAGTCATGAACAGGCTGGCGTATAGCGGGTACCTGCTGATCGCGATTTTCGCCGCATGTCCCGGGATTGCAAGCGCCAAGCCGTTTGAACCCAAGGGCAGCGTTTTGTTCTTTCACAAAGACCGTCTATATCTGCAATTCCGCAAGGGCAGGTTGGCCGGCTGGAAGGGCGATTGAAGCCACAACTGGATGTGGCAATAGCGTTGTGAGCCGCGTATCCCGCTCGCAGGCAATTCCAGAACGATCAACTCTCAATAACGCAAACCTCAACAAATGGATGACCCGTGGGACAAGATATCAAGCTGACGGCTTCGGATAATTTTCAACTGGGCGGCTATCGTGCCGACCCCGCAACCGCGCCCAAGGGAGCGGTGGTGGTGATCCAGGAAATCTTCGGCGTCAATCACCACATTCGCGCGGTCTGCGACCGTCTCGCGGACGAAGGCTATGTCGCCATCGCACCTGCGATCTTCGATCGCGTCGAACCCAATTTTACGTCCGGCTATTCGCCGGATGAGGTCGCGGTGGCACGCAAGTTCGTCGCCAACCCCGACTGGACGGCCATGCTGCGCGACACCCAGGCCGCCATCGATGCCGTCAGGGATGTCGGTCCGGTCGGCATCATCGGCTTTTGTCTTGGCGGCAGCGTCGCCTATGCCGCCGCGACGAAACTATCGGGGCTCTCCGCCGCGATCGGCTATTACGGCGGCGCCATCGTCCGCTTCGCCGACGACAAGCCTGCGGTGCCGACCCAATTGCATTTCGGCGAAAAGGACGCGGGCATTCCGCTCAGCGATGTCGAGATTATCAGAGCCAAGCGGCCCGAGGTCGAGATCCACATCTATCCGGGCGCACAGCATGGTTTCCACTGCGATGAACGGGCGAGCTACGACAAGGCAAGCTCGGATATCGCCTGGCCGCGCAGCCTCGACTTCTTTGCCAAGCATTTGAAGAAGTAAGAAGATTGGAATTGTTCTGTTGTCATTCCGGGATGCGCCGTTTGGCGCAGACCCGGAAATCCAGAGATTATCACCGCGAGATTCCCCGATGTGCAATTGCACATCTGAGGTTCGCGCTAACGCGCGCCCCGGAATGACGAGATACATATCTGCGCGCATCAGTTCAAAATGAGTAACGTCAGAACCAGCGCTCGCCGACAAGGACGGTATCGCCAGGACTGAGCGGGGTGCCGAGCGGCACCACGACGCGCATCGAACCGGAGCCGTCGGTGTGGGTCAGGGTGACCTGGTCGCGCCGAGCCCGCGGCGAAAATCCGCCCGCGATTGCGACTGCGCTTTCGACGCTCATATTGGGCACGTAAGGATATTGGCCGGGGGCCGCGACTTCACCGAGGATAAAGAACGGCCGATAGGAATCGATCTCCACCGCCACCGACGGATCGCGGATATAGCCGTTGCGGAGTCTACCGGTGATCTCCGCGGCCAGTCCGGCCGGTGTTCGTCCGCGCGCCGGCACCGAACCGATCAGCGGCATGGTGATGGAGCCGGCGGCATCGATCGCGTAGGTGTTGGTGAGACCTTCCTGGCCAAAGACCACGACCCGTAATTTGTCGCCGGCATCGAGCCGGTAGGCGCCATCATATGCCGCCGGCATTGGCGCGGCGGCGTAGGCGGCCGGAGCCGGCGAAGAATAGCGCGGGGGCGCCGCGGCAAAGCTGGCGCGAAGCGCGCTGATGGCGCCGCCGGAATCCGCGACATTGGACGGCGATGAGGCGATGCCCCGTGGCGCATATGGCTGGCCGTAAGCCATGTAATCGAGATCGCTTTGCGGCTGCGCCATCGCGACAGGACCGGATGTGTGCATGCAGCCCGACAGGACGAGCGCGGTCATGGCGGTAATGATCGGCAATCGAAACGCGCGCGCAACCGGCACCGGAGCCATCCCTCATAGCGAGACAGCGCCAGTCTTGCACCGATTATGGTTAACAAATCGTTTTTTCGATCAGGCGCTGACGCCGGCGCCGATCGGACACGACACCCCGGTGCCGCCAAATCCGCAATAACCGGCCGGATTCTTCGCCAGATATTGCTGATGATAGTCCTCGGCGAAATAGAATTCGCCACCGGGTGCGACCTCCGTGGTGATGGCGCTCAGGCCCTTTGCGGCCAACGCCTTTTGATACGCGGCCCTGGACGCGTCCGCGGCTTTGCGTTGCGCGTCACTGAGCGTGTAGATCGCGGAGCGATACTGGGTGCCGACGTCATTGCCCTGACGCATGCCCTGCGTCGGATTGTGACTTTCCCAAAATGTCTTGAGCAGCCGATCGAACGAGATTTTCCGGGGATCGAACACCACCAGCACCACTTCGGTGTGACCGGTGCGGCCCGAACAGACCTCCTCGTAAGTGGGGTTCGCGGTATGACCGCCCGCGTAGCCGACGGCGGTGGTATAGATGCCATCGCCGAGCTCCCAGAATTTACGCTCCGCGCCCCAGAAACAGCCGAGCCCGAACACCGCCTGCTCCAGACCCGCGGGATAAGGCGGCTGCAGCCGGCGGCCATTTACGAAATGGCTCGTTGCAGTGGCGATCGGTTGCGCACGGCCCGGCAGCGCCTCGGCCGCGCTCGGCAATGCAGTGGTTTTGCGCATGAACAACATGATTACCTCCCGGCGTGATGTCGGTTGAAGCAAGGTCCGTCTCGCATAAAGAGATCGCGACCGGCTGGATGTCGAAAGCGCATTCCAGGTGCGGCCTGAAGGCCAGCGGTTCAACTTGCCGAATGCATTCGCACCCACGACAACAATGTATGTCTTAATATGTGTCTTTACGTTGATAGAGGCAGCCCCATTACGTCGGACGGTTGGGCGGAAACGCAGCCTCGCCGTCCGCTCAATTCCGCGAATAGCCGATCAGCGGCTTGCGGGGCCGGAACAACAGCATCAGCAGAATGCCCAGCACGCCCATCACAGCAAAAACCGGCTGATCCAGCACAACCCTGATAATACTGTTCCAAAGCCATGGCGCATGGCTCTCCACCCAGGCCCGGAATGCCTGCTGGCTGGATTGATGGATATCGTTCCAGAACTCGCCAAACCGGGTAAAGCGCAAGGTCTGATCGGCGACCCAACGTGCTCCGTCATAGACCATGAAAACAAATCCGCCGGCCAGCAGCAGCAGCCCGACAAGTCTGAAAAAGCCGCGGATCATGCGTCACCTTATATCTGTCGCGCCCGGAATGCCGTCAGCCATTAACCGGGTGCCCCAGGAAATTCAACCTCATCAGTGCCTTATCAAGGCCTTCCGGCCGGGCTTTCGGGCTCCGGGAGGCCCGGAAGGCGTTGACGCTGCAAGGCGCGCCCTCTATAAGACCGTCAATGGCGGCGGGCGCAATCCCGCCGCCGATGTTCTTTGAGCGACGCCGTCATGTGAGCCTTTTCGCTCCGGAAATGGTATCCTCGGGAATACCCGGAAACACACCAGCGTCGATCACGCGGCTGAACAGCCGGCGCGTCCAAGCCCGACTACCCGCGACGGTCACCGCCGAAGGATATTTGAGAACATGGCCAATACGACTTCCGCCAAGAAGGCGACACGCAAGATTGCCCGTCGCACCATCATCAATAAATCGCGCCGCACCCAGATGCGCGGCTCGGTTCGATCCGTCGAAGAAGCGATCAAGAGCGGCGACCGCGACGCAGCACTGAAGGCGATGGCGCGCGCGGAACCCGAACTCATGCAGGCAGCGCAGCGCAACATCATTCACAAGAACAATGCGAGCCGAAAGGTTTCGCGGTTGGCGCATCAGATCGCCAAACTGGCGAAATGAACTGAACGAAAAAGACATTCGTCAAAAAAGCCCGGCAGTGCCGGGCTTTTTTCTTTTGGGTAGCCGTCGGCGCCACGGCTTGCAGCCGTGTTGGATTTTTGCGCGTCCGTGTTTTTACTGGATGCAATTCTGCCGCACCTGAAACACGGCGCGCAGAACCGCCTTGCACGACGTCATCGCTATCGAGGGCAGCTTCGTCGTGAGCGCGCTTTCGAAATGGCAATCGCAATCGCGCGACTCCGGTCGAAAGTCTTTTGGGGTTACCCTCTTCCGACGAGCAAAAAAAAACGCGCTTGCGTAGTCACTTATCAGCATAGTGGCGATCAGTTGTTCGAAAACTCGCTCCCGCCCCGATCAAACGTAAACAATTTATGAATTTATTTTGGGCAATCGTATGAAATATGACAGCGGTTCAACGTCTCGAATCTCCGCACAGATTCAAAACCTTGCCGCTGTACCGGGAAGCGGCTGCGTGATTTTGCGAGCACGAAGGCAATTTTGCCAGCACTCGCGCTGAATCATTTCCGTTGCGGGAAATAGGGCATGATGTATCTCTTAGAGCGTTCGCGACGCCCACGGCTCTCCAGATCAGCGCGGTTTGAGAACCAAGGGTGGACGTGCAAATCGGCGGCGGTGTGCGCGTTGGCGACGCTTTCCAAGCGATTGTCAGGTTGAAACTCATAGCAATATGAGGACGGTGGTTCTGTGTCGAAATTTCTCAAGCGGGGTATTCGTGTCCCGCTCGCTTCGAACAAGAGAAATACGCCCCAGCCAACGAGACCGGCAACGCCGAACGCGAAGCAGGTGGGCGGGTTGAGGATATACGGGCTGAGGTGTGCGGCGTAGCGGTGCTGAACGTTTGATGTTCGGACGCGGCCGACTGAACTTGAAACACGCTTAGAAATGACAGCTTGTCGTGAGTGATCACGACGGTGGGGGAGGTTGTATGCTTTACGGAATCATCGCGACAGTCGATCAAACGTCATTTTCAAACGATAACGTATTAGACGCTTCGAGCGCCGCATGTACGCGGCCTCCTGCGCGCGCTCCGGACAGACCCTCGAGTACGCGCTGACCTCGCGGACGCTTCTTCTTCCAACCGATGATCTGCCTTGCGGCGTTCCGCCGAACGGCTGGTCTATGGCTGAAGACGAAGTTTCGCTGGAGGTCACGCCGCGCGGAAATCCGGCGCGGCGGTTTAACAAGCCAATATTACTCTTTCAGAAAAGTTTTCAGACAATGTCGAATATGGAACAGGATCGCTGGTCACGCGTGAAGGGTCGGTTGCGTTCGAGCGTGGGAGAAGACGTCTATACAAGCTGGTTCGCGCGGATGGATCTGGAAAGCGTCCAGCCGGAAAGCGTCCACCTTTCGGTTCCGACGCGGTTTCTCAAGAGCTGGATCCAGGCGCATTACGCCGAGCGCGTGCTGACCTGCTGGCAGGCCGAGATGCCGGAGGTTCACCGGATCGACCTCACTGTGCGCACCGCGATGCGTTGCGCAGCACCGGCAAAGGAGGCGGTCACGCCGCTCGATCGCCGCACCGAGCGAACCGACGGTCGTCCGGCGCCCGAACTGCGCGCCACCGCGATCGCGCCGGTGTCCGCCAGCCATGACGCGCTCGGCGGCTCGCCGCTCGATCCGCGCCTGACGTTCGGAAGTTTTGTCATTGGCCGCTCCAACACATTGGCCCATGCCGCGGCACGCCAGGTTGCCGAAGGGCGGCGCGGCGACAGCGTGATGTTCAATCCGCTCTACATCCACGCCGGCGTCGGCCTTGGCAAAACCCATTTGCTGCAGGCGGTGACATGGGCCGGCAATTCGGGCAGCGAGCGCAAGGTGCTTTACCTCACCGCCGAGAAATTCATGTACGGCTTCGTGGCGGCGCTGAAGACGCAGACCGCGCTGGCGTTCAAGGAGGCGTTGCGCGGCATCGACGTGCTGGTGATCGACGACCTGCAATTCCTGCAGGGCAAATCGACCCAGGCTGAATTCTGTCACACCCTGAACGCGCTGATCGACGCCGGCCGTCAGGTGGTGATCGCAGCCGATCGTCCGCCTTCCGACCTGGAAAGCCTCGACGACCGCGTCCGCTCGCGCCTGGCCGGCGGTCTGGTGGTCGAGATGGGATCGCTCGGCGAAGAACTGCGGCTCGGAATCCTCAAATCGCGGGTCGCAGCAGCCCGCGCTCATCATGCGAGCTTCGACGTCCCGGCGCCGGTTTTGGATTATCTGGCGAGAACCATCACCCATAACGGTCGCGACCTCGAGGGCGCCATCAATCGCCTGTTGGCGCACAGCAAACTCAACGCGCAGCCGGTGACGCTGGAAATGGCCGAGCGCGAAGTGCGCGACCTGATCCGCCCGCAGGAACCCAAACGCATCAAGATCGAGGACATTCAACGGGTGGTGGCCCGGCAATACAATGTCAGCCGCTCAGACCTGTTGTCCTCGCGCCGCACCGCCAATGTCGTGCGCCCGCGCCAGGTCGCGATGTATCTGGCGAAGACCCTGACGCTGCGCTCGTTGCCTGAAATCGGCCGCCGCTTCGGCGGACGTGACCACACCACGGTGCTGCACGCCGTGCGCAAGATCGAGGCACTGGTCGCCAAGGATGTGGCACTCTCCGAAGAGGTCGAGTCGCTGAAGCGCCAATTGCAGGAGTGAGCCCCGCATCCCTCCTGACGCTGCCCCTAGCGGGGGGAGGGTCAGGGAACCGCAGCGTATCGCGATACTCTTGAGCGGTACGCAAAACGTGGGGAACGGCCGCCGTTTCCCTTGCGCTTGCGGGCTATCCGCGCCACCTTGCGGTCCCCCCGCGGGTTTGGTCAAATCCAGCTTTGATCGGGCTTTTCGGGTTTCAATGCCGCGGCGCGCCTCTCGGCGGCCCGGCTTTTCCATCTTAAGGGATCAGGCGGGTATTGCTATGAAGGTTACCGTCGAACGCGCGCAACTCCTGAAATCGCTGGGCCACGTCCATCGCGTGGTCGAGCGCCGCAACACTATCCCGATCCTCGGCAATGTGCTGGTCCGGGCGGAAAACGCGCGGCTGTCGCTGAAGGCCACCGACCTCGACCTTGAGGTGACGGAGACGCTGGCGGCGGAAACCGCAACCTCCGGTTCCACTACCGTGCCGGCGCACATGTTCTACGACATCGTGCGCAAATTGCCCGACGGCGCCCAGATCGTGCTCGAAGCCGACGGCGACCGCTCGATGCTGGCGATCCGCGCCGGCCGCTCGCGCTTCACGCTGCAGACCCTTCCCGAAAACGACTTTCCCGATCTTGCCGCCGGCGACATGACGCATTCGTTCACGCTCGCCGCCCCCGACATGAAGCGATTGATCGACCGCACCCAGTTCGCGATCTCGACGGAAGAGACCCGCTATTATCTCAACGGCATCTATCTGCACACCGCCGGCAGCGCCAAGGCGGCGACGCTGCGCGCGGTCGCCACCGACGGGCATCGGCTGGCGCAGATCGATCTGCCGCTGCCCAACGGCGCCTCCGGCATGCCCGGGGTGATCATGCCGCGCAAGACCGTCGGCGAAGTGCAGCGCTTGATCGAGGACAACGAGGCCGAGGTCGCGATCGAACTGTCGCAGGGCAAGATCCGTTTCACCATCGGCAATGTGGTGCTGACCTCGAAACTGATCGACGGCACGTTTCCCGACTACGGCCGTGTCATCCCGCAAAATAACGACAAGGAACTGATCGTCGACAAAAAGGATTTCGAGGCCGCGGTCGACCGCGTCTCGACGATCTCGAGCGAGCGCGGCCGCGCCGTGAAACTGGCATTGTCCGCGGGCAAGCTGGTGCTGTCGGTGACCAACCCGGATTCCGGCAGCGCAACGGAAGAGCTCGAAGTCGAATACGCCTCCGACCCGCTCGATATCGGCTTTAACTCGCGCTATCTCCTGGATATCGCCGCCCAGATCGAGGGCGAGGTCGCGGTGCTCAAACTCGCCGACCCCGGCTCGCCGACGCTGGTGCAGGACAAGGATTCGAAAGGCGCGCTCTACGTGCTGATGCCGATGCGGGTGTAGGAACCAACTAACTCGTCATTGCCGGGCTTGACCCGGCAATCCATCAACTTTGGAAAATGACCTATTGGATATACATCCTTGCCAGTAAACCCGGTGGAACGCTGTATATCGGCGTGACAAACAATCTCGTGCGGCGTGTCTACGAGCACCGTGAGGGCTTGGCCGAGAGTTTCACCAAGCGATACGGCATCAAGACCTTGGTATACTTTGAATCGCACGAAACTATCGCCGCAGCGCTTCAACGCGAAAAGAACATCAAGCATTGGTCGCGCGAGTGGAAAATCGATCTGATCGTCGCGAGCAATCCGGATTGGCGAGATCTATACGAAGAAATTGTCCGCTGACGCGGACGATGGATTGCCGGGTCAAGCCCGGCAATGACGATTTGGGTTCATGACCGCCTCCCGCATCCATCGTCTCAGCCTCACCCACTTCCGCAATTATCGCGCGGCGAGCCTGCAGACGCGCGGGGACGTGGTGGTGCTGGTCGGTCCCAACGGCGCCGGCAAGACCAATTGCATCGAGGCGATCTCGTTTTTGTCGCCGGGCCGCGGCTTGCGCCGCGCGACGCTGGAGGACGTCGCCGACAACCAGGGCGACGGCTCGTGGGCGGTGTCGGCCGAGGTCGAGGGCGCGCTCGGGCTCGCAACGCTCGGCACCGGCATCGACGCCCCCGGCAGCGAGGCCGCCAGCAACAGCCGGCGCTGCCGGATCGACCGCGAACCGGTGAACTCGGCCACCGCCTTCGGCGATCACTTGCGCATGGTATGGCTGACGCCATCGATGGACGGGCTGTTTTTGGGGCCGGCGTCGGAGCGGCGGCGGTTCTTCGACCGGCTGGTGCTGGCGATCAACAGCGAGCATTCCAGCCGCGTCTCCGCGCTCGACCGCTCGCTGCGCTCGCGCAACCGCCTGCTGGAGGTGCGCAATTACGACGACCATTGGTGCGACGCCATCGAGCGCGAAACCGCCGAACTTGCGGTTGCGGTGGCAGCGACCCGCGGCCAGACCGTGACACGGCTCGCCGCGATGCTGCGCGCCCGCGGCGCGGCATCGGCGTTTCCCTCCGCACAGATCATGCTCGACGGCTGGATGGAGAACGCGCTGCTGTCCGAACCCGCCACCTCGGTGGAGGATCGTTACCGGCAGATCCTGCGCGACGGCCGGGCGCGCGATGCCGCGGCAGGGCGCACCCTCGACGGTCCGCATCTCACCGATTTGCAGGTGATCTATGCGCCGAAAAACATGCCGGCCCGCGATGCCTCGACCGGCGAGCAAAAGGCGCTGCTGATCGGGCTGGTGCTGGCGCATGCCACCCTCGTGGCCGACATGACCGGCATCACGCCGCTCTTGCTGCTGGACGAGGTGGTTGCACATCTCGATCCCGATCGACGCGCAGCGCTGTTCGACGAACTGACCAAACTCGGCGCGCAGGTCTGGATGACCGGCGCCGATCCCCTGGCGTTCACCGAGATCGGGGCGTCCGGCGAAATCTTCAACGTCGATTCCGGCCAGATTACCCGCCGCGGCTAACGGCCGGCGAGATCGCAGCTATTCGTGCGATGATCGCGGAATGCGCCCGCCAAGCACGTCGTCGATAATGGCCTGGACCAAAAACACCGATCCTTTTTCGGTGAGGTGCACCTGATCGCTGGCGGAGATGTCACCGGCGCTATCGCCGATGCGGGTCAGACAGCCGTCTGCGTTGCATAGGGCGTCCCACACCGAAATAAATTCCGCGCCTAACGGAACGACCTTTGCGCGCAGAAGCCGGTCCGGCCAATTCGACGACACCGCGCCGTCCGACCGCGCCGGGATCAGACGATGGTGCAGCATGAAGTAGCGCAACACTTCGTGCGGCAGGCCTCGCCGCCAGGTCGGCACCGGGCCGAGCACGACGACACGCGCTTTTGTCAGTTTCTTCAGCGCCGTGACGGTTTCGGCTACATTATCGAGATGGCTGTCGGTGACGCCGTGCAGCAGC